>JALZEA010000005.1 GCA_030862265.1 Actinomycetota bacterium | reverse complement strand
CTCACGACCGAAGCGACGATCGTCGACAAGCCGGAAGAGGAAGACCCCATGGCCGGGGCCGGTCACGACCACGGCATGGGCGGTATGGGTGGCATGGGCGGCATGATGTAACCGTTCTGTGCTAACTGAGGGCCGTTATAGGGCACTCTCAGCAACACAAAAGGGCCCGGTCGAAAGACCGGGTCCTTTCGCGTCGTGGCTTAGATTGCGGCGATGCCACGACTCAACGTTTCCTCGGGCTCTCCTTACGAAGGAGTGATCGGCTTCAGCCGCGCGGTCCGGGTCGGCGATCGGATCGAGGTTTCAGGCACTGCGCCGATCTGGCCTGATGGGTCGGTCGATCCCGATCCCGAGAGGCAGGCCGCCCGGTGTCTCGAGATCATCATCGCCGCGCTCACCAAGGCTGGAGCGTCACCGGCTCATGTCATCCGCACCCGGACCTATCTCACCGATGCCGGCGACTGGGAGGCGATCGCGCGCGCCCACGGTCGTGTTTTCCGCGGCATCCGCCCGGCATCGACCATGGTCGTAGTCAAGGGCTTCCTGGACGAGCGCTGGAAGGTCGAGATGGAGGTCGAAGCACAACTCTAGAAGTACCCGGTCAATCTCGCCGGGCTGAGCCGATACCCTCCCGATCCATGCACGTCTTTGACGAATCTCTGCAGCTCAAAGAGGGCGGTGACGGCCGCCTGCACGGTGAACTCGATAATCGATGGTGGATCTACATCGGCCCCAACGGAGGGTTCCTGTCTTCGCTCTGCCTCAGGGCCCTGCAGCACGTGGTCGGCGATGAGTTGCAACCTCGGACCCTGAGCGTGCACTTCCCCGGACGCGCCGCGGAGGGGCCGGTCGAGTTCGAGGTGCAACTCGATAGGAAGGGACGCACGTTTACGTTCGCGAGCGGACGGATGTTCCAGCGGGGCAAGTTGATGAGCACCTTCCTCGCCACGTTCGCACCCGCAGGCGAGTCGATGACGTTCGACGACGCGCCGATGCCCGACGCAAAGATGCCCGAGGACATCCCCGAGATCGTGATGCCCGATGAGATGATCCCGGAGTTCTCGCGCAACTTCGATTATCGGTCCGCCTCGGACTTCATGCCGTTCTCAGGAGCCGACCGCGCCCAGGGCATGGCATGGATCCGCTTCAAAGACGAACGTCCCCTGGACGCCCTGCAGGTGCCCACGATCGCCGACGGTCTGTACCCCGCGATCTTTGCCAAACTCTCGGCGCCGGCGGCGGTGCCCACCATCGATCTCACCGTGCACTTCCGTGCGACGTTGCCGCGTCCGTACGACTGGCTGCTCGGCCGGTTCGAGACGAAACGCGTCACCGAGGGTTTCTTCGAAGAGGACGGCGAGATGTGGGCGCGCGATGGAACGTTGATCGCGCAGAGCCGTCAGCTGGCGCTGCTCAGGGAGTTCGGCTAGGAACTGCTTCCTTCTGTCTCGCGGATCTCGCCGTCTTGCCCATGGATCAGTAGCTTGACTCCCCGCTTGCCGGCGAGCTCGCGGCCCCCTCGGATGGCCTCTTCCTGTTTGTCGTAATAACCCTCGGGCTCGTTGGAATCGGCCACACGCAGTTGCCAACCCTGTGCCTCGTCGGGGATGACATGCAGGTCCTTGTCACCACCCTGTCCTTTGCGAGTCGGTTCCGTGCCCAGTTGATCTTCGATCCGCTTGAGAGCCTCCTCGATGCGATCGGTGCCATCTTTGGATTCGGCGCTGCCTTTGTGGATCAGGACGGCGGCGAGGATGGTGAAGGAGAAGAGCTGCAGGAACTCCGATTGCCAGTTCTCCAGCGTCGCTTGAGAGAAATCCGCCACGAAGTCACCGATCTCGACCGGTTCTTTGTGTTCGCGCTGCTGGTCGGTGTAGGTCTGCCACTGCGCGATCGCGTGGGCGAGCCATGTGATCAGGAAGAGGAGGCAGAACGCCAAACTCAAGCCGAAGTTCTTCCAGACCCGCATGCTCGTGTGCTTCTCGTTCTGGATGCTTCGAGCGAGCGTGCCGATGAGGTATGCGGTGACCCCCACGACGACGACGATGACGAAACTCATCGCCCAGGCGCCGGTGTCCATGGTGCGCTTCTACCCGCGGATGATGCGACCAAACAGAGACCGGGCGCTAGACGCTTAGCACCTCGACGGCGGCCGAGTAAGCAAAACCTGGCTGCGGGCCACCAAGCATCGTGAACGCGCGTCGACCGAGCGCGACGACACCGAGACCGTGGCGCGGGGTCGGCATATCCGGAAGCGTGCGCCAGCGGCGCGCGTCGACATCCCACGCTTCGACCTCGCCGATCGTGCCGTTCGGTCCCTCGCCTCCGAGCGCGATCACCCATCCGTTCGATGTTGCCGCGGCGCCGTTACCGCTTCGCGGTGTCGGTACTCTGGGTAACCGTTTCCACGTTCGCGTGCGCGGGTTGTAGCGCTCGAAGTCGTCGAGATTGCCGCCGCCCTGTTCGCGCCCGGCGACCGCGTACAGCCGTCCCTTCAACCGCGCAAGGCCCAGGTGGTGGCGCGGTACGTGAAGACCCGGGCGGCGGACCCACCGGTCGCGAGTCGGCTTGTATACGAACGTCTTAGAGGCGAGTCCGTCTCCCGCGACGCCGCCTACAACGTGGATCTTGCCGTCGAGACCGACCGCGGCGGCCGCGGCGCGCGGGGCGGGCATCGGCTGGATCGGCTTCCATGCACCGTCCGCAAGGACGAACGCCATCGGTGTCGGATTCGTGAGTCCCGGCCCCAGGTAACCGCCGAGCGCGTAGACGCGCCCGCCCACGGTCGCACTCATCGCGTGGTTGACGGCGATCGGCAGGTCGGGCGCGGTCGACCACGAGTCGTCGGCGATCGAATAGACATCGACGCGCGCGGTTGTCGCGTCGCCGTCGGGAACGAAGCCTCCGATGACGTAGATGTCGCGACGGAGTCGGGTCGCGGTCACTTCGGTGCGTCCCATCGGTGCGTCGGTTCCGCTCGACCACGAGGATCCGGCAGGCTCGATCGGAACACGCGCCGGAGTATCCGCGGGTGCGCACGCTGCGATGACCAGACAGAAAAGAGCGGCAAGGCCCCGACCCATGCCTTCTAGATTGTCACGACGGGACGGCCCGAACCTCCACCATGCGGCCGATGAGCGGGACGATCTCGGCGATCCGGTCCTTGTTGAGGAAGGCATCCGCCCATTCCGGTCGCTCTTCCAGGTATGCCGAGAAGGCCACGACCCTCGTATTCGGGCATGCCTCATGGATAAGGGCGGCCGTGGTCGCGCCGCTCATCAGGGGCATGCGGTAGTCGAGGATCACGAAATCGGGCTGCTGCTCGATCGCCTCTGGTACCGCGTGCAGGCCATGGCTCGCCTCGGCCACGACGTCGAAACGTTCGAATTCGAAGAGCAGACGCAGGGCATGCCGTACTTCGAGATCGTCGTCGACGATCATCACTGTGGGTGCCGAGTTACCCAAGGAAGTACTCGCTCGCCTGGGCCTTGGCATCGCCCTCGTCCTCGATCGTCAAGGTGGCGATCAAGGGTGACGAGCAAACGGGACAGGACGGTGACCCCGCGACCCCGTCCTCGACCTGCACGTTCCTATTGCAGCTACGACAGAAATAGGTGCTCGACATCAGCCTGGTCCTCCACCTCGCGGCAGCAATACAAGCGGAGTTGCCGGGCGACTCGGGGCCGGCTCTTGGGGGGAGCGAGGGTTCGAGCCGCCCGTCATCTCCGCGAAAAAACGGGAGGGCTGGGGGCTCAACCTCTCGGGACGAAATCTACTGCTCCACAGCTTTTAAAGGAAGTCCTTTATGTGCCCATTCTGTCAGCTCGCTGTCACTTGGACTTGTGAGCGGATTCCACCACTTGGCGGGCGACGTCGCGGAGCTTGATGTTGGAATCCTGCGACATCTTCTTCAGCGCGTCGAAGGCCTCGTGGGGGCCGTAGCCCTCCCGCAGCATCAGGATCCCCTTCGCCTGGCCGATCAGGTCCCGACTTGCGAGAGCTTCCTGAAGTTGCTCGCTCAATCTGCGCGCGTCGTTGAAGGCCGCGCTGTTCGCAACCACCACCGCGGCCTGCTCGGCGAACATCCTTCCGAGATCCCGCTCTTTGTCCGCCGGCCCATGGTCGCTCCGGGAGTAGAGATTCAACGCTCCGATCGTGTCCCGGGCTGCACGCAAAGGCAGCGAGTACATACCGTTCACGCCGTCGGCGATCGCCGCCGTGGCGAAGGTTCTCCATCGAGCTCGCTCCAAGGGGAAGGACAGGATCTCTTTTCCGGTGGTCATCGCGTCGACGCAGGGGCCCTCGTTGTTGTCGTATTGGAGCTGATCGAGCTCCATAGCCATCTTCTTCGAGGAGGCAGGAGTGATGCGTTTGCCATCGGTCTTCACCGAGACGCTGGCGGCATCCGCCAGAGGGATCGAGGCTTCGGCGAGCTCGACGACTAGCTGGAGTACCTCCTCGAGGGTTTGCTGCGTGAGGAGGACTCCGGAAAGCTTCTGGAGGACATCGGGAGAGATCTCGAGGCCGCGGCTTGACCCGTCGGGCATGTGCGTTCCTTGCGATGGCAAGTTGGCAGGGGCCCGGACTGGCTAAGGTGTCGCCGCGGCTTGACGCAACCCTGACTGGAGGGGGCTATCTCACGGTACACCCGCCAAGGACGGCCTGTTTCTCCTATCGCCCGCTTCGTTCCGACGCCAAGACCTGGTAATAGGCCGCGCGCGCCGCCTGGAAGATCTCGTTCGGCGAATACGTCGACTGGCTAACCGCGAACGCGACCTCGGTCGCTGCCCGCGCGGCGTCGGGATCGAAGTCCGCGCCGTTGCTACGCAATCGTGTGATCCAGTCGCGGATGAACGGGACGGTGCGCGGCGAGCGCCGGTCATCACCGTTGGCGTAGAAGTTCTTGTGGCCATTGCCGTTTTGCGAAGACACGCCGAGCCTCCCTCTCCCCATCGAGCGGAAGCGGCTGCTTTCTGAACCGCAAAAAGACTGTTCCCTTCAGACAAGCGCGCGAAACTTATGGGCGAAGGACGACCTTGATCGCGTTGTCTTCTTTCTTCTGGAACATCTCATAGGCGCGCGGCGCGTCGTCCAGTGGCAGGGTATGGGAAGCGAAGTCCCGGGTGCCGAGTGGGTCCTCGTCGTTCAGCAAGGGCAATATGTCGTCCACCCAGCGCTTGACGTTCGCCTGGCCCCATCGGATCGTGATCTGCTTGTCGAACAGATCACCCAACGGGAACATCGGCATCACGCCGGCGTACACACCCACCACCGACAATGTTCCTCCGCGCCGTACCGCGCCCATGCTCTGGTGCAAGGCGATCAGGCGGTCGGGCTGCAGCTTGACGGTGGCGAGCACGGAATCCATGAGCGAACCTTCCGCCTCCATGCCGACGGCGTCGATCGCGGCGTCGGCTCCGCGTCCCTTCGTCATCTCCTCTATGACCTTGACCGGGTGTTCCTGCGAAGAGACCGTCTCGACGCCGTAGCGTTCCGCAAGTGCCAAACGTTCCGGCACCGGATCGACGCCGATGACACGGCCGGCACCGAGATGGCGGGCGATGCGCGCCGCCATCTGGCCGATGGGACCGAGGCCGAAGATGGCGACTGTGTCGCCGGGCTCGACCTGCGCATAGACGACGGCTTGCCATGCCGTCGGCAGTACGTCCGAGAGGAACAGGAAACGCTCGTCGGGGGGTCCCTCCGGAACCTTGATCGGACCGTAGTGGGCCTGGGGAACGCGCAGGTACTCGGCCTGCGCTCCGGGAACGGCGCCGTAAAGATGCGTGTAACCGAAGAGACTCGCACCCTTGCGTGTCGTCCGGTTCTGCGTTGTCTCGCACTGCGATTGAAAACCGCGACTGCACATGAAGCACTCGCCGCACGCGATGTTGAACGGGATCACGACTCGATCGCCCGGTCCGACGTGCTCGACGGACGATCCAACCTCTTCGACGATCCCCATCGGCTCGTGACCGATGATGTCGCCTTCCTTCATAACGGGGCCGAGTTTGCTATAGAGGTGCAGATCGGAGCCGCAGATCGCCGTCGACGTGATGCGAACGAGCGCGTCGGTCGATTCCTCGATCCGGGGATCGGGGACGCGGTCGACCCGTACGTCTTCCCGGCCGTGCCACACGACGGCCCTCATTTCAACGGCCGCCGATCCCCGAGAGGAACTCCTTGATGCGAGCGGGGCCGCCCGCCCGAGGGGCGAGGGGAGGAGTGTCGAGACCGGTGCCGTCACGTATCCCTTCGAGCAGTTCTATCAACGTTTCCTGCGACGAGTACTTGGGGGTCCATCCAAGTTCGCTCGACGCGCGCCTCGTATCCATGATCGGCGACTCGAATGCGAGATCGACCCAGCCCTCCGGCGTCGGGTGCAGCCGAGCCCGCCACGAGATCGCCGTTGCGTTGCGGATCAGTTTCTCCGAGACGTGGATTGTGCGCGCGTGGAAGATGTCGGCAAGGTCGTCGGGTCCAAGAACCGGATCGGCGGCGACGTTGAAGGCGCCGCGCACATCGGAGACGAGCGCCAGGCGATACGCCTCTGCGACGTCGAGGGAATGCATGCACTGAAAGACCAACCGTTCCGTCACGGGAAGCAGTGGGATCGCGGGTCGTCGCATCAGCACGTTCGGTAGCAACGGACCTGCGAAGTACCTGCGCTGACTTGAAGCCGACTCGCGCTTGAAGATCAAGGCCGGCCGCATCCGAACCACGCGGACCTGAGGGATCTCGCGCTCGAAGTCGTCGAGCATGCGTTCGGTCTCGGCCTTTTGCCGCGAGTAAAAGGACGTGGCGACCCCTTCGGTCGGCCACGACTCGTCGACGCGACGATCCTTGGGACCGGGGGAGTAGGCGCCGATCGATGACGCATAGATGAGATTCGGCACTTCAGCGCCGGCCACGGCGCGTAGCACCGCGCGCGTCCCTTCGATGTTCGTCCGGCGGAGCTCGTCGAGATCGCGCGACGGTTGGATCAACCATGCAAGGTGCACGACGGCGTCGCAACCCTGGAACAGTGGGGCGAGGTCGTGATTGGTGATGTCGGCCGGAACCCACTCGGTCTTCGGAAATGAGATCGCCGGGAGCCGACGCGCGATCCCGACGACGTTGTCGATCTGGGGATCATCGGCCAGGGCTGCAAGAAGGCTGGTGCCAACGTTGCCGGTTGCTCCGGTGATTGCGACGCGCATGATGCTCTATCTACCCGTCGAGGCGGGTCCTATCCCCGAGACGGTCTAGGGCAGGTAATCGAGCGGGTTGCGGGGGCTTCCGTTGGCGCGGACCTCGAAGTGAAGGTGGTCGCCGGTGCACGATCCGGTGCAGCCCACCCATCCCACCAGGTCGCCCTGGTCGACGCTCTGACCGTTGCTTACATTCGTCCGGGACTGGTGCGCGTAGAGCGTGGCGTAGCCCCCACCGTGATCGATAACGACGGTCAGCCCGTACCCCGAGTAGTACTCGGCCATGACGACGACGCCTTCCTTAGACGCGACCATCGGCTGACCCGTGTAGCCGTCGATGTCGATTCCCGTGTGCATGCGGCCCCAGCGATATCCGTACGGCGAAGTAACAGAACCGTTGATGGGCCAGATGAAGCCCTCTGAGGAGGTTCCAAGCTTCTCGACGGAGTTGCGCGCCGCGATCGCCTCGAGGTTGCCCCGGATCCGATCCGACTCGTCTTGCAGGTTCCCTTCACGGGCGCGCTCGGAGTCGAGTTTCCTGCTCAACTCGGCGAGATGCGTGTTGAGCGTTGCCTTCTTGTCGGACAGGCGGTCCGAGAAGATCGCCCGGCTCTTGACCTCTGCCATCAACTCTTCCTTGAGCTTGAACAACTCGCGGTGCTGAGCTTGGATCTCGACCCGAAGGCGTCCATAACGGATCAGGGCCCCCGTGCTTTCCTGCGCCGCGACGCCGAGTAGCTCCGCGCGAGCATCGAGCTCTGCGAGTGAACTCGAGTCGAGCAGAGCTTCGATTGCGTCCGTCGCTCCGGCCTTGTAGAGCTCGATGGCCTGTTCCGTTGCGATGTCCTTGATGCGGTCGATCTGGGCTTGCGTTTGGTTGATGCGCGTCTGAGCCGCATGGACGCGCGACGTGATCTTGTCGATCTGCGCGTCGAGACGGTTCATCTCGATCTGCAGATCCGTGATCTGCTCGTTAAGGGTGTCGATGCTGTCGGTGAGTGTGCCGGCCTTAGCCTCGTGCGCGTCGATGCGGCGTTCGAGTGCGGCGCGCTGCTCTTCGATCTCTTGCAGTCGGCTGCGAACCCCAGCGGGGGCGGCGATCGCGGGGATGAGAAGGGTCGCCAAGAGCGTGACGGCGACCGCGCGACCGTGACCTACGTGCAAAAGCACTCCCTTTCTCGTTTGCTTGCCCCTGGGGACCACCGAGCCCGCGAAGACCCCTGATGCCCCTACGCCCATGCCGCCAGCGCTTATCTGTCCGAGCACACCTGCGCCTCTTTTTGACGCCTCCTCGGCCCCGGACCTGCGGCATCCTGACACGACCGGTCCGGTCGAGCAACCGCCACGCGGGCTTGTCGATCCAGGGACGCTTCGGTGCCGCTGGCCCCTCGCTCAATCGAAGAGCCTTCGGCGAAGGCCCTTCTCCGGAGCAGTTCGAGCCTGCCGGGGCATCCTCCTTCTGCCTCGGAGGGAATCCAGAACGCGAAATCTTGTGGCGGAACGCGAAGAATTCCCAGGATCGGGGCTTGTGAAGGGAGGCTTCGGTAGCTATCTTCCCTTCTGCACCCGTTGAGTTGTAAACCGGTCCGCCGGGATGAAGGCTCAGCGGGTGCATCTTCGTTTTGCGGCGCCCTAGGGGCCGATGCCGGCCCCGCCGCTGCCATCTAGACTGCGGCCCATGGCGGATCTCGTAGGGCTCGAAACCTCGATCAAGGACCTTCCGGGCGTGCTCGGCTGCGTGATCATGACCGACGGCAAGGGGGATCCTGCCGAGATCCAGGCCTTCACCCACGCGGGTAAGGACCTGCAGCTCATCCAGAAGCAGATCGAGTCCGAGGTCGCGAACCTCGGCCTCTCCACCAGTCTCAAGCACATCTACGTCTTCGAGCTCGAGGCCGAATCGCACTTCGGCGACCGCGAGACCCTCGAACGAGCCGCCGAGCTGGCCGAGCAGGACGCCCGGATGCGTGGCCCGCGGGGGCCGGGGGAAGACCTCATCTCCCTTCACACCGTCGTAACGGACGTGGGCCCCGCGACGCGCGAACGCCCTCCGGTTCTGCGCGTGAGCTTCACCTCTTCTTCACTGTCGTCGCAGGCCGAGGTCGCTCTGGGTTCCGAATCCGACGAGCTCATCGGTTCGGCGAGCGGAGAGAAGACGCCTCACGGGCTCAAGGTGCTGGCGGACGCAACCTTGTCGGCGGTCGCTCGCCTCATCGGGGACGACACCATCTCATTGCTCGGCGCTTCGATGGTCAACGTCGTGGGCGAGGAGGCGGTACTCGTGCTCGTGAAGGAGCGGGCCGGGGCCGAGATGCTCGGTGCCGCCCTGATCCGGGGCGGGCCCGTCACCGAGGCGGCGGTCCGGGCGACCCTGGACGCGGTCAACCGACGGATCGCCCGAGGTTGAATCACGCTCTATCTGCTACTCTTGGAGTGTTATAGGAGTGTGCCCGGAGTGTCCGGCTGCACCTCTTTCTCTAGATCCGCCCCGAGACTGAAAGGAACGCGCGCATGCCGCAAACCCTGAAGGACGTCCCCGGCATCACTCCTCATGGTGGTGCTCTCGAGATCCGTATGGCGGGAGACGATGAGCTGGAGTCTCTCCGCCAGTCCGCCGCGGCGTTGCCGACGATCGCCGCTACTTCGCGCCGGATCGTCTCCGATCTCGAACTCTTCGCGGTCGGCGCAGTGTCGCCGAACCGTGGCTTCATGACGAAAGCCGACTACATCTCGGTCGTCAACGAGATGCGTCTCGCGAACGGGTTGCCATGGAGTCTTCCGATCACGCTGTCGGCCACCGACGCCGAACTGGCGAACCTGAAAGTAGGGGAGCGCGCCGCAATCACGCACGAGGGCCGTCCGGTCGCGGTCATCGACATCGAGGACATCTACGACTACGACGAAGAGCACGAGGCGCAGCAGTGCTATCGCACGACCGACAAGGACGGTCACCCCGGCGTCGCGCACATCTTCGAGTCGGGGCCCAAGTACGTCGGTGGGGAAGTAACGGTGCTCGAGAACGTCTTTGGAGACGAGTTCGCCGAGTACCGCAACACGCCGCTAGTTCTTCGTGAGGAGATCGCGAAGCGTGGCTGGAAGACCGTCGTTGCGTTCCAGACTCGTAACCCGATCCACCGCGCGCATGAATACCTCACGAAGGTCGCGCTCGAGGGCGTCGACGGACTGATCATCCATCCCTTGGTCGGCGGCACGAAGGGCGATGACATCCCTGCCGAGGTGCGGATGCAGTGCTACGAGGTGCTGATGGCGAACTACTACCCGCGCGATCGCGTCATCCTGTCGGTTTTCCCGGCGGCAATGCGGTACGGGGGGCCGCGCGAGGCGATCTGGCACTCGCTGCTGCGCAAGAACTACGGCGTCACCCACTTCATTGTCGGCCGCGACCACGCGGGCGTCGGTGATTACTACGGCTCCTACGACGCGCAGCAGATCTTCGACGAGTTCGAGCCCGGCGAGCTCGACATCACGCCGCTCAAGTTCGAGCACACGTTCTTCTGTCGCGCGTGCGAGTCGATGGCGTCCGCCAAGACGTGCCCCCACGACAAGGAGCACCACGTGCACCTGTCGGGCACGCAGGTGCGCGAGATGCTCACGAAAGGCGAGGAGCCACCGCACGAGTTCTCCCGTCCGGAGGTCGCACGCATCCTCATCGAGGCCCAGCGGGCGAAGGCTTAGGGGATAGGTATGGGTTTACTCGACAAGCTCAAGAAATCCGGCAACGGCTCCGACGGCCGTCGCAAAGTGATGGTTATCGGGCTCGATTGCGCGCCGCCCGAGCACATCTTCGACGAGTACAAGGACGAGATTCCGAACCTCGCGAAGCTCGTCGACAACGGGATGTTCGGGCCTTTGGAGTCGATCACCCCGCCCATCACGGTGCCGGCGTGGGCCTGCATGATGACGTCGAAGGATCCCGGGACACTCGGGATCTACGGCTTCCGGAATCGCAAGGACCACACCTACGACGGGCTCGAGTTCGCGACCTCTTTCAAGGTCAAGGAGCCCGCGGTGTGGGACATCCTGTCGGACGCCGGCAAGGACGTCATCGTCATGTCGGTGCCGCCGATGTATCCTCCGAAGCCAGTCAAGGGGATCCAGATCGGCTGTTTCCTGACGCCGACGAACGACGCGGAATACACGTATCCGAAAGATCTGAAGCAGGAACTCGTCGACAACGTTGGCGATTTCATCTTCGACATCCGCAACTTCCGCACCGACGACACGCAATACATCTTGGACGAGGCCTACAAGATGACCGACATGAAGTTCAGAACCGCGGATTACCTCTTGGCGAACAAGCCGTGGGACTTCTTCATGATGGTCGAGATGGGCCCCGATCGCCTGAACCACGGCATCTGGAGCTTCATCGACCCGAACCACCCGCGTTACGAGCCCGACAATCCTTATAGGGAATCGCTGCGCGAGTACTACCGCTTCCTCGACACCAAGATCGGAGAGCTACTCAACAAGCACGCGGATGACGATACGACCGTGCTCGTCGTGTCCGACCACGGCGCGAAGGCGATGGTCGGGGGAGTCTGCTTCAACGAATGGCTGAAGGCCGAGGGATACCTCGCGTTCAACGGCGACGCGCCGAGTGAGGTCACCCCGATCGGCAAGATGGACATCGACTGGTCGCAGACCAAGGCATGGGGAGACGGCGGCTACTACGGGCGCCTGTTCCTGAACGTCGCGGGACGGGAGCCGAACGGGATCATCCCAGCCGACCAGTACGAAATCCTGCGCGACGAGCTGGTCGCAAAGATTGAGGGGATGGTCGACCACGAGGGCAACCCGATGGGCAACAAGGCCCTCAAGCCGGAAGCGATCTACAAGGACACCAAGGGCGTCGCGCCGGACCTCATCGTCATCTTCGGCGAGTTGCGCTGGCGAAGCGTCGGTTCACTGGGTCATAACTCGGTCTACACGTTCGAGAACGACACCGGTCCCGACGAGGCGAACCACGCCGAGTTCGGGATCTTCGTGATGCACAACGCGCCGGGGCAGGCGACCGGCCGTAAAGAAGGGCTACATCTCTGGGACGTACACAACACGATCCTGGATCTGTTCGGACTCGACCCCGCGCCGGGCGCGCGAGGCACGAGTGCCCTAAAGAAATAGGAGGTAGGTATATGAAGCAAGCGAACCGCGAGCGGGGCTGCGTCATCTGGTTCACGGGGCTCTCGGGCTCCGGCAAGACATCGATCGCCCACGTCGTCGAGGACAAGCTCCTCGAGGCCGGGGTTCCGATCGAGATCCTCGACGGCGACGTCGTGCGCGAGAATCTCAGCAAGGGCCTTGGGTTCTCGAAGGAAGACCGCGACACGAACATCCGGCGCATCGCGTTCGTGGCACATCTCCTGCAACGCAACGGAGTCTTCGTGATCACCGCTGCGATATCTCCTTACGCGGCCGTCCGCGAGGAAGCGCGCGCCATGATCAAGGACTTCGTCGAGGTCTTCGCCGACGCACCGCTGGAGGTGTGTGAAGCGCGTGACACCAAGGGCCTCTACGCCAAGGCACGCGCCGGCGAGATCAAAGGCTTCACCGGGATCGACGATCCTTACGAGCCACCGGGCGCAGCCGAGGTCGTCTGCAAGACCGACGCCGAGTCCGTAGAGGAATCGGCGCAGAAGGTCATCGACAAGCTCGTCGAGCTCAAGTACATCGAGGTTTGATCGACCTCCACACCCATACGACGGCCTCCGATGGGGGTGACTCCCCCACGGAGCTCGTCATCAAGGCCGCCGCCGCCGGGATCACGAGCCTGGCGGTAACGGATCACGACAATGATCTCGGGCTCAACGAGGCCCAGGCCGCGGGCCGTGAGCACGGCGTCGAGGTCATCCGGGGCGTGGAGATCTCTTGTGATGTCGAGGACCTCGAGTCGCGCGGCTATCACCCGAGAGGTCGGCCCACGATGCACCTGCTCGGTTACTTCATCCCCGAGCACGACAACCCGCTCAGCGACGAGTTGGCCGAGCTGCGCCATCACCGTGCCAACAGAAACGCCCTGATGGTCGAGCGTCTCAACGAGCTCGGAATCCCGATGACGTTCGAGGAGGTCGAGAACGAGGCGGGCGGGCCGGGGGCCCAGATCGGGCGCCCTCACTTCGCCGCGGTGCTCGTACGCCACGGGGCGGTGCCCGACTACCAGGCGGCCTTCGATCGCTACCTCGCGAAAGGCGCGCCCGGCTACCTCTCCCGGAAGTTGCTGAAACCTGACGAAGCCATCGCGCTCATGCTGTCGGCGAGCGTCGTACCCGCGCTCGCCCATCCGTTCACTCTGAACCTGTCATCCGACGAACTCGAGCGCTTCGTCGACGCGCTCGTCGGCGCCGGCCTCAGAGGCATCGAGGGCTATCACGGCGACATGCCCGAAGCCGATCAGGAACCATTCCGTGCGCTCGGTCGCGCCAAGGGCTTGATCGTGTCCGGAGGCAGCGACTATCACGGCGACATGCGTCCTGACCGAGGCTTGCCGGGCGGCAAGTACAACGTCACGGTGCCCGACGAGGCGCTCGACGAGATCCGCTCCCTGGCCGGACACCTGCCGCCCCGCTAGAAGTACCCAGTCACTCGCTCGACTGTCTTGCGGACCCTCCCGCGCGCCTACGGCGCCCTCGCAGGAGGGCCGCTAGCCCGCCGGCGGCACGGGAATCTCGTGTCTGCTTTGCTGTTGAAGGTAGGGAACGTTCGTCGGCGATCTCGGAGGGGGCGGTATGAGCGACGCGGCCGGTGTCCTGGTCTTGATCGGGCGGGTTCTGTTCGGCGGAATTTTTGCATACTCAGGTTGGAGCGCCCACATCAAGATGAGCAGCGGGATGGAGGGCTACGCCAAGCAGATGAACTTCCCGCTCCCCGCTATCGCAGGTTGGCCCACCGGCTTGTGGCTCATCCTCGGAGGGCTTTCGCTCATCCTCGGGATATGGGCAGATCTCGGCGCGCTGATGATCATCGCGTTCCTCTTGCTGGCAGCGGCCTACTTCCACCGCTTCTGGGAGCTGCCCGACGCCGATCCGCAGAAGATGATGCAGACCGGGTTCTTCTTCCGGAACGTCATTGGGATCGCGGCCTGCCTCGTGTTCTTCGGAGTGTTCGCAACCTTGGGCGACGGGCTTCCTTACGCGCTGACGGGTTCCTTGTTCGACCTCTGAGCCGTTCCCCTCGAACACCCACGAAGGAGAGGCCTCGGCACTCGCAGAACCATTGATTGTGGGCCGATCAACGCGCCGTCGGTGGATACCCGCATTGGTTGTGGCCTTCGCGGCCGCGCCGACGCTATTCGTCAGTGCAGGTCTCCTCGCCGCCGAGCGATCCGCCTGCGCCGCCGGTGCGCCCAGCAACGAGTGGCCTCTCTACGGACGCGATCTTTCGAACACTCGTCACCAAGACCAGGGAGCGATTGATCCCTCGACCGCGCCACAACTGGCTCCCGCGTGGAGCTTCTCCTCGAAGGGCGCCGGAGGTCGGGGCGACTTCACAGGCACACCCGTTGTGGCTGGTGGTTGCGTGTACGTCGCGTCGAACCAGGGGTGGGCCTTCGCGATCAACGCCGAGACGGGCGTGACCGTGTGGGCCGTCGATCTTCCCGGAACCGGCGTCGTGAACTCCTCGATGGATGTTGCCGGGAAGCGCGTGTTCGCGTTCGTTTCGAAGGTCGGTGCGCCGTATGTGGTGGCGTTGGATCGCATTAACGGGGAGGTGTTATGGCGCACCGTCGTCGACCGCCAGGCAGGCGCCGACGCGTTCTCGAGTCCGGTCGCCTACGACGGTCTCGTGTTCGTGGGTGTCTCCGGTGATGCAGCCCAGCACGCGGACGAATCCCAACGCAACCAGTTCCATGGCAGTTTCGTCCTGCTCGATGAACGAGACGGCAGCATCATCGCGAAGACATGGACGATCCCCGAGCGGGACTGGAAGGAAGGTTTCGCCGGTGCGACCGTGACCGCGGTACCGGCGATCGATGAACGCAAGAGGTACGCCTATGTGGGCACCGGGAGCTCGTTCCGGCCGCAGAAGGAGCATGCCAACGCGAACGCGATCCTCAAGATCGATCTCGACCGAAGGCGCCCCTCTTTTGGGGAGATCATCGACTCCTACAAGGGCGACACGTTCGATGACTTCCTACCGGGTTTCAGAGACCTCCCGTGCTACGACCTGCCGATCCCACCACCCCCGCCGATCGTGCCGACGGGGCGCGGTATCGGAGCGTGCGGCGATATCGACCTCGACTTCGCCGCGTCACCGAACCTGTTTCGCCTTGCCGGCGGGCGTCTTGTGATCGGTTCGAGCCAGAAGTCAGGTGGGTATCACCTCGTCGACGGGACATCGATGAAGCGTGTGTGGCGCGCGTCATGGGGGATGCCCCAGCCTTTCGGCGGGGTCTCGACCGCGTTCGACGGAGAAGCGATCTACGGCGGTGCCGCGCCGCCTGGATACCTCTTCTCCCTCGAACCGGATGACGGGTCTCTTCGCTGGGCCGCTCCGGTCGGTGACGGCGCGCACTACGGGCATCCGGTGGCGTCGTCGAAGGGTGTGGTGTTCACCGTCGATCTCAAAGGTTTTCTCGATGCCTACGATGCCGCGACCGGCGCGGTGTTGTTGCACCGTCCGATCGCGCTGGGGGCGGACACCGGTGCCGACCCGACGCTATCGTTCGGCGGCGTGAGCATCGCGCGCGACACCGTCTACGTCGCGGTCGGCATCCAGAACTCAGGATTGGATCCGACCGGTGATCTCAACGGCTACGTCGTCGCGTTCCGCTCCGCTCCGTGAACTTCACTCTTACTAGGCCTTGAGCGGTAGCTCCCGCAGGACGCGAGGCGCGCGTCCCCAGAGGAGCCCTCGGCCTGGATGCAGGAGGTCCCCGTCAACCATGCCTTTCGCGCCGAGCGAAAAGGCGACGGGGAGTCGAGGCTTACAGCAACAACTCAAGGAGGACGTGGCCCGCCATGGCCACGCTCATCGGGACGGCAGCCGATACGCGACGAGATAAGCTCCCGCGGCTCCGTTCGTCGGGACGAATACGGTGTTGCGGGCGATGATCACTCCACCGGCGACGGTTCCGCGACTGACATCGCCGATGTCCATCGTCATCGGGCGTTGGAGCAGCGGCGTTCCGTCCCTGGCGTCGAAGGCAAGGAGCATCCCAGGACCGGCCGAAACGAGAAATCCTGGTGCCCCCGACGGGGTGTAGACGACGCCGTTTGCCACCGAGATGTGCTGCCACAAGTTCAGGCCGAGCGTCGATGCCTTCCACGCGATCGCACCTGTGTCCTTGTCGACCGCGACGATCTCGCCATCGTATCCACTCGAGTAGTAGATCTTGCTCCCGTCGTAGGCGGCCACGGCCGCACGCGCACCACTCGTCGGCGCCGACCAAACCGACTTCATACGGCTTCCCGCGAAGTCCGAAGACGGCGGAGTGGTCGGGTCGATCGCGAAGAAGTTGCCTTTGGGAGGACCAAAGAAGGCTCCGCCCAATCTCGGCAGCGGATCCATGCTCGGGTGCGTGGACCCGAGGAGCTTGCGTCCGGTGGAGTCGCGGTAGATCAGCGCAGACGAGGCCCAGTCGAAATCGTCGTGGCAGAGGACCCCACTAACGGTGGTGGGAACCGGGTTGTCGGGTCCGCACCAAAGCGCTCCCACAAACGGGGTATTGGCGGTATCGCCGTTGAGAGGCGCCGTTCGGAAGTGGCCGACGATCTTGCCGAACGTCGCCCTGGACGGATCGGCATCGATCTTCACGAGTGCGTTCGCCAGGGGATTCTCCGGGGCGACGCTTCTCGGTTCGGCGGTGCCGAAGTAGATGTACTTGTCCTCGGGATCGTAGGTGGGGTGGCTCCAGAATCCCGATCCCTCCATCCCACGATTGTGGTCTTCTTTGGATACATCGAAACCGCTGGCGACGACCTTGCCGGTCGCCTGATCGACGATCGCGTAGTACCCGACCCGCTCTCGTCCCGGCACGCCACCCTTGCGGGATCCGTTGGTAGTCCCTGCCACGAGGAAGTCTTCAAACGCAAGGGGGCTTCCGATCCCTCCGAAGTCAGGTCCGGGGGTGAAATTCTCCTTCCAAATGGTCTTTCCGGTTTTCGCGTCCATCGCGGTCAGGATCGATGAGCTTTGTGCGAACACGCGACCGTTCGCAACAGAAAGGGTGGTTGCCGACGGCAGGGACTTGCTCCAGACGAGTTTGCCGTTGTTGACGTTGAACGCAGAGACCGTGCCCTCCTGGGTGCTGATGTAGACGCAGCCGCCGTCCTCGACCGGTGGGGACTCGACCCCTACCGTGCCGGCCCCGGCGAAGGTCTGTTCGGTTCCTTCACCAAGCTCAAGGGGAGCGACCCACGCAAGTTCGAGGTCGCCGACGTTGTCTACGCCGATCGTTGATTCCTTCGGCTGGGATCCGGTAGCGGTGACGTCGTGCTGGAAGACCGGCCAATCCCCGCCCTTGCTCGGACCCGCGCAGGAGGCCTTTTTGGCGGCGCTGGCCACCGGCGAGAACGGCGAGAGGCCCGCGAGGAGCAGAGAACAACACAGGGCGCCTGATAACACCATACGGACCCGCATGGTCATCACCTCCAGACCGATCGGGTCGCGCCGCTCTCATAGCGACGCTCCTTTTCCTTTATCTATCCTTCGGTGTCTTCATCGCAGGACCCTGCCTTCGGCCAGCGAAATCACTCTTAAGGTTGAGTTCGACTCGCCCCCGCCAGTAGTAGCGGGCGACGCTTAGGGGCAGCGAAGCAGAGCAAACGGTCGGATTATCCTGCCCGGAGTGCTCGATACCGCGCCGCCACCTGGTGCACGAATTTACGAGATCGCCGTCAGCCACGCCCGTGGCGACGAAGAAGGGCGCGAGTGGCTTGCAACATATTGGATCGTGCCGACCCGACGTTATCGTTTGGCGGCGTGAGCATCGCGCGCGACTCCGTCTACGTCGCGTCGGCATCCAGAACTCAGGATTGGATCCGACCGGTGATCTCAACGGCTACGTCGTCGCGTTCCGCTCCGCTCCGTGAACTTCACTCTTACTAGGCCTTGAGCGAATAGGCGAACACCCCGCCGACTAGACCCACGAACGGGACGGCCACCCCTGTTCCGGACATGGAATCGCATGCCACGAACACCATGTTCCGAGCCACGCTGACACCCGCGCCCGAGGTGCCTTCGCATGTCTCTCCATCGGGACCTTTGAGCCGCTCGTGCAGAAGAACCTTGCCGCTGGTCGTGTCAAACGCGTACAGGCGTCCGTTGTTGCCGACGGTGTATACGACGCCGTTGGCCACTGTTACCGGCTGGTAATGCGAGCCCAGATCGCCGTAGCGCTTCTTCCAGATCGTCGCGCCCGTATCACGATCCAGAGCGAACATCGCACCGTCGTTGACGACGACATAGATCGCGTGGTCGTCGTACGCGGTCGTCGACGCACATCCGGCCGCGCCACCGCGACCGGGTCCGATCTCATGCGCCTTCCAGAACCGCTTCATCGTGTCCGCGTAGATCGCGTGGACGGTGCACGACTTCTGCAATTCCACAACGATCGTTTCCCCGGCAGAATTCGTGTAGAGATTAGGCGAGGCTCCGAAGTCGATGTCTCGCTGACCGCAGAAATAGCTGAACCAAACCAGCTGAGCCTCACCGAGATACTCGCACTGCGGCGTGTTGTACAGCTTCGGGTCGTAGTCCTTATCGCCCCTGTAAGCACCGACGATCTCGCCGAACGTCTTGGAGTTCCTATTGAGATCGATCTTTGCGATCGCGTTCGTGTGCTTGTGCTCTCTGCGCTTGTTATAGGGGTTGGCGGTACCTACGAAGAGAGACCTCGTCGCGGTATCCACGACCCCGGTGGTCCAGATGCCGCCGCCCGAGTAGCCATCCAGCCAATACTCCTGCGGGATGACGACGGTCTTCTTGAGAATGGCTCCATCCTCGGCGTCGAGGAGGAAGAACGACGGATGGGAGAAGTTGAAGCTGTCGGTGCCCGATAACGCGATGAACAGCATCCCGTCGAAGTAAACGATGCTCGAGTTCATGATCGGATGCGTCTCCGCATCGAACACCCCGTGGTACAGGTCGGTCCTCCACAGCTCACTGCCCGTATTCGCGTCGAGAGCAATGACATACGGGGCGCCAGACCGGCCGACCGTGGCGTAGAGGACGTCGTTCACGACGGAAGGGGCGAAGATCCCTGCCAGCGGCCCGGTCGTTTGTTTGATGGTGTGCCACACGAGCTCGCCGGTATCGGCGTTCACCGCAAAGATCGACCCGCTCGTGGTGGTTGCGTACATGCACCGACCGGCAACGACAGGCGTCGACTGGAAGGAACCGATCCCGCCGGCGCCCATGCTCGACAGCACCCACTTCGCGCGCAAGGACTCCAGGTTTCCGGCGTCGATCAGCCTCTCGGCCGACTGGTTCCGGGTGTTGGAGAGATCTTGGCCGTAGGAGGGCCAATCGCCCCCGCGGGGGTCGCCGCTCTCTTCGCCTTTGATGCATGGCTTATTTGCCGCCGGTGCCGTAGAAGGCAGTGCGATCAAGAACCCACCAACCATGATGCAAGTCAAGAGGATTGAGACGGTTCGCTTCATCGGATCCCTCCTTCGCGACGTTCTGGCTCTTGCGGCAGCGCGATTGCCTCCTCCCGTTTAGCTCCTTGTCCTCATCAAACCGGTGGCTTGTCGACGTGCGGGGTGGTGGGAGGGGTCGGCAGCGAGTCGAGGAAGTCATCCATCTGCTCCGCCTGGGCCTCCCGCGTCTCATCGGGGCGCAAGGCGATGACGCTTCCACCCACCGTGTAGACCGTGTTGCGCGCCACCGCGACGCCCGAGCCCAGACTTGAGCCCACGTAAGCGGACAACACAACGACACCTGTCCTGACGTCGTGGGCCGTCAGCACACCGCTGCCGTTCAACGTGTAGACGACCCCGTTCGCAGTGCTGGTGGGATTCGCGTGGATGGGGGTGTCGATGGTCTCGGAGAACCATTTGTAGTCGCCGGTTGTGTGATCCAAGGAGACCAGAGCGTTCTGGCTTCCACTGACCGCATATACAGAGGAGCCGTCGAACGCGGTACTGCCGATGCTCGATGGAGCGAAACCAGCCGCGGGGTTGCCGAGGACAACCTGATGGATTCCCTTCATCCTCTTCGCATCAACGAAGTGGTAAACGCCCGCCTTCTGGAGTTCGCCGACCACTGTCTTGCCCTTGATGTCCATGATGTTGGGAGCCGCCGCGAAGTCCAGATCGAGCTTCTGGCACGGCCCCGTTCCCTCCGCGAAATTGCTGCCGGGGGCCAGCGGTACGCACGGAAGGTCGCGCGTGCTTTCGAAGTAGGTGTCGAAGACACCCTTGTAGGAATCGACGATCTCCCCGAACGTCGGCCGGGAGCGATCGAGGTCGACCTTCAAGATCGCGTTCGTTCTGTTGTGCTCGTGCGCCGGTGAGTAGGGAGCCGCGGTCCCCACGTACCCGTACTTGGTTCTCTCATCGACCGCGAAGCTCGACCAGATGTTTCCCCCGCTGTAGCCCTTCTTGCGCTCCTTTATCGGGATCGTGTAGGTACGCTTAAGAAGTTCTCCGGTACGCGCGTCGATCACGGCGAAGCCTCCGTATGCGGTCTTTCGTGCCTCGGCGTCGAACTCGATCCCGGCGGTGTCCCAGCCGGCCATCACCACGTCGCCGAACACGATTGCACTGGCCTGCGTCCCGGCCCCGGTCTGCCGTTCGGTCCTCGTCGCCCACAGGACATCGCCCGTGTCCTGATCAAGGGCGGCGATGTACGGCTTCTCGTAATTCGCGACGCTTGCATAAACGAGCCCGTTCGCCAGCGCGAGGGACCCATTGATACCTCCGGCCCCGCTGGAAAAGGCGACCTCGGGGTCTTCTTCGACCCTCTGCTTCCAAACCAGATCTCCGGTGTCGGCGTTGATCGCATACACCCATCCGCTTTGGCTCCCGACATAGACGCATCCACCGGCGACGGCCGGTGTGCCGCTGAATGTCGATCCTTCTTCTGGAGTGAACTCCCAGCTAGCGGTGAGCGTCGACGCGCGACCCGGTGTGATGAATTTCTCCTTGGGTTGGTGCCGCCTGTGACGAAGGTCGTGGCCCATCATCGGCCAGTCACCGCCGCGATGGTCGGAGTCGGCGCATGATGCACCGCCGCGTGCGGCGCGGACGTCCTCCGCCGATGCAGGAAGGGAGAGCAGGCTCAAGACGAGGATCAGAGGCAGCAAGCCCGTTAGGCGGTGACCCGTCGTTCTCCTCTGCAAGTTCATAGTCGCGGCCCTTGCAGATCGCAGCGGCGATCGAGCAGCGCGGCTCCTCCTCCCGTTAAAGCTTGTAGGCGATCACCCATCCAGTCTCGACATCACTTGGGCCGAAGAAGGTTGCGCCGCGTTCGCCGCATACCGCGTAGACAATGTTGCGCGCGATCGCGACACCGCCTCCGACGTTCAGGCACTGGCCGCCCGCGTCGGCTTGCATCGATCGCTGAAGGAGTGGCACACCGCTGGCGGAATCGAGTGCATAGAGGATGCCCTTGCCATCGGCGTGGTAGACGACACCGTTCGCGTAAGCGAGAGGATTTGCGCCGAAGGCCGTCGGTACCGGAACCGCCCAGTTGTACCCGCCGTAATCACGGTGAACTGAGATGACTTGGCCGGGATAGGTCCCCGCACCGAAGATGTTCGTTCCGTCCGTTGCAGTACTGGCATAGTTGCCCGGCGCATGGCCGAAAGGCGCGAGCATCGTCTCCCACGCACCGACCATGCCGTCGGTGTAAGCCGCGTGCAAGATGCCTGACTTCTGGTACTCGACGACAAGCTGACGTCCGAAGGAATCTCTCAACAATGTGGGTGATGCACCGAAGTCGACGTCGGTGTACGTGCAAGTCGCGTGGCCGAGTTCTGGTGGACCTTCCTGGCAAGCGGCAGTGTTGTGAGTGCGACTGTCGGGCGTCGCCTTGTATGAGTCCACGATCCGACCAAAAGTGCTTCGCTCGCGGTCGAGGTCGATCTTGACGATCGCGTTGATGCGATGGTGCTCGGCGTAGGGACGGCTCGGTTGACCCGTGCCCGCAAACGCGTAACCAGTTTCTACGTCGACCGCCGCCGTCGTCCAGATGGATCCACCGCCATAGCCTTGTTCGACCATGCTGTGTGGAACGGTGTGAACTCGAACGATGATCTCGCCGGTCTTCGCGTCCAAGATCGCGTATCCGCCGATGTTGTGATCGCCCCCCTCGGGCCCTGAGATACCCATAAGGAGGAGGCCTTTGTATAGGACCGCGCTCGCGTTCGTGTACGAGCCTTTCTCGGTTGCTACCGGTTTGCTTCTCCAGAGGACCTTGCCCGAGTGAGCATCAAGCGCCATGGCGTAAGGGCCCTTGCCGCTACCGGCAGTCTCGGGGTTACGAGAAACCAGCTGATAAAGCACGCCGTCCTTGACCGTTGGAGCGAAGAGCGTTGCTCCACAACACACTCCTTCGACGGTCTTTTCATAGCGACCCTTCCAGACGACCTTTCCACTGTCCGCGTTCAGCGCGTAGATGAAGCCGCTTCCCGTGGTCATGTAGACGCAGCCCTCCGCGACTACTGGAGTGGTTTGAAAAGCTCCCGTGCCGCCCTCATCTACTGCACTAAAAGCCCACTTAGCGGTGAGGCCGCTGACGTTGCCCGCGCCGATCTTTTTCTCGTCAGGTTGGGCTCTGGTGTTACGCAGGTTCTGGCCGTAGGAGCGCCAGTCGCCACCCGAGTGACGATGCTCTGCACATTTTGCCTCGCCGGGTTCGGGCTGGGCTTCATCGGTCGCTATCGCACCGGTCGGCAGCATCGTGAGGGTCACAACCAGAGCAAGAGCGGGTTTGAATCCCGTCTTTTTCACGATCTACCTCCCCTGCCAATGACTGCTTGCCTTTATGACTTCGTAACCGGCAGTGCGGAGTCCTCCCAATAGACAACGAAAGGGAGCAAAAGGGTATTCCTGCCGCTGTGCCGAAGAGCTAGATGTGACTGCTCTGTCGTCATGAAAGGGCATCGAACCGGGCAAAAGGGAAATAGCACAAGGGAGCAAGCCGTTCGAACTAGTAGAGCCGAGTGCGTAAGGAGATCGAAGTGAACCGTTCTCGCGCAACGAAACTGGGTTTGGTCTTTTGCACGATCCTCATGGCGTCGCTGGTTGTTCCAAGTAATTCATTAGCAGCAGAGAGATGCGCGTCCGCGGGCCATTCAGGTGGGGACTGGCCGATATACGGCCAAGACTTGGCCAACACGCGTAATCAGGAGAACGAGAAAGTGATCGGTACGGATAACGTGGCCGACCTCGCTCCCGCGTGGGTCTTCTCGGTTGACGAGGCAGGTGGAGGAGGCACAATCGAGAGCACCCCGATGGTCGCCGACGGGTGCGTGTATGTCGGTACCCAATCGGGCTGGGTGTTCGCGATGAACGCCGACAACGGCAAGCTCGTGTGGAAGAAGGAGCTGCCCGCCACAGTCACGACTCTCTCGGTCGCTAAAGGACAGGTCTTCGCGGACGTCTCGCGAGCGGACGCGCCACTGATGATCGCCCTCGACCAGCACACCGGCGAGATCTCGTGGAAGACCACCCTCACGCGGATGAAGGGGTCGGACGTCACAGGGAGCCCGGTCGCATTCGGCGACATGGTGGCCACGGGGACCTCGTGCATCGGCGCGGAACTGTCTTCCGGCGAGGACCGTTTGAAGTGCCGGGGAAGCTTCGTGATCCTCGATCAGGCATCCGGTGAGGTGCTCGCAGTCGGGTACGGCATCCCCGACAGAGACTTCAAACGCGATTACGCGGGCGGCTCGATGTGGTCGGCACCCGCGATCGACATGGACACGGGACACGCATACGAGGGCGCCGGCAATCCCTTCTCGGCCAAGGAACATTCGCGCACCAACGCGCTCCTGAAGATAGACGTGGACCCGAGCCGGCGGACATTCGGGAACGTGGTCGATTCGTACAAGGCAACGGGCGAGCAGTACTTCCCTCCGCTCGGGACCTACAAGCCCGCGTGTGACGCGAGCGGCCACAACGTCGGAGTGTGCGAGTTGCCCGACCTCGACATGGCGATGGCCCCCAACATCTTCTTCGACTCCACCGGACAGAAGATGGTCGGCGATGGCCAGAGCTCGGGCATCTACCACACAGTCACCGCCGACACCATGGAATACGTGTGGACGAAACTGACCGGCCCGCCGTTCGCCGGAGCCCGGAGCGGAGGCTCCGCCTACGACGGAAAGCGCATCTACGCGGCCGGTGGCACCCCGGGCCAGCTGTGGGCGCTCGACAAGGACACCGGTTTCGAGGAGTGGGTAACCCCCTCGATGGGACTGAACATGTTCAACAACGTCGCGTACGCGAACGGTGTCGTCTACACACCGAGCGGGGGAGCGTTCGTCGGCCCGATCGGAGGAGCGATGGTCCTCGCCTACGAAGCGAAGACGGGGAACCTGCTTCTGGCGCGGCCGATGACGCCCGACATCGGGGATGTCGCCATTCCCGTGCAGGCAGGCGGCGTATCGATCGCGCGCAACACGATCTATGTCCCCGTCAATGGTGGTACGGGCGGTTACATCGTCGCCTACCAGACGCCGAAGTGACGCCTGACGGTTCGCTAGCAGGCGGATATCAACTAGGAGGTCGCGTTGAGGGCTAAGACAAGGATGCTGCTCCTTTCGAGCGTCATGGGGCTAGTGCTCGTGGCCTTAACCGCGCCGTCGGCTAACGCGGTAGTGGTTCTTGCCGGCCCGGGTGGGTTTGTGGCCGGCTACGCGACTCCGGTCAGCATCGCACCGGTCGGCGGGCCTCTGGGGTTCGTCAACGGCGATATCCAGCCCCACAACGTCATCGCTTATGAGGACTTCTTGCCTAAGAAGGCCGCAAAGGAGACGCCGTGGTGCAAGAATTATTCCGCGAAGAAGTGTCCGATCTTCTGGAGCAAGACCGCGGCCCTCGGCGGTACCGCGATGGTCGAAGGGCTGGACAACACTGAGACGGGCGGGCAATACCGCTTCTTCTGTTCGATCCACCCCGGGATGAAGGGGACCTTGATAACGATCTGAGAACGAGTATGAGGAGAAAGGTCGCAAAGATGACGAGGGCGCGCGGCGGACGGATTTTCGTAGCGATCTCCATACTCATTGTGTTCATTTCTGTTCTCGTTCCGGCTGTGCATGCGAAGCCGACGTGCGCGAAGCCGGATCACCCTGGTGGTGACTGGCCGATGATGGGCCACGACTATCACCACACCCGTCATCAGCCCGCCGAGAAGGAGATCGGTCCTTTAGAAGCCGCGACGTTGGCTCCGGCGTGGACCGTCTCCGCCAACGACGCGTCGGGAGCCGAGAACAACGAGATCACCGGCTATCCCATCGTCGCCGACGGCTGCGTCTACGCCGCCTCGAGCACCGGGAACCAGCAACCCGGTTACGTCTTCGCCATCAATGCCGATACCGGCGAACTCGTGTGGAAGACGAAGCTCGATCATGGTGTGTACTCGAGCGTTGCGGTTGCCGACGGCAAGGTCTACGCCTTCGCGTCCCGCGTCGTCAGCAGTCGATTCGAAAAGACCAAGGGTGGCCCCAGCTGCGACCAGAAGGTGTGCGGTCCCTACCTCGTCGCTCTCGACCAGGACAGCGGCAGCGTCCTGTGGGAGACGACCGTCGACTTCCAGGTGGGATCCGACGCCGTCTCGAGCCCCATCATTTGGAATGGGTTGGTGTGGATCGGTATCTCGGCGACCGCCGCGGAGGGCGAGGAATCGGAACGCTTCGACTTCCGCGGCGCGTCGGTATTGGTCGATGCCGACACCGGCGAGCTGTTGAAATGGACTCCGACGATCCCCGACAAAGCATTCAAGAACGGAAAGGGCGACGCCGGTGGGGCGCTGTGGTCGACGATCGCGATCGACGAAAGGACGCGCTACGGCTACGCCGGTACCGGCAACCCCTTCAACTACGAGAATGAACACAAGCGCACCAACGCGATCCTGAAGATCGATCTGGACCGCGGTCGACCGACGTTCGGAGAGGTCCTCGACTCCTATAAGGGCGACGTCGAGGAGTACTTCCCGCAGGTCGGCGAGAACTTCTCATGTGACGAGAACGATCCCATCGGGTTCTTCCTCGCCGGCCTCGAATGCGGGCGGCTCGATGTCGACTTCGGGGCGTCCCCGCAGATCTTCAAGCTTAGCAACGGGCGCGTTGTCGTCGGCGAGGGTCAGAAGTCCGGCGTCTATCACGTTGTGAACCCCGAGAACATGAAACCGATCTGGACGCAGGTCATCGGCGTGCCCTCCGCGGTCGGCGGCATCGTGGGGACGCCCGCCTTCGACGGGGAGTCGCTCTACATCCCTCACACCCTCGTGGGCTATCTCACCTCGCTCGAGCGCGATTCGGGGGCGCACCGGTGGATCGCTCCGATCGGGGACGGGATCCACTGGGGTAATCCGGTCACGAGCGCCAACGGCGTGATCTACACGCCTGACCTGAAGGGTTTCCTCGACGCCTACGACGCCGCTACCGGCGCGCCCTTGCTGCACCGGCCCATGATCTCCGAGGACACCGGCAGCGACCCGACCTTCTCATGGGGCGGCGTTTCGGTCGCGCGCAACACCGTCTACGCGACGACCGGAATAGGGCTGTCGTCGGTTGGCAGCGAGTTCCCCAAGATGCCCGACGGTTTCGTGATCGCTTTCCGGCCCGCAGGTTAGGCAGAGCGTGTCCAAGACGCGCTCGGCTTTCTCAGGTGAGCGGGGACAAAGGCGGTTCCTCGCGAGCATTGCGGTGCTCGTCGTCGTTCTCGGGCTAGGTCTCCCAGCTCTCGCCGGATCGGAACATCCGAAGAGGCACAGTTCGCGAGAGCGCGACGAACACATCCGCATGCTTGATGCCGACGAAGTCACCGTCGAAATGAGTCTCGCCGGCGGTTTCGACCCACCCTCGATCGAAATCAAGACCGGTACGACGGTGATCTGGCACAACGTCGAGGCTTTCGACTACCCGATCGTGTCGGGCTATCACCAGGTGGTGGCCGACAACGGCTCGTTCTCCTCGCCCAAGGTCGCTCCCGGAGCGCGGTGGAGTCACACGTTCCTGAAGCCGGGAAAGTTTAACTATCACTGCGGGATCCACCCGCACACCATGATCGGTCAGATCGTGGTTACCGGTCCGCCGATCCGCGACGAACCCGACGAGCGATTGGTGCGTATCGTTGAACCGGATCCGAATAACGATCAGAGTTACGACTATGCCCCCGACGACATCACGATCGAGGTCGGAACGACGGTCATCTGGCGCAACGACGGTGCCCAGGATCACACCGTTACGGATGACGACGGTGCGTTCGATTCCGGCAAAATGGATCCCGGAGACGAATTCCGGTTCACGTTCGATGACCCCGGTGTCTTTCATTACCACTGCAAACCGCATCCATGGATGGAGGCCGTCGTCCGGGTTCATGCTCCCGGCAAGCCGCCTCCTCAAGACACCGGTGACAACGATGAGCAGAGCGCCAACCCACCGCCACCGCCACCTCCGTCAAGCAGTGGAGGGGGACCAACCACGCATTACGTGAACATCGTGGAGGGCTCGTCCACAGACGATTGGGGCTACGACCCGCCGTCGATCGTCGTCTCGACTGGGGACACGGTCATCTGGGAGAACACGGGGTCAACGGATCACACGGTTACGGCCGACGATGGTTCGTTCGATTCCGGCATGATCTCGACGGGCGGTACATACGAATTCACGTTTGAGGAAGAGGGAGAATTCCCGTACCACTGCGAACCTCACCCCTTCATGGTCGCGAGCGTTACCGTCTCCGATTCGCCGAAAGCGGCAGGAAGAGGCGAGGCTCCGGGTCTGACGATCCCCGGTGGGACCGAGGAGCACGCCCCGGAGGATGCCGCAGTCGGTGACGAGCAGGCGGACACGGAGGTCGCGGCCGACGTGCCTTTCGTAACCCTCTCCGGCAAGGAGGCCTCCCTCGGCCTGGTCGCACTCGTCGCTAGCGCGGCGGCCGCGTTCCTCGTCGGGCAGTGGTGGGGCTTCCGTGTGCGACCGTCGGTGCGCCAAGGGCCGACGGGGTGAAGGAACTTCAGCGGCGAGACGAGATCACGATCATCCATCGTTTGGATCAGGCTCCGGAAAAACCGAGCTCTAGACCGGATCTCGTCGAGGAGATCGAGGTCCAGGTTCCCCTGACCGTTGCGGTCCCTCTGATGGCGATCACAGGCGTCGTGGCCGCGGTGGGACTGTTCGCGTTACTGCTGATGAGGTTGCCTCAGGACTACGCGCCTATGGCAGCGGGTGTCTTCGCGGTGATCATCGTGGCCGCGACCGTGGTGGTTGCAGCACGCAAGGAATTCTCCAAGAGAACGATCGCGGAACTGAGCGCGCTGGTGCTCTATCCGGTGGCTCTCGCTGCGGTCCTTGTTTACGTGGTCGGTTTCGCGGCGGGCACCGGCGACGAAGCTCGTTCGGAGGGAGCGTCGGTCGAGGCCGCCTCGGAAACCGTCGTGGCGCAGGATCTCGAGTTCTCGAACAGTGAGTTGCGGCTTCCGGCGGGAGAGGACTCGGTCCTGACCTTGGAGAACAACGACTCCGCCCCACACAACTTCTCTATTTACAAGGACGACAGTCTCGACCCGAGTTTCTTCACAGGACAGAACATCGAACCGGGCGATTCCTTTGATTACGCGATCCCGGCACTTGAAGCGGGTGCCTACTACTTCAGATGCGACCTGCACCCCGACATGGATGGTCGTCTCATCGTCGATTAAGAGTTGCGAGACCTGGCACACTGGTCAACATGAACCGGCGCGAACAAGTCGCCTCGACGAAGAGGGACCGGCGTGAGGACATCCTTCAGGCAAGCCTCAAGTTGTTCGCGGAGAAAGGATTCCACGGAACTTCCATGCGCGACATCGCGCGCGCCGCGGACATCACCGAAGGCCTCATCTACCACTACTTCACCAACAAGCGCGATCTGTTCACGGCGATCATCGAGGAGCATTCGTTCCTCCCGCTGTTGCGATCACTGCCCGATCTGGGGGAATGGCTCGACACGCGCGAACTGTTGCTGGTCCTGGCACGGGGATTCTTCGACGTCTTGCATCGCAACGAAGATCTCACCCGCCTATTGCTCCAGGAAGTTCAGGTGTTCCCCGAGGAGAAGGAGGCGTTCTTCGCCGACGCAGTGAAGGAGTCGATCGGGACGCTCGCCAAGGTCCTCGAGGACCGGATGAGTGAGCGTGCTCGCTCGCAGGTCGATCCCGAGGTGGTCGCGCGCATCTTCTTCAACACGCTGCTCGCGTTCTTCGTCGAGCAAGAGATCCTCGGCGGCAAGCACATCTTCCCGGGCGACGAGCAGGCCTACGTCGAGCACCTCGTCGACATGATGGTGAAGCGGATGGGACAGGGGAAGACGAAGTCGGGGCTCAGGCCGCTGGCCTAACCTGGCCCAGCACGCCGTCACAGATACCGGACAGGACCTCGACCCACTCGTCCGCAGGTAGTTCGGCGAGTGCCGCGCGCGCGTCGGCGACATGTTCGGCGGCGCGGTCGAACGCAAGGTCGAGCGCACCGGTTGAACGAAGCATAGGGAGCACCACGGCGAGCTCGCGGCGATCGGGCGCCAGCTCCGGTGTGACGTTGGGATCGCGTTCCGCGGCGAGCAGTATCGGGAGCGTGAACACGCCCTCCTTGAGATCGGTGCCGGGCGTCTTCCCCGTGACGCGCGGGTCGCCGATGAAGTCGAGCAGGTCGTCCACGATCTGGAACGCGAGACCGAGATTCTCACCGAAGGCCACCAGCGCGGGCCTATAAAGAGGTGAAGCATCCGCGGTCACTGCCCCGAGCTCGCAAGACGCGCGGAACAGGGCCGCGGTCTTGCGCCTGATTGTCTCGACGTAGTGGGCGGCGGTCCGTCCCGTCTCCCCTACCCATTCGGTCTCTGCGATCTGTCCCTCGCAGACGTCGGCCAAGGCCCGCGCCAGGATCGCCGGGACCTCGCCTCCGGCGCGTGCGCCGAGGAGAGAACCCGACGCGAATAGGAAGTCGCCGGCGAGGATCGCGACCTCGTTGCCCCACTTGCTGTGCACGCTGGGGACGCCGCGGCGCAACGGCGTCTCGTCGATGACGTCATCGTGATAGAGGCTCGCGAGATGTAACAACTCGACCGCCGCGGCCGCCCGATCCGTTTCGCTCCGCCCCTCCTCGCCGGCTCGGGATGTCACGAGGACGAGAGCCGGACGGAGCCGCTTGCCCCCGGCCTTGATGAGATGCGTCGATGCTTCGGCGACGAGCTCGTACTGGGAGTCGGCGGCGGTCGCTCGGAGCAGGTCCTCGACGCGTAGCAGATCGTCGACCAGCCACGCCGGGAGATTCATTCCCCCGTGACCTGGATCGTGTACTGCCGGGGCCGGGCAGAGTCGAGCTCGATGAACAACACGCGCTGGCCTTCGGCCAGCGCCAGGCGGCCGGCGATGATCGGGATGGACTCCGACGCCTTGCCCATGACCGCGTTGAGGATGTGGGCGGGAGCATTCGCGGGCTCGTTCGCGACGAGGTTCTCGGTGCGGATCGAAAGATCGTCGTGCGCGTAGTAGTCGCCCTCGGGACAGATGAACTCCATCGCCCTCGCGAACGACGCGTCGAGCTGTGGACCGGGCGCGCCGATCATGATCGAGCACGTCGTGTGGGGGCAGAAGATGAGTGCGGTCCCACTGACGACTCCCGATGCGGGAACGACCGCCATCACGTCGTCGGTGATATCGACGGCCTGGAAACGGCCTTCGGTCTGGATCGAGAAGTCCTTGTGGAAGATCACGAGCCCCAATCATTCCGCATCTCGAGCGGGACCCGATTGAGTGAGCGTTCAACGACAATGATCATCCGACCAGCGCGCACGCGGCGCGCGCGTGCCTATAGTCGAGACATGGGCATCCTTCCAGAACCGATCGAAGAGTTGATCAACGTTGCACTCGTCAGCGAGCTCACCGTTCTCGACCCGAACGGGAGTCCCGTCACTTACCCGCTCATCCCTCTCTACGACGGCAAGCGTGTCTACATGACATCGAGCGTGCTCTTCTCGAAGAAGCTCGAACACATCAAGAACGACCCGCGCGTGTCGGTGAGCATCAGCGATCCCATCGCCGCGCAGGTCGAACCTTTCCGGCGTGCGACGATCCAGGGCACGGCGCGCGTCATCGAAGACGACCTTCACTCAGGGTGGGAACGAGTACTGCCGTTGTGGATTGCCAAAGAGCCGATCATCGAGGGCCTCGTTAAGAAGCGCTTCGCGATGCCGCTGTTCTGGGAGCGCGCGATCATCGAGGTCACCCCAACGCGGGCGTTCCTGTGGGCGGGAGGCGACACTTCGCGTCCCGCCGAGGTCTTCGAGCTCGCCGGAGCGGCGGCCTGATGGCCAAGACGACGGTACGCGATCTCTTCGCCGACGTCGCCGAATATCCGCACGCCGTCGTCGCCTTCACCGACGACGGTGGGCACCCGGTCAGTGCTGCGACCGACTTCGAGGTCGACGCGACCCTCAATGTGATCCGGCTCGCGGCTCCCGGGCTGCCGGCTCTGCCGGCCGCGGGGGCCGAGGTCAACGTCACCTTCTCCCACATCCGTCCCTATCCGGGCGTCGGTTACGACCAGCGTCGCTACGTCAGTGTGTGGGGCACCGTTGCCCGCGCGAACGGCACCCTCGAAGTCACTCCCGTGCGGAGCCACGGCTGGGACGAGGAACGCCTCTCGTTCTTCGAACTGTGCGAACGGAGTGTCCCGGCCGCGCACGCTTACCTCGACCGGCTGAGCGTCGAGCGAGGGACCACCGTCAAGCCGACGATGCCGCTCGGCTGGTTGGTCTTCCTCGCGACGCGTCTGCCGTTCCTCACCGCGACGATCGTGCCGGTTCTGCTGGGCGCCCTCGTTGCGCGCAGCCAAGGATTCTCGAACTGGTGGTTCACGGTGCTCGCGCTTCTCGGCGGCTCGGCGATCCACCTCGGGCTCAACATCGCGAACGACGTCTCGGACGCGACGAGCGGAGCCGATGAGGCTAACGTCAACCCGACGATGTTCTCGGGTGGATCGAGAGTCATCCAGTACGGACTCGTGAGTCTGCGCGCCATGCGGATCGCGTCGGCTTCCTGTTACGGGCTCGGGATCGCGATCGGCCTCTACCTGCTGTCCCGGACGGGGCCGGAACTCCTGTGGATCGGCGCCGCGGGAGTTTTCCTATCGCTCGCCTACACCGCTCCCCCGTTCCGCCTCGTGCACCGTGGCCTCGGCGAGCTGTGCGTGGCCTTGGGGTTCGGCCCCATCATGGTGCTCGGCTCCTACTTCGTCGTCGCCGAGCGCCTGAACTGGGAAGCTTTCTACGCATCGCTCCCCGTGGCGCTCCTGATCATGCTGGTGCTATACGTCAACCAGGTCCCGGACCGGCCGGCCGACGCGAAGACCGGCAAGCGAACGATCGTCGTGCGCCTACCCCGCGAGGCGATCGTCACCGGCTACGTCGCGTCGGTCGTGGCCGCGTTCGGACTGATCCTCGTGGGCGCGTTGATCGGCGTCATGCCGGTATGGACGTTGCTGGCGCTGCTCGCGGCTCCCCTGGCTCTACAGGTCTACCGAGGGATCTCTTCCCATTACGAAAGCCCTTACGAACTGATGGCTGCGATGGGCAAGAATGTGGCGTTGCACTTCGCTGCGGGGATGGGCCTCGTCGCGGGTTATTTGCTCGAAGTCCTCATTTAATCTTCGGCGCGTGTTCATCACACGCGCGACCCGACACGACTTCGCCGAGCTCAAAGAGCTCTTGACGCCGCCCAACGAGGCACCGGAGGTAGATCCCAAGGAAGGGACCGCCCTTATCGCACGCGATGGCGGGATCATCGGGTGTGTCCGTCTCGTCGAGGTCGAGCCGCAGACCGTGGTGGTCGACAATGTCCTCGTCGTCGAAGACCGGCGTGGCAAAGGTGTCGGAGCAGATCTGATGCGCGCGGCGATGAACAGTCGTGGCGGGAAGCTATTCCTCTGTTGCCACGAGGAGCGCATCCCGTTCTACGAGCGACTCGGCTTCTCGCTACTCCCCGGCGGTTTCCACGACGCGCCCGTGTCGGTGCAGGAGTATTGGCGCAAGGTCGACGATTACCCGACCCCGGAAGGCCACGAGCACTTCTATCTCAGCGCGCGCTAGCCGAAATTTGTAGCTGAGAGTGCCCTGTAGGGGCCACCAGTTAGCACAGAACGGTGGGCCTATGCGCAGTTCGGCCAGCGCGAGGCCTGACCCGCGGCGAGCAGCCGCGCCGCGGTGCGCGCCTGAGCGGTCGCGTCGTAGATCGATCCATACCCGTATGCAGACCACGTTGCTTGGTCGAACTGGAAGAGCCCGTAGTAACCGGCGGGATTATGCGCGCCGGTGTCTAGCCCGGATTCGCATGACGCCACCGACAAGAGATAGGCGCCGTCGATGCCGAACTCTGCAGCGGCGGCGTAGATGATCCCGGAGATCGTCGTGGGGGTTGGGGGAGCGGGTTCGGCGGCCTCCGTCGGCTCCGGCGTCGGGCGGTTCTTGAAGACGGTGGTGCGGAAGTGCATGGCGGAGGCGGCGCTCTCGGTCGTCTCGATGCCTCCGATCGGGGCCATCTGCGCGGCGGTGAGGCGGGCGGCAATACTGAAACCCGTATCGGCGAAGGGGATGCCCGCCACCGCGCCGATGACGGTCGCGATCCATACGCCCACCGCGATGCGTTTGAACCGACGTCTGAGCACGTCCAAGCGCCGGGCACGGCGCGCGAACATAGGTCTGTTCATCTGTCTCGGACCTCCTTGGGATGCCGCCGCCTAGCGACTGGGGGCTGGGGTGCTCGCCCGCGATGGTCGGGTTGCTACCCGCTCAACTCACCGACCTAAACCTGGAAGAATGCTAACACTTGCAAGCAGACGGGATATGGGGGCCAAATCCCTTTGTGATTCCCTTTTCCAGGCCTAAGTGGAGGGGGGTTCTCCGTCTGGCGGCCGATTCCTGCCTTGCGGTGGGGGAGAGGCCTCGCGCCTTATCCTTCAGCGATGAAGAAGGCGCTCATCACCGGGGTCACCGGCCAGGACGGGTCTTACCTCGCCGAATTACTGCTGGATAAGGGTTACGAGGTCCACGGGCTCATCCGCCGGTCCTCGACCTTCAACACTTCGCGGCTCGATGCCATCTACCAGGACCCTCACGAGAAGGGGGTCCGCTTCCAGCTCCATCACGGGGATCTATCTGACTCCGGGGCGCTCGTCCATCTCATCCGGGACCTGGAGCCCGACGAGGTCTACCACCTGGGGGCCCAGAGCCACGTGAAGGTCAGCTTCGAGATCCCGGAGTTCACCGCCGAGACGACGGCGGTCGGCACGATCCGGATCCTCGAGGCCCTGCGGGCGTCGGGGGTCGAGACGCGCTTCTACCAGGCCAGCTCGTCGGAGATGTATGGCGCGGCGCCGCCTCCCCAGAACGAAGAAACGACCTTCCACCCGCGCAGCCCCTACGGCGTCTCGAAGCTTTTCGCGTACTGGGCGACTCGCAATTACCGGGAAGCGCACGGTTTGTTCGCGGTGAACGGCATTTTGTTTAACCACGAATCACCGCGGCGCGGTGAGACGTTCGTGACCCGCAAGATCACGCGCGCCGTGGCGCGCATCCAAGCGGGGCTGCAGGACAAGCTTTACCTCGGCAACCTCGATACCAAGCGCGACTGGGGCTATGCCCCCGAGTACGTAGAGGCGATGTGGATGATGCTCCAGCAGGATGAGCCCGACGATTTCGTGATCGGAACTGGCGTCGCACATTCACCTCGCGAATTCGCCGAGGCCGCCTTCGCCCACGTTGGAATCGACTGGGAGCGCTATATCGAGATCGACCCCGCCTATTACCGCCCTGCTGAGGTCGACTTCCTGCTCGTCGATCCCTCGAAAGCGAAGCGAGTACTGGGGTGGGAATCGAGAACCTCCTTCGAGGAGTTGGTCAAGTTGATGGTTGATGCGGATGTGCAGCTCCTCGCCGACGAGATGTCCGGAAAGCTTGTTCACACCGACCGCGACCATTAGCTTGAGCAAAAGGAAAAAGGGGAGGCGTCAGTGGAGTTAGAGATTGGCATCGGTAAGTCTGGTCGCAGGGCGTACGGGTTCGACGACATCGCGGTAGTACCTTCCCGCCGGACGCGCGACCCCGACGATGTCGATATCTCGTGGGAGATCGACGCTTTCAAGTTCGAGCTTCCGCTGCTCGCGGCGGCGATGGACGGGGTCGTGTCCCCTCGGAGCGCTATCGAGATCGGGCGACTGGGCGGCTTAGCGGTTCTGAACCTCGAAGGGTTGCAAACCCGTTTCGACGATCCCGACGCCATCCTCGCCGAGATCGCGGAGTTGCCCGATGGCGAGGCGACCGTCCGCATGCAAGAGATCTACAAGGAAGACATCAAGGAAGAACTGATCTTCAAGCGCATCCGTGAGGTCAAGGACGCCGGCGTGATCGCCGCGGCTTCGCTCACGCCGCAACGGGTGGAGCGATACAACAAGCTCGCCCTTGAGGCGGAGCTCGACATCCTCGTTATCCAGGGGACCGTCGTTTCCGCCGAGCACGTCTCGACGCGCACCGAGCCCCTGAACCTGAAGCGCTTCATCTCGACCTACGACATCCCGGTGATCGTCGGTGGCTGCGCGTCGTACTCGACCGCTTTGCACCTGATGCGGACGGGGGCGATGGGTGTGCTGGTTGGTGTGGGCCCGGGGGCCGCATGCACGACGCGCGGCGTTCTCGGGATCGGAGTACCGCAGGCGACCGCGATCGCGGATGCGGCCGGAGCACGCATCCGCCACCTCGACGAGACCGGTCGTTACTGCCACGTCATCGCGGACGGCGGCATGCGTACGGGCGGCGACATCGCGAAAGCGATCGCATGCGGAGCGGACGCAGTCATGATCGGTTCTCCGCTGGCGGCAGCGAGCGAGGCACCGGGTCGCGGTTACCACTGGGGGATGGCAACGTTCCACCCGACGCTGCCGCGCGGTGCGCGCGTGAAGACGTCAACGCTCGGCACGCTCGAGGAAGTCCTCGTCGGCCCCGCCCACGAGAACGATGGCCGCATGAACCTCTTCGGCGCGTTGCGGACATCGCTCGCGACGTGCGGCTACGCGAACATCAAGGAATTCCAGAAAGCCGAAGTCATGGTCGCCCCCGCACTCAAGACGGAGGGCAAGAGCCTGCAGCAGTCTCAGCACGTCGGCATGGGGGCCTAACCGCGCCGAACCCGCGATTTGCTAACGCTCTGTTCAGCTTCTCTTGCCTATGACATAGTCAGCCCCGGCGGATGTCGCGGGGCATCCAAGAAACGAAGGGCGGCAGGATGCGACGAATGATCGTGGCTGGAATGTTCGCGGCAGCTTTGGCTGTCGGGACGGTAGGAGGGGTCGCGTACGGTTCGGATGAGAACGCTCCTAACAACAGGACCGCGGATGGCGCTCATCCGCATCACGTCCACAAGGGCAATGCCGATTGCGAGAACCTCGATGAGGTGTGGTTCGAGCGCGAGCACCGCGGAATGCATCGCGGCGCGAACGAATCGGGTTCCGAGCATGGTCCCTGGCATGGAACTTGTGAGAGCGTCCACTCGCATTAAGCCCGTCGCTCGTTGAGCGGCCGCCTCTTGCAGGTTGAGGTGTAGCGATAGAGAAACCCCCGGTTCGCCGGGGGTTTTTCTTTTGCGCCCGGCTAACTTCCAAACGCGCTTGACAGGTGATGCTAACCAGCGTAATGTAGTAGCAGGTTATTAAGTAGCGCCTGGGGAGGTGAGTATCCGGCGCAAATGGGGCTAAACCGGAGATTGTTAAGGAAAGATTCATCTGGGCTTAGGAATACTTGTAACCTGAGGATGTTAGCCCTAGTATCGAAGGTAGATTGGCTCTAGCGACTAGGAAGAAGGTGGTTTGGATGGCGCTCGACCTGGCGGTTTTCATCGGAGTGCCTCTGGCGATCGCTCTGCTCGCCCTCGGCTTCGGTGTCGATTCCCGCGACGGTGACGACTGGGTCGTTCACCCGCACACGAGATAAGCGATGGCACTTTTCACTCTGGCCCTATACGGGCTCGACGGGCGGACGGTGCGAGGCGATCTCTTCACCCCCCGGACGCCTCGCCCCCGTCCCGCCCTGAGCGTCAAGCGAGGACGGTAGGTATGCCACCTGCCGTCCTCGACGCGATCGACCGCCAGATCCTGAGGCTCCTGCGCCAGGACGGCCGCATGAGCCACGCGCAGATCGCGAAGGAAGTCGGCCTCTCTGGTCCGGCGGTTCATGAGCGCGTGCGCAAGCTCGAATCCCGCGGCGTCATCGACGGGTACTGCTGCGTGCTCGATCCTCACGTGCTCGATCGGAGCCACGTCGCTTTCGTGATGGTGACCCTGTCGGAAGGTAACGAGTTCGCGCAGGACGAGCCCATCGTCGCGCGCATCTGCGAGGAACCCGACGTCCTCGAGTTCCATCGCATCGCGGGCGAGGACTGCTACCTGATCAAGATCCGCACCGCGACCAACAAGGATCTCGAGCGGCTACTGCGTCGCATCCGTCAGATCCGCGGAGTCGCCCGCACCCGCACGACGATCGTGCTCTCGACCGAGCTCGAGCGCCCGACGATCGAGGTCCCCGAAAGGGAGCGCGAGACCGAAACGGTCTAGGTAAGTTCAGCGAAATCCCGTCTCCCGAACTCTCCGGGGTGGACGATTCATGGGATGAACGAACGCACAGGAGAGTGTGGGTATCGCGACAGCTGCTGTAACTAGGCTTCCGCGCGCGCAGGCGCAAGTAGCATGGCGCCTCTATGAGCGAGCCATTATCCGCAAAAGAACTCTTGGAGCTTGGCGAGCGCGTGCTGGATTACTCGGACGCGATCTTCGAGGATCATCGGAACGACGACGCGGCACGACAGTTGCTCGCCGTTTCGCTGCGCGTCACCGAGGACGAGCTTGACGAGCTCGGCCCCGCGTACGAGCCGGCCCGCCGCCAGCGGGAGCGCTACCTCTCTCTCATAGCGCGTCGTGCCGGGGGAGAGCCTCTTCCCTTCCTCACCGGCCGCATCGAGTTTTACGGCCTCGACCTGAAGGTCAAGCCCGGCGCCTTCGTACCTCGGCCCTCGTCCGAGTTCATCGTCGAAAGAGCCGTCAGACGCCTCCGTCGCAAGGTGGATCCAGTGGTCGTGGACATGTGCACCGGTGCAGGCCCGATAGCACTTGCCATCGGCGATGAGTTTCCCGACGCCGAGGTTTTCGGCGCCGACATCGACGACCAGGCATTACAGCAGGGGAGGGCCAACGCGCGCCGGCTGGACATCCGCAACGTCGCTCTCAAACAGGGTGATATGTACGACGCGCTTCCGAATCGGATCAGAGGCCAAGTCGATGTCCTGACGGCGCACGTGCCCTACGTACCGCGCGAAGAACTCGACGACCTCCCTGCCGAGGTGAGGGACTTCGAACCGCTCCACACGCTGACGGACGAGTCCGCCGACGGTCTCGGGCTGATGCGCGCGACCGTGATCGAGGCACCGGAGTGGTTGAAGCCCGGCGGGTGGTTGCTGCTGGAGATGTCCGATGACATGGCCGCGAAGGCGAAACGTCTCTGCCGCACCGCCGGGTTCACAGACATCGCGACGGAGCACGACGAGTACAAGCTTTCGGTCGTCGTGGAGGCACGAAACCCGAGGAGATAGGCCCCTCCGCGGTACCCTGACTTATGCCTACCGACGAACGCTCGACCGTCCTGGTCGTCGACTACGGAGCGCAATACGCCCAGCTCATCGCGCGGCGGGTGCGCGAGTGCCACGTCTACTCCGAGATCGTTCCTCACGACATGCCCGTCGCCGAGATGGCCGCCCGCAAACCGGGCGGGATCATCCTCTCGGGGGGGCCGAAGTCGGTGTACTCGCCGGGTGCCCCCGACGCCGACCCTAAGCTCTTCGAGCTTGGAACGCCCGTCCTCGGCATCTGTTATGGCCAGCAGCTGATGGCCAGGACTCTCGGCGGTGAGATCGGGCACACCGGCATCGCGGAGTTCGGTCGCACCGTCCTGAACATCGCCGCTCCGGGCGCGGTCCTGTTCGCCGAGCTTCCGAGCGAGCAGACGGTGTGGATGAGCCACAACGATGCAGTCGTCGCACCGCCGGACGGTTTCCGAGCGACGGCGTCGACCCCAGCCTCTCCCGTTGCCGCGTTCGAGGCTCCGGATCGCGGTCTGTACGGTGTCCAGTTCCACCCCGAGGTGTCGCACACCGAGTGGGGGACCGACGTCCTGAAGCATTTCCTCTACGACGCGTGTGACCTGCTTCCGAACTGGACGATGACGTCGATCATCGACGAGGCCGTCGAACAGATCCGAGCGGCAGTGGGCACGGAGAAGGTCGTGTGCGGCTTGTCCGGTGGCGTCGATTCCAGTGTCGCTGCCGCGCTCGTACATCGCGCCATCGGTGATCAACTGACCTGTGTCTTCGTCGACCATGGTCTGTTGCGCGCGGGTGAGGCCGAACAAGTGGAAGAGACGTTCCGCCGCCACCTGAAGATCGAGCTGATCCACGTCAAGGCTGCCGATCGGTTCCTCGAGAAGCTCGCCAGCGTCACCGATCCCGAGACCAAACGTAAGGTGATCGGCGAGACGTTCATCCGTGTCTTCGAAGAAGTCGCCCGCGACGAGCTCGAAGACGCGCGTTTCCTCGTGCAAGGGACGCTCTATCCCGATGTCATCGAATCGGGCACGCGCGACGCCGCCAGGATCAAGAGTCATCACAACGTCGGAGGCCTGCCCGCGGACATGAACTTCACCCTCGTCGAGCCATTGCGCAACCTCTTCAAAGACGAGGTCCGCCGCGTCGGCGAAGAACTCGGACTCCCGGAAGAGATCGTGTGGCGTCAGCCCTTCCCCGGTCCGGGCCTTGCGGTGCGCATCATCGGCGAGGTCACGGCGGAGCGATTGGAGATCCTCCGCGGAGCCGACGAGATCGTCCTCGAAGAGATGAAGCGTGCAGGGTTGCTCCGTGACATCTGGCAGAGCTTCGCGGTACTGCCGGCCGTGCGTTCCGTCGGCGTCATGGGCGATGAACGTACTTACGGCTACCCGGTTGTTCTGCGCGCGGTGACGAGCGAAGACGCGATGACTGCCGACTGGGCGCGGTTGCCTTACGACCTGCTGGAGAGGATCTCCAATCGCGTCGTGAACGAGGTACCGGGTGTTAACCGCCTCGTCTACGACGTGACCTCGAAACCTCCCGGCACGATCGAATGGGAGTAACGGAGGGCTCAGACCTTCCCCCGGATCCAGCCGCTCCGTCCGTAACGAAGATCGTTACCCCATCGGGGCCGAGCGACTACCTGGCGATCCTGTCGGGAACGGCCCAGAACGTTGTCGGCATCGTCGTCGCGGCCATCGCGACGCTGGTCGCGCAAGTGCTGATGTCGAACACGCTTGGGGCCGCCGGCTACGGGGTGGTCACGGTCGTAACGCAAGCTGCGTTCGTCATCTCGTTCGCGACGCGCGCGGGGATGGACATGGCGGTCCTGCGGGACGTCGCGATAGAGGCGGGGCAGGGGCGATGGGAACGCATCCGCGTTCCCGTCGCACGAGCGGCACTGATCGCCGCCGCCGTCAGCACTGCGGTGGGAGCGCTCGTCTTCGTCGGGGCTGCGGCTGTCCGGACGCTGTTCTCTTTGCCCGCGGAACTCGCCGACAACGCAGTCGAGGCTGTGGCCCTCGGATTGCCGTTCCTGGCTCTTGCGAACGTCTGGCTGTCGGCGACGCGCGGGCTCAAGATCATGCGCTACACGCTCTATGTGTTCTGGGCGGGACAACCGATCGTGTGGGTCATCTTGATGATCCTCGGTTGGCGGATCTCCGAGACGGGATGGATGAGCGTGCTGGCCTATTCGCTGTCCTGGGTGTGGGCTACGGTCGCGGCGTTCTATTTCTGGCGGCGCGAGGCACGAGCCTGGGCTGCGGCGCCGATGAAGCCCGGCGATATCGGCCGCCTCGCGCGCTACGCAGGGCTGCGCGCCCCCGCCGCGCTGTTCTCGCAGTTGCTCTTCTGGACCGATCTATTCGTACTCACGCGCTACGCCGACGACGTCGAGGTCGGCATCTACTCGGCCGCACTGCGCGCGGGTCAGATCCTTGTGTTGTTCCTCACCTCGGTGAGTTTGATGTTTAGCCCTTACGTTGCGGACCTACACAGCCGCGGTGAGACTGCGAAGCTGGATCGTCTGTTCAAGACACTTACGCGCTGGACAATCGCCGCGACCATGCCGTTATTCCTGTTGCTCGCGGTAGCGCCGTCGGAAACGCTTCGTATCTTCGGGTCGGAGTTCTCCGGAGGACAGACCGCGCTATTGATCCTGCTCGCGGGGCAGCTCGTCAACATCGCGACGGGAAGTGTCGGTTTCGTGTTGATCATGGTCGGTCGCACGGGCTGGGATCTCGTCATATATGCCGCGTCGCTCGCACTGAGCGTGGCACTTGCGTTCTGGTTGTGTCCGCGTTACGGGATGGAGGGAGCCGCGATCGCGAACGCCGTGACGTTCGCCCTGTCCAAGTGGGCCCGGCTCGCACTCGTCCGGCGATTCGTTTCGATCCAGCCCTACGACCGGGACTATGGACGATTGCTCGCGCCGGCCGCCGCGGGCTTGGCTGCGATGTACTTGGTGCATTCGATCGTCGGTGGGGGATGGGCTATCGACGTCATCACGACCGGCTTCGTCGGTGCCGTGGCCTACCTCGCGACCTATCTCGCGGTCGGACTGACCCCACCCGAGCGCCGGGGCCTCGCCGGTCTCCGGGCCCGGGTGCGCACGGGATGATTCGGTAAGCCATGTCGACCCCAGAGCTCTACGCCGATCTCAATCCCGTCCAGAAGGAAGCCGTGATGCATCCCGGCGGACCGGTGCTGGTCGTCGCGGGGGCCGGCTCGGGTAAGACCCGCGTGCTCACGTATCGCATCGCCCATCTGATCCGCGAGGGGTCATCGCCCTTCGCGATCCTCGCCATCACGTTCACGAACAAGGCCGCGGATGAGATGAAGAAGCGGGTGGGAGCGCTCGTCGGTTCGGTCGCTCAGAAGATGTGGGTTTCGACGTTCCATTCTGCCTGCGTACGGATCCTGCGACGAGAATCGCACCATCTAGGTATCCGCTCGTCATTCTCGATCTACGACTCGTCCGATACCGAGCGACTGATCAAACTCAGCATGAAGGAACTGAACATCGACCCCAAGCGCTTCCCGCCGCGCGCGATGGCCGCCGCGATCTCGGATGCGAAATCCAAGCTCGTCGATGCAGGCATGTATTCGGACTTCTCATCGAACCCATGGGAACGCACTGTCGGAGAGGTCTACGTCGAGTATCAGCGCCGCCTCCGCGAGAACGGTGCGTTCGACTTCGACGATCTCATCTTCCGGTGTGTCGAGGTGTTCGATCGCTTCCCCGAAGTGCTCGGGCACTACCAGAGTCGCTTCGAGCACGTCCTCGTGGACGAGTTCCAAGACACGAACCACGCGCAGGCAAGGTTCGCAACCATGCTGGCCGGCAAGTCGCGCAACATCTTCGTGGTGGGTGACGCCGATCAAGGAATCTACGCGTTCCGAGGAGCCACCATCAAGAACCTGCTTGATTTCGAGCGCGATTGGTCGGAAGCACACGTCATCACCCTCGAGCAGAACTATCGATCGACCCAAACGATCCTCAGCGCAGCGAATGCGGTCATCGAGCACAACGCGATGCGCAAGCCGAAGTCGCTATGGACCGAGTCGACCGCGGGCGAACTGATCACCCGCTATCACGCACAGAATGAGCACGATGAGAGTTTGTTCATCGCCGAAGAAATCGACCGCCTCGGCCAGATGGGCCACGCGCTTAACGACGTCGCGGTCTTCTATCGGACCAACGCACAGTCGCGCGTGCTCGAAGAGACGTTCTCGAAGCAGGAGATCCCCTACAAGGTCGTCGGTGGGGTGCGCTTCTACGAACGCAAGGAAGTGAAGGACTTGATCGCCTGGCTGCGGGGCGCGACGAATCCCAACGACTCGGTATCGATCATGCGGGCCGCACAGGCACCTCGCCGCGGCATCGGCGACACGACACTTGCGAAGGTCGGGGAGTTCGCGCGACAGCAGCAGATTCCGCTCGGCGAGGCCTTCGAACGCGCCGAAGAGGTACCGGGTCTCACGAAACGTTCTCTGGGCGGTGTGTTGGAAGCGGCACGCTTGTTCGCTCGCATCCGGCTGGCCGACGCGGACCGCAGCGTGGCGGACATCGTCGAGATGGCATGGGATATCACGGGCTATATGGAGGAGCTCACCGCGGAGCGGACATTTGAAGCGCTCTCCCGTCAGGAGAACCTGCGCGAGCTCGCCGGCGTGGCGCGTGAGTACGACGAAGCCGCCGAAGAGCCGAGTCTCACCAACTTCCTCGAAGGCATCGCTCTGATCACCGACACCGACGAGCAGGTCGGCGACGAAGGCGGCGTCACGTTCATGACGTTGCACAACGCAAAGGGCCTCGAATTCCCGGTGGTCTTCATCGTCGGCATGGAGGACGGCGTCTTCCCGCACATCCGCTCGCTCGGCGATCCGGACCAGTTAGAGGAGGAGCGGCGACTGTGTTACGTCGGCATAACCCGCGCCCGCGAACGGCTCTACCTCCTGAACGCATGGTCGCGCAGTCTCTGGGGTGGCGTGAACTACAACCCGGAGTCCCGGTTCCTCAAGGAGATCCCGAACGAACTGATCAGCCTGGCCGGCGAGAAGAAGGGCGCTTCATCGCCGGGTCGATCGATAGCCACGCACGACCCCGGTATCTACAAGGTCGGCCAGGAGGTGGAACACGATCGGTGGGGGCGCGGCACGATCGTTGAGATCGCGCGCTCGTCGGTCGGGCTCGAGGCGACGATCTACTTCCCGGAAGTCGGCGAAAAGCGCCTCGATCTATCCCTCGCGCCATTGAAACCGGCGTCGTGAGAGAGGCGAAATAGATGGGTATCCCAGTTCAGTACGCCAAGAATGGCGACATCAACATCGCCTACCAGATCCGAAGTGACGGGCCAACCGATCTCGTCTTCGTCGCGCCGTGGTTCTCGAACCTCGACCTGATCGATAGTTACCCCCCCGCCATCAAGGGGACCCAACGCTTCGCGGCGATCACCCGGTTGATCATCTACGACCGGCGCGGTTCCGGACTCTCCGATCGTCTCTGCGGTCAAGCGACACTGGAGGAAAGCGTTGATGACCTGCTGGCCGTGCTCGATGGGGTCGGCTCGGAGCGGGCCGCGCTCTTCGGGATGAACGAATCCGGCTCGGTTTGCATGCTGGCCGCGGCTACGCACCCGGAGCGGGTGGCATCGTTGATCCTCTACGGCACCTACGCGACGACGCTCTTTCAACCCGACTACCCATGGGCCCCACGACCGGAGGAGCGTGACGCCGAGGTCCAGTTGATGATCGATACCTGGGGCACCGAGGGCATCGCGGGCACCGTCAACCCGAGCGCGGCCGACGACACGGAATTCATCGAGTGGGTCGCTAAGTGGATGCGTGGTTCCGTGAGCAAGGACGCGTTGCCGCGCGCCTACGAGCTGCTCTCGAAGACCGACGTCCGTCACGTGCTTCCATCGATTGCGGTGCCGACGCTTGTCCTGCATCGCACGAAGGACGCAGTTGTCCCGGTCGATAACGCGCGGTATCTCGTGGAGCGCATCCCAGGAGCGAAGCTCGTCGAACTCGAAGGAGAAGACCACGTCCCGTTCCTCGGCGACTACGACGCCGTAATGGATGAGGTCGAAGAGTTCATCACGGGCGAACGTCCCCATCGCGAGGCCGACCGCGTGCTCGCGACGATCCTGCTCGCCGACATCGTCGATTCGTCCGAGAAGGCTGGCGGGATGGGCGACGCAAAGTGGAAGGAGCTGCTGGGCCGATTCGAGCAGATGGTCCGCTCGGAGTTGCTTCGTTATCAAGGGAACCTCATCAAGACCACGGGAGACGGAGCCCTCGCGACATTCGATGGTCCGGCCCGAGCGCTGCGGTGCGGGCGAGCGATCGTCGATCGTGCGAAGACGCTCGGGCTGGACCTGCGCGCCGGGATCCATACGGGTGAGGTTGAGAGACGCGGGGACGACATCGCCGGGATCGCGGTCCACATCGCGGCACGGGTGTCGGACCTCGCCGGACCTTCTGAGGTCCTGGTGTCAGGGGCCGTCCCACCCCTCGTGGCGGGCGCGGGCATCGCGTTCGAGGATCGCGGCACGCATCAGCTCAAAGGGATCGAGGGGGAGTGGCACGTTTTGCGCGTGGCCTCATGAGTATCAGCGGCGGGTTGAAGTGAGGCCGCGGCCCTCGTGCCACGCTTCGATCACGAGGTGATCGGCGGGATCGCCTAAACGCACGACGACGAGCTCACTGATATCCGCCCGGAAGAGATGGAACTCGCCCGGCGGCGCGGCTTCGGCCTTCTTTCGCTCGGGTTCCGTGATCTCTTCGGCGCGGCCCGCAACCTTGGCATCGCCTTTCCAGCCGGTTGCGATGGAGGTGCTGTGTAGCGCGAAACGTGGATCACGCAGAAGGTCGAGGGCCTTGGTGGCTTTCCACATGCTTCCGAAGGTCAGTTCTCCGTTTTCGAACTTCGCTTCGGTCCCGCTGATACGTGGTGATCCATCGCGGCGGAGCGTTGCGATGGTCTTGTGCACCTCGGCATCGAAGAACTGCCGGGCAAGTGCAGCGAGCTCGGGTGCTTCCGTTTCGATCTGTCCCCAAGCGGCCACGGGCTGAGACTACGCACCCGAATGGGCGGCTACGCCTCGATGATCTCGACGGAGTTGATGAACACCGGGACGATGGGTTGCTCGGCGCGCGCCGGGTCGTTGCCCCCGAAGGTCTCTTGCTGATTGATGTCGCGGATCACCTCGAAGGAGGAGTTATCAACCCGACCGAGTAACGAATAGAGAGGGTCGAGCCCGGCCGGTGCGGGATTGCCGTTCGGGTCGAGGTGGGTGACGACAAAGAACTGGCTGCCGGTCGTGCCCGGACCCGCGTTGGCCATCGCGACGACGCCGAACTCATACACGTTGCCCTTGTTCGGGAATTCGTCGGGCACGTCGTAGCCCGGACCGCCACCACCGGTGCCTTCGGGGTCGCCGCCCTGGATCACGAAGTTCGCGACGATGCGGTGGAAAGTGAGGCCGTCATAAAAGCTTTCACGCGCGAGGAACACGAAGCTGTTCACTGTCTTCGGAAATTCGTCTTCGAAGAGGTCCATCTCGATATCGCCACAGGAAGTGCTGATGACCGCGCGGTAGTCGATTCCCTCCTCCAACACCTGAGCGGGTTCGTCATACTGCTGCGGATCGGCCTCGGGCGGCGGTTCGCCACCGCACGCAACCTCCGCGGCGGCGTCCGGAGAACTGTTCGGTGTTACTGCCTTCTGCTCGGCCTTATCGGTGTCACGTCCCGCGAAAACGACGCCCCCGATGAGTCCCAGGAGGATGACGGCGAATACGGCAAGGCGCGTGTTGCGTCGGCGGCGCAGCGCTTCCTCGCGCGCGGCCCTCACCTCCCGTTTGCGAGCTCTCTTATCCGTGGCCACCGCGCCTCCAACGTTTCATCCTTGTGACAACAAGATCGTGCCCCGACGTCCGGGGCACGCGGTCGAGATGATAGGCGAGTGCCTGCGCGAGGCTCGCCGGGTCCGGTGGTTCGGAGAGCAGTGCGTCGGCGATACCGAACTCCAACAGGTGTTGTGCCGTGAGCTTGAGGGCACGCGCCGCCTCGGGAGCACGCGCCGGATCGCGCCACAGGATCGTCGCGGCTCCCTCCGGCCCGATCACGGAGAAGATCGAATCCTCATATGCGAGCAATACGTCCCCCACCGCGAACGCGAGCGCGCCGCCGCTCCCGCCCTCACCCGTGACCGCCGCCACGATAGGCACTTCGGTTACGAGCATGGCGGCGAACAATCGTGCGATCTCCCACGCGAGGCCACCCGCTTCGGATACCTCCGATGGATCGGCTCCACGCGTATCGATCAACACGACCACGGGGATCTGGAGGCGCTCCGCGATCCTCAGATGACGCCTCGCGGCTCGATAGGCCGCCGGGCCGGGAGCGCGGTTTCGATCCAGGGCCATGGCGAGTACGCGGCGCCCCAATAACCGCCCCAGTACCGCGATCAACGCGGGATCTTCGGAACCGGATCGATCACCACGCAAGAAGACTTCGCTTGGGCAGACTCCCATGAGCAGCTCCGGCGCGGTCGGCCGGTTCCTCGCGCGCGCGGTCTCGACCGCATCCCATCCGTCACGATCGTCGTTTGAGTCGGGAGGCGCAGGGGCGTCGATCTCTTCTGGAGAGTCCGGAGATAGTGCCGCCAGCACCTTGGCAACCACCTCACCGATCTCTTCGTTGTCCACGACGGCATCGACGAGACCGTTGCCGAGCGCGGCCGCGGCGCTATGTGATTCGGCTCCCGGTGGGGTGCCGGTGACCATCTCCACAACGCGCGGACCTGCGAAGCCGATCGTGGCACCGGATTCTGCGATCGTGTAGTCGGCGAGAGCGCCGGCGCTGGCGAGCACACCTCCGGTCGTTGGATCACCGAGCACTGCGATGAATGGCACGTGGGCGTCGGCCAAGGCGAAGCGCGCAGCGACGACCTTCGGCATCTGAACAAGCGCGTTCATGCCTTCCTGCATGCGGGCGCCACCCGATGCCGTGCGCAGGACGAAAGGAGCCCGCCGCTCGGCCGCGCGCTCCATCGCTCGCGCGAGGCGCTCGCCCGCGACCTCACCCATCGAGCCTCCGAAGAAACGGAAGGAGAATGCTGCCACCTCGACCTCGTGACCGCTGATCTTCGCCGTGCCGGACACGACTGATTCATCGCTGCCTGCGTCGGTCGATTCCGCGGAGATGAGGTCCGCGTAACCGGGGAAACCGAGAACGTCGCGCGCTTTCAGATCATCGGGGGCACGCCGAAGCGAACCTGCGTCGATGAGGTGTTCGAACGGCGCTTCATCTGCAACCGCCACGGCTTTGTCTCCTAGGTTCACCTGCTAGGGTTTTCGCCACCGTAGCAACTACCCTCTGCGGAACCTAGGGAGAGCCCACCGAAGTGCCTTCAGGACGACCGCGCATACTCGTTGCGAAACCCGGCCTCGATGGCCACGATCGCGGCATCAAGGTCGTCGCCCGCGCGCTACGCGACGCGGGGATGGAAGTGATCTACACCGGTCTCCACCAGACACCCGAACAGATCGCGTCGGCGGCCATCCAGGAAGACGTCGACGCCGTAGGCCTCTCGTGTCTCTCCGGAGCACACATGACGCTTTTCCCTCGCGTCGTGGACCTTCTGAAAGATCAGGGCGGCGAGCAGATCCTGGTGTTCGGCGGCGGCATCATCCCCGACGCCGACATCCCCAAGCTCAAGAAGTCGGGCATCGCGGAGATCTTCACTCCCGGAGCACCCACTAAGCAGATCATCCAGTGGGTCAACGAACACGTGAAAGAGAACGTGTAACGCATGGATCTTTTCGAATATCAAGGTAAGGAACTGCTCCGCAAGTTCGAGGTCCCGGTTCCCGAAGGGCGCGTCGCCACTACCGCCGAGGAAGCGGCCGAGGCGGCGAGGTTCCTCGGTGGCAAAGTCGTCGTCAAGGCACAGGTTCAGGTCGGGGGCCGTGGGAAGCAAGGCGGTGTCGCACTCGTCGACACGCCAGAAGCAGCGCGCGATGCGGCCGCCGAGATCTTCGAGATCGACTTCCTCGACCAAGAAGGCTTCAAGCTCAAGGAGAAAGCCGATGCGGGCCAACTGAGCGGCGCGGAAGCGGACATCTGGGAGGCGAAGCAGCGCCAGGGCCAGCGTGCTAAACGCGTGTTAGTCGAGCGTGCGAGCGACTTCGTGTCCGAGTACTACTGCTCGTTCCTCATAGACAGAACGAACCGCCGCCACCTCGCCATCCTCTCGGCGATGGGCGGCATGGATATAGAAGAGGTCAACCGCACCGATCCCGAGGCGGTCGTGAAGGTCGGCATAAATCCGCTGCTGGCGTTCTCGGACTACCACGCTCGTGCGCTCGTATTCGGGTCGGACATCGATCCCACGGCGCGCAAGGAAACCTTGCAGATCCTTCCCAAGCTCTACCGCGCGTTCGTGGACCTGGACGCGTCCCAGATCGAGATCAATCCGCTCGCATTCACCGCCGACGGTCGCGTGATCGCGGCGGACGCGAAGGTCGTCCTGGATGACTCCGCGGCGTTTCGACACCAATTCTTCGATGAACTGAAGGCCGCACACGAAGTCCCCGAACAAGAAAAGAAGGCGAAGAGCCTCGGGCTCAACCTCATCAAGCTTGATGGCGATGTCGGCATCATCGGCAACGGTGCCGGCCTCGTTATGTCGACGCTCGACGTCGTCAAGGACGCCGGCGGCGATGCTGCGAATTTCCTCGACGTCGGCGGCGGAGCGAACGCCGAGATACTGTCGAACTCGCTCCAGATCATCACCGAAAATCCTGCTGTCAAGAGCGTGTTGATCAACATCTTCGGTGGGATCACGCGTTGTGACCTGGTCGCCGAAGGCATCATCGATGCGCTGAGTCGGCTTGAGGTGAACGTTCCCATAGTCGTGCGCCTCGATGGAACGAATGCGGAGCAGGGACGCAAGATGCTTGCAGACGCACCCCATCCGATGCTCAAGGCATCCGACACGATGTTGAGCGCGGCAAAGCTTGCCGTCGAGCTTGCGCACGGGAAGAACTAGATGGCGGTCATCGTCAACGGCGAGACCCGTCTCGTCGTTCAGGGCTTAACTGGATCGGAGGGTTCGTTCCACGCGGGTCGCAACAAGGATTACGGAACGAAGCTGGTCGCCGGCGTGACTCCCGGGAAGGGAGGCACCGAACACCTCGGGGTTCCGATCTTCGACACCGTGGCGGAAGCCGTGAAAGCTAGCGCCGCGAACAGCTCGATGGTCTTCGTGCCTGCGCGTTTCGCGGCGGACGCGATCCTCGAGTCCTTCGACGCGGGTATCTCGACGATCATCGCGATCACCGAACACATCCCCGCGATGGACATGGCGCGGGTCGTCGCCTATCTCCGCGGCGATGGTGGGGCGACCTTGATCGGCCCGAACTGTCCGGGCGTTATCTCGCCGGGCAAGGCCAACGTCGGGATCATCCCCGGCGAGATCTGCTCGCCAGGCCCGGTAGGACTGGTATCACGGTCGGGCACCCTCGTGTATCAAATCGTGCACGAGCTGACGCAGCTCGGGATCGGACAATCGACCTGTGTCGGCATCGGCGGCGATCCCGTCCCCGGCTCGGACTTCATCGACGTCTTGACGAAGTTCCGCGACGATCCCGAAACGGAGATCGTGGTACTCGTGGGCGAGATCGGCGGCGACGCGGAAGAACGCGCGGCCGCATGGGCCAGGGCGAACCTCGGCAAGCCGATGGTCGGATTCTTCGCAGGCCGTGAGGCGCCGCCGGGGAAGCGGATGGGACATGCCGGGGCGATCGTCTCGGGCTCTCAAGGGACATGGCAGGCGAAGGCGGACGCGTTCAAGGATGCCGGGTTCCCGGTCGCGAAGAATCCGACGGAGGTCGCCGAGATCGTCGCAGGATTACGCAACAAGTAGTGAGTTTGCGACAGGTGCCGGACGGGCCCGGCGCTCCGTGGAGCGGCGCTCTGAAGGGAACGTTCCATCGCCTCGTCGTCGAATCGAAGATCCTTGCGAGCAACCCGTTGAGCGACCCCGCGCGCCGTCCGCTGTACGTCTACGAACCGCCGGGTGGGGGAGCCGGACTGCCGTCGATCTACGTGATCCAGGGCATGACCGGCCAGGTCGACATGTGGCTCAACCGCACTGCTTTCGAACCGACGATGGTCGAGCGCGTCGATGCTCTCTTCACGGGGGACGACCCACCGCCACCGGCCGTCATCGTGTTCATGGATGCATGGACCAGCTACGGCGGATCTCAGTTCATCAACTCGGCTGCGACCGGCCGCTACATGGACTACTTGTGCGACGAGATCGTCCCGTTCGTCGACTCGCAGTACAAGACCGTTCCCGATCGCGACCGCCGAGCCATCACAGGCAAATCTTCCGGCGGTTACGGCGCGATGGTGGTCCCGATGCTGCGGCCCGATGTCTTCGGGGCCCTCGCCTCCCATGCGGGTGATGCGTTATTCGAGTGCTGCTACCTACCGGAGTTCCCCGAGACGGCCAGAATCCTGCGCGATCACTTCGAGGGTTCTTTCGCCGTGTTCTTCCAAAAGATGCGCGCCGCGGAGAGCTTCGATTACGGCCGCTTCGGCCATCCACTGAACTCGTACGCGATGGCGGCCTGCTACTCGCCCGACGAAACGAACCCGGGACAGGCGCTTGTGCCTTTCGAGATCCAGACCGCGAAGCTCATCGACGAGGTCTGGCAGCGCTGGCTTGAATGGGATCCGGTGCGGATGGCGCGTGTCTACGCGGAGGCGCTGTCGTCCATGCGTCTGATCTGGCTTGATGCCGGGAAGAGCGACGAGTATTTCCTCGACCTCGGCGCGACTGCATTCTCGAACGAGCTGAAGCGCGAAGGCATCGATCACTCGCTCGAGCTCTTCGAAGGAAAGCACGGCGGCATCCAATATCGGTATCCGGTCGCCCTGAAGGCACTCGCCCGAGCTCTAAGCCTGTAGGGGGGTACTACTCCTGTAGTAGCTTGGCGCCAGACCCATGAGGACGCTGGTCCGCTCGCTGCACTGGCCACGCTTGTTCGCCGCAGTGTTCACCGCCGCGGTTGTTCTGGGCGTCGCCGTCGCGACGGGGCCACTCTTTCTATCTTCGGCGGCGAACGCTCTGCTGCGCGATGAGTTGGAGTTGATCGGCAGTGACGATGCCGGCCTTACCGCGCGCATGTTCGGCTTTAACGACCATCAGCTGTTTGACGCCACTCAACGAGAGCTGTATCGGGAGATCACTCCGATCCGAGAACTTGGCGAACCCATCGCTACCGCGATGGGTGCGTCTGTTGGGGTTACGCGACCTCGCGGCGGCGAAGAAGTGCGCATGCGCCTGTTCTACCGAAGCGGCGCGCTCGAAAACGTAAAGCAGATCAGCGGCAATCCGACCGCTGACGGCGTGTGGATCAACGACACGACGGCGGGGAGCTTGAATCTAGACGTTGGTGACGACATCGTGCTCGTTTACGGCGACGGGCGAACACGATCGACGGTCGCCGGCATCTACCGATCACTTGCGACGGCACCCTTGACGGCATATTGGCGGCCGCTCATGTTCAAGATCGCGAACCCGCGCTCCAACGATCTCGCCCCGCCTCCGTTCCTGATCGCGGACGAAGACACCTTCTTCGAACTGGGAGAGGCGATGTCGGGTGAGGCCGAGTATGTGTGGCACTTTCCTCTGCAGGGACGCGCCATGAGCTATGAGCGGGCGCGAACGCTAGAAGCTCGTTACGACCGCGCCCATCACGCAGCAGACGATCCGCTGTCTCCCTTGGGCCAGGCGATCAGGCCGTTGCAACGATTCGCGTTCGAGGAGCTGACCATCGACAGCCTGTTCTTTTCGATGATGGACCGCATCCGGGCGACGCTGACTTCGCTTGATGCTTCGGTACGGATCGTTGCGCTCGGAGGACAGGGCGCGGCATTGTTCGCGATCGGGGGCGCCGGGATATTCCTGGCGCGAAGGCGGAGAAATGAGATTCGACTTTTGCTCGCTCAGGGAGTTAGTCCCACCGGCATCGGGTCGAGGTTCGCAGCCGAAACCATTCTCCCGGTCTTTCTCGGAATCGCAGCGGGTGCCGCGTTATCGCAAGTGCTCGTGCGATCGGTGGGACCGAGCTCGACGCTCGATCCGGCTGCGATGCGTGATGCTTTGAGAGGCGTGGCGGTGGTGGCCGGTTTGGCGGTCGCGCTGCTCGGTCTCGTCATGGCGTCGAGCGCTCGTAAGGAGATCGAGATCGGTTTTCCGCGGATCCGGCGTTCGCTGGGACGTACCCCTTGGGAAGTCGTCCTGTTGGCGCTCGCGGTGGCGGCGTATTACGAGATCGCCAGAGGTCGGTCCGCCGTTGTTGCTCAAGACGAAGGACCCGGAGTGGATGTCTTCGTCTTGGCGTTTCCATTACTCCTCATCGCGGGGCTTGCTGGGATCGGGATCCGACTCTTGAAACGTGTGCTGCCTCTGATGAGGAAGGTCGGAGGCAGTCTCCCCGTGCCGCTCTACCTCGCGTGGCGCCGCCTCGCCGAAGCATCCCCAGTCGCGTTGATGCTCGTCGCATCTACTGCCGCGGCCACAGGTGTGCTGGTGTACGCAGCGACACTCGTGGATTCGATCGATGCAACCGTCAATGCAAAAGCTCATGTGGCGACGGGGAGCGATATTGCAGTGAACGTCACGTCAGAAACCGACACGCCCGATGCTCCATTCCCCGTCACGCGCGTGATGCGGGTGAGCGCGGATCTGATGCCCGAGAACGTCGACTTGGATGTTCTCGGGATCGATCCCCGCACGTTCACAACGACGGCCTTCTGGGACGACTCGTTCTCAAACCGGTCTTTGCAGGACTTGATCGCCGCGCTGCAGATCGAAGGAGATCGCCTGCCGATCCTCGTGTCCGGCGTCGCCGCGTCCGGACGGATCTCTATCGTCACTGCAGAAACTGAAGTTCCCGTCGAAGTGATCGCTACACCCATCGCCTTCCCAGGTATGACGATCAATCAACCGGTGGCGGTGGTCGACTGGAAGGCATTCGAGGCCACCTTCGCGGCCGCGGGCGCCGGGAGACTGATCGACGTTTTCGCTACGCCGGAGATCTGGGGGAAGGGCGACCCGGGTCGGGTGCGTTCCTTCTTTGAGGAGCAGGGATTGATCATCGGCGCGGTCCGAGACTCGCGAGCCTTTCTGGCGACGGAAGATCTGCGGAGTGTCGGCTGGACGTTTTCCCTCATGAAGGCGCTCGGGATCCTTGCGGCGGTGATCGTCCTCGTGGGTTTGCTCTTTTATCTCGAGACCCGCCAGCGGGAACGCGAGGCGTCCTATGGATTGGCCCGACGCATGGGACTCGGCCGGGCCGCCCATCGAGGGGCCTTAGCGTTCGAATTGATCGGGATGCTCGCGGTCGGCGTGATCCTCGGCGAGACGGCGGCTCTCCTCGCGGGCAAGCTCGTCCTTGCATACGCCGATCCCTTGCCCGCGATGCCACCGCCCGTGCTCTTTCGGCTTCCTCTTGGAGTGACTCTTGGCTTGCTGCCGGTGGCGCTACTTGTTGCAGGTCTCGGCGCGTGGCGAGTGCAGCGGGCCGCCGACCGCGTTCAGATGGCTGAGGTGATGCGCGTTGCGACATGAGATCGCGGCCCGCTGCGAGAACGTCATCAAGATCTACTGGGCATCGACCGGGGAGGTCCACGCATTGAAGGGCATCGATGCCTCTTTCACCCGAGGAGGGGTCACTGCGATCGTTGGCCCTTCCGGGTCGGGCAAGTCGTCACTTCTGCGCATCCTCGCCGGGCTCGACCGTCCGACGGCAGGTTCCGTCATCGTGGGGAGTAACGAGATCTCTGCGCTGCCGACGCGCAAAGTTCACGCGATTCGTAGACGCCATCTCGGTTACGTGTTCCAGCGACCGTCGGACAACCTCATCTCCGATAGATCGGTGGCGGCACACGTGGAAGATGCCGCACGCCGGCGGAATCGAGTCGTCCAGGTCGACGATCTTCTCGACCACCTCGGAATCGTCCATCGCAGATCGCACCATCCACATGAGTTATCCGGCGGTGAGCAGCAGCGTCTCGCGTTCGCCCAGGCGATAGCGGGAGGCCCCGATCTCGTCATCGCCGACGAGCCGACCGCAGAACTCGACTCCGCGTCGGCGGGCGATCTGCTTGCTGCGGTCCGGAGGCTCGCGAAGGCAGGCAGCACGTTCGTCATGTCGACTCATGATCCGCAAGTCGTCGCGGCTGCGGACGCAACGTTGTTCCTCCGGCACGGCGCGGTCGAGGCCGAGACGATCCTCGACCGCTTGTCCGTGATCGACGTAGCGGGACGCATCCAATTACCTCCCGAGGCCCTAAGGATGTTTCCCAATAGGCGAGCTGTTCTTCACATCGGTGAGGATGAGCTGAGGATCACACCTCCGTGATTGAGCGTCCCGTCATCGTTCGCGCGACTGGATTGAGTAAGACATTCGTGCGCGGCTCGGAAGAGGTTCATGCGGTCCTCGATGCCAGCTTTGAGATCTTTGCCAACGAACTGACGGCGTTGGTGGGCCCGTCGGGATCAGGTAAGACAACCATCCTCAACCTCCTTGCAGGGTGGGAGACGCCGGATGCGGGAACGGTTCACCTCGCGGGGTGGGCAGGACCCCTCGAAACTGCGGCGTGGGATCGGATCGCGCTCGTGCCCCAGACACTCGGCCTACTCGGCGAGTTGAGCATTCGTGAGAACGTCGCGCTGGCGTCTCGTCTGGGGACTCTTCCCGGCGTCGAAGATGACCGCATCGATGATGTGCTTGAGGATCTCGGACTGGCACAACTGGCCGACCGTTCACCCGATGAGATCTCGCTTGGTGAACAGCAACGGGCCGCGCTGGCGCGCGCCCTCGTCTCGCGGCCATCACTCCTCCTGACGGACGAGCCTTCCGGGCATCAAGACGCGCTCTGGGCGCGCGGAGTATTCGGAGCGTTGCGAAAGATTTGCTCCGAGGGCACCGCTTGCGTTGTCGCGACTCACAATGAGGAGGTTCTGGGCTTCGTCGACCGCATCCTCGAGATGAGAGATGGGCAGATCTTGGCAAGCGAGGGCATCCGACAGGAGCATCACGGTCCCACATAATCTTGCGTGATGGCGGGGCGGATCGTGGTTCTCATCTCCGGGACGGGTTCCAATATGGAGGCGCTCGTTCGGGCCTGCGCGACTGGAGAAGTCCCCGGCGAGGTCGTCGCGGTGGTCGCCGACCGGGAATGCCTCGGGCTCAGGATCGCCGAGGGCTACGACATCCCTACCCTGATCCACAAACCGGGCGAGTTCTCGTCGCGCGAGGACTGGAGCGCGGCGTTGCGCGCCCGTTTATTGGAGTTCGAGCCCGACCTCCTTGTTTCCGCCGGGTTCATGAGGATCCTCTCGCCGGTCTTCGTCGATGCCTTCGCGGGCCGCTTGATTAATCTGCATCCCTCACTGTTGCCGGCCTTTCCGGGCGCGCACGCCGTACACGACGCGCTCGAGGCGGGCGCCAAGGAGACGGGAAGCACGGTGCATTTCATCGACCATCAGGTCGACCACGGCCCGATCATCGCTCAGGAGCGAGTCCAGATCATGGCCGACGACGACACCGCGGCACTACACGAACGCATCAAAGAGGTCGAGCATCGGCTGTTGCCGCGCGCGGTGCGTATGTGTCTCGAAGGCAAAGTTGCGCTCCCTACCGGGAGGGCCCCCGAAGGGGGGCCGTCCCGATTGAGCACCGGACGCGTTAGCGACCGGTCGCGTCCCCAGTTCGAGTCCTAGGATGAGGCGGTGCCGTTGAAACGAGCGCTGTTAAGCGTTTCGGACAAGAGTGGGCTGGTCGATTTCGCCCGCGCGCTCGTCGAGCGTGGCGTGCAGATCGTGTCTTCCGGTGGAACGGCAACGGCTTTGTCGGATGCCGGCATATCGGTGACGAAGGTCTCCGAGGTGACGGGTGCTCCGGAGATCCTCGGCGGGCGTGTCAAGACCTTGCACCCGAAGATCCATGGCGGCATCCTCGCCGACCGCCGCAACCCCGCACACGTGAGGGACCTCGAGGAACAGGGGATCGATGCATTCGATCTCGTCGTCTGCAATCTCTATCCCTTTGAACGGACGGTCGCGCATCCGAGCGTGAAGGAAAGCGACGCCGTCGAGCAGATCGACATCGGGGGACCGGCGATGGTGCGAGCCGCCGCGAAGAACTTCCACAGCGTCGCAGTGGTCGTCGATCCGGCGAGCTATGACGCGATCCTGGAGGAGATCCAGTCGACGGGCGAGGTCTCGCTGGAGACGCGGCAAGCGCTCGCACGTGCCGCCTTTCAGCACACCGCCGCCTACGACGCCGCGATCTCGAATTACTTCTCGCGCGAGGATGCGTTCCCCGACACCTACGTTCTCAGTGGACTAAAGGTCAAGGATCTTCGTTACGGCGAGAATCCACACCAGGATGCCGCGTTCTACCAGGACTCCGGCGCGACAGAGGGCCTCGCAGCGGCGGAGCAACTCCACGGCAAGGAGCTCAGCTACAACAACCTGCTCGATACCGATTCCGCGTGGTGGCTCGTCATGGAGCTCCCCGAGCCAGCGGTCGCGATCATCAAGCACAACAACCCCTGTGGCGTCGCGGTGGGCACGTCCTTGCGCGATGCCTATGACAAGGCTCTCGAGTGCGACCGCACGTCGGCGTATGGAGGGATCGTTGCGCTCAATCAAGCATGCGATCGCGCCACGGCCGAGGCCATCGCAAAGATCTTCATCGAGGTCGTGATCGCGCCGGATTACGACGACGGTGCCTTAGAGGCATTGCAGGCGAAGAAGAGCCTCAGGATCCTGCGAACGACAGATCGCCCGAATGTGGACGTCGATATCCGCCGCATTGCGGGCGGTTTCCTCGTCCAGTCTGCCGACCCGGCAGATCGCGCCGAGGACCACCTCAAGGTCGTCACCAGAGCACAGCCCAACGAGGAACAGATGCGCGATCTGCGCTTCGCGTGGATCGTGGCCAAGCACGTGAAGTCGAACGCGATCGTGCTCGCCAAGGACCAGATCGCGTTCGGTGTCGGCGCCGGTCAGATGAATCGTTTGGAATCTTCCGAGATCGCGGCGCGTCGGGCCGGGGACCGTGCGCAGGGAGCGGTGTGCGCGTCGGATGCCTACTTCCCCTTTCGTGACGGACTCGACGCGGTCGTCGCGGCAGGCGCGGTGGCTGTGATCCAACCCGGGGGATCGGTGCGCGACGACGAGGTCATCGCCGCCGCCGACGAGCACGGCATCCCTATGGTCTTCACCGGCAAGCGCCATTTCCGCCATTAGATGCACTCGCCATAGGATGTTCCACATGTCCGCCGACATCATCGACGGTAAGGCGTTAGCCCAGCAGATCCGTGGTGAACTCGCCGAGGACGTCAAGGAGCTCGTCGACAAGGGCGTGACCCCGGGTTTGGCGACGGTTCTCGTCGGAGACGATCCCGCCTCCGCGGTTTACGTACGCTCGAAACGCAAGGCCTGCGCGGAGATCGGTATGAAGGCGTGGGATCACGATCTGCCGGCGAGTACTCCTCAGCAACAACTTTTAGATCTCCTCGCCGACCTCAACGCCGACGAAGCCGTTCACGGGATCCTCGTCCAGCTGCCGTTGCCGGAACACATCGACGAAGCGGCCATCCTGGATGCCGTCGGCCCGCGTAAGGACGCCGACGGTTTCCATCCCTACAACCAGGGGCGGTTACTGGCCGGCGGAGACGTCGTCGCCCCGGCGACTCCGGCGGGGATCCAGATCATGCTGCACCGATCGAACGTCGAGGTATCCGGCGCAGATGTCGTCATCGTGGGGCGCTCCAACATCGTCGGCAAGCCCCTTGCGGCCCTATTGATGCAGAAAGGTCAGGCGGCAAACGCGACCGTGACGGTCTGTCACACCGCAACCCGTGACCTGAGCGCCCACACGCGTCGGGCGGACGTCCTCGTTGCCGCGATCGGCCGCGCCCACGCGATCACGGGGCCAATGATCAAGCCGGGGGCGGTGGTGATCGATGTCGGGATCAATCGCACAGACGACGGCTTGGTCGGCGATGTTGATTTCGAGGCCGCTAAAGAGATCGCATCCAAGATCACGCCCGTTCCGGGCGGGGTGGGTCCCATGACGATCGCAGCTCTGCTGACCAACACCGTGACGCTCGCCCGGAGGTCCTTGGACTAGTCGCCTTCCCCGCCCGGACCACGATGACGACGAAGACAACTCGGGCTCGGGCAGCGGGGACGACGAGTAGCTTTCGATGTTGAGCACTTGGGTAAAACGCGACCGAAGGAGGACGTGATGAGCTTCAGGTTCCTTACGGTGGCGCTGGTCGTTCTGTTGATCGCCGGCGGTGCTGTACTGGCGGTCGCGGTCGACGACGGTGGTGAGACTGGGACCACGACTCCGACAGAAGACGGGCAGGGTGGGAGCGACATCGAGAGGGATCTCGATGCCGTTCTAAATGATGACGACGACGTCGATAGGGAGTCCGCGGATGACGACGCCGACGACACCGGCGATACGAAAGGGACCGACGATAGGCACGACTCGGACAAGACGGGTGGTACGAAAGGAACAGGCGGTAGCGGTGAGTTGGGAGACGACTAGTTAGAACGCTCCGAAAGCGGCACCCACGGCCGCGGGTCCGGCCCGACGTAACCGTGGTCCGGCCTGATCAGACGATTGTCGGCGTACTGCTCGCGCACGTGCGCCGTCCAACCTGATACACGGCTGCACGCGAACACGGGCGTGAAGAGATCCGTCGGGATCTGCAGGTACCCGTAAACGGAAGCCGCATAGAAGTCGACGTTCGGATAGATGCCCTTCTCGTCCATGACCGCCTTCTCGATCTCTTGGGAGATCTCGAAGTTGGACGGGTCGCCCGCTTTCTCGGCGAGTTCCTGAGACATCTTGCGCAGATGGGTCGCGCGCGGGTCCTCTGTCTTGTAGACGCGGTGCCCGAAGCCCATGACCTTCTCTTTGTTTCGTAGCTTCTGGATCGTGTAATCGCGCGCTTTCTCCTTGCCGCCGAGCTCTTTGATCTCTTTGATCATCCGCATCACTTGCTCGTTGGCGCCTCCGTGGAGTGGACCCTTCAAGGCCGCGATCGCAGCGGTGATCGCAGAGTGGATATCCGACAATGTCGCGGCGCACACGCGGGCCGCAAAAGTTGACGCGTTCATGGTGTGGTCGGCGTGCAGGATCAGGCACACGTCGAAGATCCGCGCCGCCTCGTCGTCGGCCTTCTCGCCTTTCAGCATCCAGAGGAAGTTGGCGGCCTGCGACAGTCCGGGATCGGCAGGGATCAACTCCTTATCGTTCCGCAAGCGGTCGTAATAGGCCACGAGCGTCGGGAGACGGGAGCACAGGCGGATCGCCTTGCGGTAGTTCGCCTCTTCCGAGGTATCCCAGCCGTCCGGATCGATCGCCGACGAGGCCGACACGGCGGTGCGGAGCATCGACATCGGGGCGCAGTTCTCCGCCAGATGGGGGAGGAGGCGCATCGTGAATTCGTTCGGTTCGCGTTCGCGCGCGATCTGATCCCTTATCTCCTCGAGCTGGCCCTGGGTCGGGAGCTCGAGGTGGTGGAGCAGGTAGATGACCTCTTCGAAGGTCGCGTTGGGAGCGAGGTCGTGGATGTCGTAGCCGACGTACGACAGGATTCCCTTCTTCCCGTCGATGTCGCTGATCGCGGTTTCGGCCGCAACGACACCTTCGAGACCTTTACCCGGTGTGTTGGGCATGCTCGCAGTACCTTTCTGCGCCGGGGCGATCCTTTCTTCCCTCTTCCAACGAGAGGCTATCAGTTAGCCTTGGGCCTCTTATCGCAGCTCACGCCTACTAAAACAGGAGCCCATCCATGTCACAGAAAGTTCATCGAGTAACGCTCATCCCCGGAGACGGAACGGGGCCCGAGATCTCCGAAGCGACGCGGCGGGTGCTCGAGGCGACCGGCGTGAAGTTCGATTGGGACGTGCAGAACGCGGGTGTCGACGTGATGGACGAGTTCGGGACCCCGCTTCCCGATCATGTCCTGGAATCGATCCGCGCCAACAAGGTCGCGATCAAGGGACCCATCACCACGCCTGTAGGAACTGGTTTCCGCAGCGTGAACGTGGCGTTACGCAAGGAGCTCGACCTCTACATGTGTCTGCGGCCTTGCAAGTCTTATCCGGGGGTGCGGTCACGCTACGAGAACATCGACCTCATCGTCGTACGTGAGAACCACGAGGATCTCTACGCGGGCATCGAGTTCGAGCAAGGGTCGCCCGAGGCTCGCAAGCTGATCGACTTCATCGCCGACCTCGGTGCTCGCAAGATCCGGGAGGATTCGGGCATCTCGATCAAGCCCATCTCGGTCACCGGAAGTCAGCGCATCGTGAGGGCCGCGTTTGACTACGCGCTCCGCAACGGTCGCAAGAAGGTCACTGCCGTTCACAAAGCCAACATCATGAAGTTTTCCGACGGATTGTTCCTGAAGACCGCGCAAGAGGTCGCCGAAAAGGAGTATGGCGACTCGGGGATCGAGTTCGAGGACCGCATCGTGGACAACATGTGCATGCAACTCGTGCAGAAGCCCGAGCTCTACGACGTCCTGGTACTTCCGAACCTCTACGGAGACATCGTTTCCGACCTCGGGGCAGGTCTGATCGGTGGCCTCGGTGTCGCGCCGGGCGGCAACATCGGTGACGACGTGGCCGTCTTCGAACCCACGCACGGATCGGCTCCGAAGTACGCGGGCCAGAACAAGGTCAATCCGATGGCGATGATGTTGTCGGGCATGTTGATGTTGCGCTACCTCGAGGAGACCGACGCGGCCGAGCGCTTGGAAACCGCGATCGCTCACGTGATCGATGAGGGCAAGTACGTCACGTACGACATGAAGCCGCATCGCGACGATCCCACCGCGGTGGGAACCTCAGAGGTCGCCGACGGCATCATCGAGAAGCTGGAGGGTTAACCGATGGCTCAGGGACGAACCAGGGTCACGGTCGTAGGCGCCGGCAACGTCGGCTCCAACACCGCCCGTCGTATCGCGGAGAAGAATCTCGTCGACGAGGTCGTGATGACAGACATCGTCGAGGGTCTGCCCCAAGGACTTGCTCTGGACATTAATCAGAGCGCGCCGGTCGAAGGATTCGAGACCGTAGTCGTCGGTTCCAACGATTATGCGGCCACGGAGGGCTCGGATGTCGTCGTGATCACCGCGGGGCTCCCTCGAAAGCCCGGGATGTCGCGCATGGATCTCCTCGATGCGAATTCTGCGATCGTCGGAGGTGTCACCGAGGAGATCGTGAAGTACTCGCCGGAGACGATCATCATCGTGGTCTCGAATCCGCTCGACGAGATGACGTTCCTTGCCGCCGAGGTCTCCGGCTTCCCGCGCGAACGAGTGATGGGTATGGCCGGCGTGCTGGATTCCTCCCGACTGCGCTTCTTCATCGCGGAAAAGCTCGGCGTAGCGCCTGCCTCAGTCGAGGCGATCACCCTCGGCTCTCACGGCGATCAGATGGTCGCCCTGCCGCGTCATGCCACGGTCGAAGGGAAGCCACTTCCCGAACTCGTCGACGACAAGACGCTCGAGGAACTATTCCAACGCACGCGCGATGGGGGGGCCGAGATCGTCGGGTACCTGAAGAAAGGGAGCGCGTTCTACGCACCGAGCACGTCCGCGGCCACAATGGTGAACTCGATCCTGCGGGATTCCAACGACGTCCATCCGACCTGCGCGTGGACCACCGGTCAGTACGGGATCAGCGACGTCTATCTTGGGGTCCCCGCGAAGCTGGGCAAGGGCGGCGTGATCGAGATCGTCGAGCTGGACCTGAATGACGACGAGCTCGCGCAACTAAAGACCGCGGCCGATGCGATCAGGACCAAATGCGAGGAACTCGCCGCCCGCCGCTGATCCTTCTTTTCTGATTTCAGCCCGGTTTCCGGGGCCTCAGTTAGCAAAGAATGATTTGACCGTGAGTCAGCGGTTTCATGCGTATACATCAAGGACGCCATGAGCCGGTCGGCGTGGGCCGCTGAGATATGTCGCTGAGGCCACGGCCAATGCGACCAGACTCAAGGACAGTCCTGCCTCGATGGGGGTCACAGAATCGCTTGAGCACCCGGATCCAACCACGGAGCTGCCGGAGGAAATCGTGCCGACCGTTTCGTTGGAGGGGAGAGGTCGTTCAAACGTGGAGCCGTCCGGTCGCTTAACGATCTCGTAGCAGCGGGGGTCCTCGTTCATGAAGAGCGACAGGAATGAAAGAACGATCAGGAGGAACGTCAAGCCTGCAACTGCGGCCGGAGGGACTCGAGGCGTGTATCTCGTCGTGATTCGTCCGTAAGCGACCAGATAAAGGGCGGCGGGGATCAGCATGGGAAATAGCAGAAACGAGAAGGACATGAAAGGCATCGGAAGGCTCACCACTCCGGCTACCAGGAGCGCGCCTGGTCGCCGCAGACCTACGATGGCGAGAAGGGCGGGAAGCATCAGGATCGCGACTAGCCCCAGCCCTCTCCACCAATCTGAGTCGAGAGCGAGCCCATCCCGGTCGAGCAATGGAATGCTGCCCACACCCAAGACGATGATGCTGTTCAAGCAGATTCCGCTTATCGCAATCGCCCAGTGGTCTGGGCGCGAACTATCGATCTTTCTAGTCAGGAATCTGACGCCATCGACGATCGTCAGGACGACGAGGCCCAGCGCTAGAAGCGGAAATACGTACCAGAACAGTATGTGAAGGAGGACGCGGATCGCATCCATCATGTCTTGCCGAGCAGGGGTGCGATCAGAGGCACGAGTTGGTTAGCAGCGGCGAAGAGGGGAGCGGCGCGGTTGGTGGCGCCATTCAGGTGGGACAGTTGCTCGAGTCCCAGATAGAAGGCGACGATCGCGTATGCGATGTCGCGTGCGGGCAGGAAGGTTGCAAAAGGTGAATCCCGCAGCACGCGCGCGACCACGCCATCGGCGAAGTCGACCCACGGTTCGATGCGAGCCGCGATCTCCGGTCCGAGGTCGGGATGAGCGAGGCTCCCGGCGATCATCTCGGACAACACCGTTACGTGACCCGACGCGAGGTCTTCCTGATAGATGCGCGCCGCGACCTGCACGAGATTTTCGAGCGTCTCCGCTTCGGCAACCGCGGCTTCGTAGGCTTCCAACCGGCGTGCGCTCGTGGCGTCGAGTGCGGCCAGGAGCAGGTCCTTTACGGACCCGAAGTGATAGAAGATCAGCGCTTGGTTGAACCCGCCCGTTGCCGCGATGGCGCGGGCGCTGGTCCCGGAGAACCCCTCGCGTTTCAGAGTTTCGAGCGCGGCCTCGACGATGCGTGTCCTAGTGTCCTGGCCGGTTTGAGCATCTGCTTTGAGCATCTGCTCAAACTAGCACACCTGCTGGGCAGCAGGAACCGACCGCGTCCCCTAAAAGTCCGTCCGCTTCAGCTTCCCCGTCGGCGTGCGGGGTAGCTCGTCCACGATCTCGACGAGGCGTGGGCACTTGAAACCCGCGAGCCGTTCGCGCGCCCACGAACGCAGCAACTCACCATCCAGTGGTTGCCCGAACTCGCCGACGACCAGGGCGCGGACCTCTTGGCCCCATTCGTCGTGCGCCGCTCCGTACACCATGGCTTCTCTCACCGCGGGGTGCTCGATCAGGACGGCCTCGACCTCGGCCGGATAGACGTTCACCCCTCCGCTGATGATCGTCTCGTGCTTGCGCCCGGTGAGAAAGAGGTACCCGTCATCGTCGAGGTAACCGATATCGCCGACGGTGAAGAAGTCACCGCGCCACGTTGTTTCGGTCTTGGCGCGATCGCCCCAGTACGAGAAGCGCTCGTCGGCGGGATCTTTGATCCACACATCACCCGTCTGACCAGGCGCCAAAGTGGCATCGTCTTCTGAGCGGATCTCCACCGCGCCTCCGGGGAGGGCGCGGCCGACACTTCCCGGCCGTTCGAGCCACTCGCGTGTCGAGATACGCGTTGCTTGACCTTCGGTCGAGCCGTAGAACTCCCATACCGAACCCTGCGGAAAGGTTTCGAGCGCGCTGCGTTTCGTTGCGTCACGTATGGGAGCGCCGGCATGCGCCAGCAATCGCACGCTCGACATGTCGTGACGGCCGAGAGCCTGCCGTCCGAGAGCGAAGATGCGTTCGAGATGCGTCGGAACCATGAACGTCGACGTCACTCCGAACAACTCGATCGCGGCGAGCGTCTCAGCGGTATCGAACCGCTCCTGCAACACCACCCGGCCTCCGGCTTCGAGCGTGCGTAGCGCGAACCGGTGGGGCGCGGAATGCGCGAGTGGGGAACAAACGAGGTGAACGTCGTCGGCTTCGAGTTGCCATAGCTCTCGGAAGCCGCGCGAGAGCATTGCTCCTTCCTCGGGGGTAACCGGGTCGACCCATACGCCCTTCGGGCGGCCGGTCGTGCCGGATGTGTAATGCATCGGCCGGCCGAGCGCATGGTCGGCGAGTAGAGCTCGCCCGGCCCCGTGGAGCAGGCGCTCGTAAGCGTCACCGAACGTGATGGAGTGCTCGATGGCCTGGGCGTCTACAGGTCGGTCGGTGAAGAGGACGCGGGCGCCCGAGTCCTCGAGGATGTAATTGACCTCGGGCGCGGTGAGCAGCGGATTGACGGGGATCGGAACGATGCCGGCTCGAAGGCAGCCGATCGTCACCTCGAGCGACGAGATGCGGTTGCTCGAGAGGACCGCGATGCGATCCCTCGTATTGACGTCCCGTTCGGCAAGCGCGCCGACAACCGCGGCCTGCCGTTCATCGAACTCCGCGAAGGTGATGGTCGTGCCGGGCGACACGATGGCGATCGCATCCGGCGTTACGCGTGCGTAGTAGCCGAGTCCCGACAACTCAGTGGCGCTTTGCGACCTGCATCCCACGCGCGAGGGCGGGCACGTGACCCGGACCCGGTGGCTTCCACGCACCCCGATCCGGATCGCGTTCGGCGGGTATCGGTTGGAAGGAGCGCCAACGCGCGATCTGTCCGATCTCACGGTAGTACCAACCGGCTTGCGCGGTGGCGAGCACGGGGAACAGCCAGAACCCGCCGCGCAGTCCGGTGATCGCGATCGTCGCCAGTCCGTACGCGAGCGTCAACCCGACCATCGCGGCGGCATTCCGAGCCAGCGAGGTCACGATGCTTTCTGGCGTCATCGAGGCCAAGGTGTGGTACTTCGCGCGAGCGGCCTGCACCCGTTCGATGCTGAACACCGAGAACCCGCCGTAGACGATCTGGACGACGGCGAAGAAAGCGATCAACCGATACGCCCAACCCGCCTGTGCATCCGTGAGCGGGCGATTGCGCTCCAATTGCGTAAGGAACGTGTCGGGGATCTGGACGACGAGCACGCACAGAAAGATCCCGAACACGATCAGAGCCGCGTACGGCGGGACGCGCCGCTTCAGCAGCTCTTCCATCGGCATCAGCGTATCCGTTCGGTTAGTACCATCGCCGCGATGAACATGCGGCAGGTCATCATCGCCGCGCTCCGTAAGGACCCCGATCTCGTGCCGAAGATGACGGGATCCCTTCGTGAGCGCATCGACTCGAAGGACGGACGGATGTCGACCGTCGTGCAGTCGGCCGCGGCCCTGGAACCGATCATCAGGCGCGCGGTCCGCAAGCGGCCCTCGAAGCTCGGCGCCCTTGGTCTCCGCAGCGCTCACCTATTGGCGACCCTGGCCGCGGAAGACGCGCGCTCGAGCGGGCGATTGGCAAGCATCGCCGAGAAAGGAACGGTCGGCATCGTCTTCGTCGACGTCGCCGATTTCACGGTTTTGACCGCCGAGCTTGGGGACGAGGTTGCGATCGAACTCTTGACCGGATTGAACGAGCTCATCCTGGGAGCCATCAAGCCCAGTAGGGGGGAGCTCGTCAAGAGTCTCGGCGACGGCTTCCTCCTCGCCTTCCCCTCGGCATCGCAAGCGGTACGAGGGGGGATCGCGATCCGCAGGGTGGTGGAGAAGGCGCGTGCTCGTCCCAATCGATGGTCGCTGAGTGTGCGCATCGCGGTGCACGCGGGAGAGCCGTTGATCGAACAGGACGACTTGCTCGGCCACGACGTGAATCTCACGGCTCGTTTGTTGGATCACTGCAAACCAGACGAGGTCATCGTGTCGGAAGCCGCGAAGGAACTAGCCGAGAAGCGCTTGCGAAGCGTCGACTTCGGGCGGCGACGCCTCGTGAAGATCCGCGGCCTGAGTTCGAAAACGGTCGTCTATTCCGTGTGAGCTAGGGACAGCTCGCGCCGGAACAGGACCTGTCGGCGCGCAGCCGCGTGGCCCACGTGTCGTTCGGCGCCGCCTTGGTGTTTCGCAATTGCCACGGATCGTCGAGGAGGTCGTAGTACTCGATGAATCCGACGGTCGATCCGGGGCCGTAGTACTCGACGTATTGTCCCGAGGGTGTCCAGGTCGAAGCCCAGCGAGGGATCGCGGGAGCGTTCGGATCGCCGAAGTACTCGAGGTGGATACGGTCGCGGTCCCAGGACGTGTCGAGGAGATCGCGTCCGTCGGTAGCCGCGGTCACGCCGGTCGCGGCATAGATCGTCGGGGCGATATCGACGTTGGTGACGAGACGACTATCGTCCTCGGGGCCGTGGCCCGGCCAGCGCAGCATCATCGGCATCCTGATCGACTCCCCGTATGGAACCTGCTTGTTCGTCAGACCGTGTTCGCCCCAGAGATAGCCACTGTCCGACACGAAGATCACCAGGGTGTCTTCCTCTCCACCCGCCTCCAGCGCGGCATGGATGCCTTCGATCATGTCGTCCACCGACATGAGGGTGCGCAACTGCGCCGCCCGGCGCTTCTTACCTTCCTTGAAAGTGAAATCAGAATTGCGAACGTAGGCAGGCTTGTCCCGTTTGTTGGTCTCGAAGACGGCCGGATTGCCTCTCCATCGCGGGACGGATGCGCCTTCGTAGCGAGGCTCCGGCACGAATGATCGATGCGCGGCCGCGACTGCGATGTACATGTAGAAGGGTTCGTCATCGGCGGACTCGCCCGCCTCGATGAACTCGACCGCTTTGCTGCGGAGATACGTCGTGGAGTACGTGTTGACCTTCTGCAGCGTGCCGTTGATGTTCCAGGTGGCTCCGTAATAGCCGGTTCGTCCTACGACATCAGGGAGTAACCACCATTCATCGAAGTGCTGCGGCACACGCGAGGTCGGCCAATGATTCAGGAACTTGCCGAACAACCCGGTTCTGTACCCTTCGGCATCGAGCTTCGCCTGGATCGTGTTGGATTCGTCGAGCTCGCGCCAGGCGTCCTCTCCATTCGATAGCACGCCGTGGTTGTGCACGTACTGGCCGGTCATGATCGATGCGCGTGCCGGACAGCAGAGTGGAGTCGTTACAAAAGCGTTAGGGAAGTCGATCCCTTCGTCCACGAATAGCCGTCGGGTGGAGGGCATCACCTCGAGCCCTTCGCGCTGATCGTCCGTAACTACGACGATGACGTTCGGCCGTTCCCCCGGCACCTGGACGATCTGACCTGCCGATGGCTCCGGGAGAAGAGCGAGCGAGAGGGCTGCCGCGGTCAGCAGCAGCCCGCCATTACGGATCATGTTCCTCACGTTCCGTCCGTCCTTCTCAGTCGAATTCGCAATTGAACTCCGACTCACCGTGGCACGTATCGAGTCCGAATCCACCGTCGATATCGTCGGTACCTTCTCCACCCTCGAGCGTGTCGTCGCCATCGTCACCTGAGATCGAATCATCGCCGCCCATGCCGGTGACCGTGTTGGCGGAATCGTTACCGATGATCTCGTCGTCGTACACAGAACCGATGACATCGACAACGGTTGCGAGATAGTCGTTGCCTTCACCCGTTGAGGTTTGGTCGGTCAGGTTGACGAGCACCGCCCCTACCGCGGCTTCGAAGCTGACGACCGGGACCTCCAACTCATCGTCACCCTGACCGCCTGCCCCGATCGCTTGCGTACCGACGATCCGGTCGTTCCCCAGCCCGCCCGAAAGCTCGTCGAAAACGTCCTGCAGGGAGCTTCCACCTTCGATGTAGTCGTTGCCCGCTCCGCCCTCGATGACGTCAGGGTTCGACTCACCGCTCAGGCGGTCGTCCCCCGGCCCCCCCGAGAGGAATTCGGCTTCTCGCTCCGAAGCCCCACCAGTGAAGAGTTCGTCGTTGTCGGCCCCGCCGACGATGCGATCGACACCGGACGATCCGAACACCTTGTCGCGTCCGGCCCCGGCTTTCACAACGTCGTGGCCCGGGCCCGAACAGATCTTGTCGTTGCCGCCACCACCGATGATCCGGTCGTTGCCGCCGCCTCCGAACATCACATCGGCACCTGCCGTGCCGCGCAACGTATCGGCGCCGTTCGTACCTCTGACCGTGGCCCGTTTCCCGAAGCATGTCTGTGCTGCAGACGCCTCGCTCACTGCGAGAACCGACACCAGCAACGCGAGCGCAGTTACTACCGCCCACTTCTTCATTTCGCCACCTCCTGCCGTCCGCTGTTGCTGAGATGACTAGTCAGACGGTCGGCAGGTTGCCTCAGTTCGTGAATAGTTCGTAGGCAAGCAACGAGAGCACCTCGTGGACGAGTTCTTTCAGCTTCGTGCTTCGCGATCGATTCAACTGGACGTAGGACGCGGGTGACGTGTACGCGTTCTCGAAGCCGAGGTCGGTGGCCATCCTCTTGATCCGTTCGGAATGCAGAGGATCGGACACGAAGAGGGCTTTCTCGATCCCCTCCGCGCGCGCGATCTCGCGCACCGCTTTCAGGCTTTGATATGTCGTGCGGCCCTCGGCTTCCGCCAGGATCGCGCTCGACGGTACGGCCGATCCCTCGAGATACATCTCGCCCGCCTCTGCCTCCGTGAAGCGATCCCCCTTTGCCTTGCCGCCGGTGACGATGACGGTGTCGGACACGCCCTCGTTGAAGAGGAACAAAGCGTGGTCGAGGCGAGCCTTGAAGACGGGGGATGGCCGCCCGTTGTATTGCGCGGCCCCGAGCACGACGATCGCGTCCGAGAAGAAGACCTCGTCCGAGTGCGATTGGTCCCAGACGCGGAAGCCGAGCCACAATGGGTAGGCGATGAGCGCGAGGACGACGACGAGAGCGGCACGCCGGACCGCACTCATGTGGGCCGGGGCACCTAAAGAGAGTCGAAGAGGGCCGCGCGCTTCACTTCCTGGATCGCTTTCGTGACCTTGATGCCGCGCGGGCAGGCATCCGTGCAATTGAACACGGTGCGGCACTTGAAAGCTCCGTCCTTGTGGGACAAGATCTCGAGCCGCTCGCCCCTACCCATGTCGCGTGAATCGAAGATGAAGCGGTGCGCAGCGACGATCGCAGCCGGACCCACATACTCATCGTCTGACCAGAAGATTGGGCACGAGGTCGTACACGCGGCGCAGAGGATGCACTTCGTGGTGTCGTCGTAGCGCTCGCGGTCATCCTGCGACTGGAGACGTTCGCGCTCCGGCTCGCGTTCATGATCATCCGTGATGAGCCATGGTTTGACCGCCCGGTACCCGGCGAAGAACGGTTCCATGTCGACGATCAGGTCCTTCATGACGGGGAGGCCCCGGATGGGTTCGACCGTGATCGGTTGTTTGAGGTCCTGAACCAGCACCTTGCAGGCCAGCGCGTTAACGCCGTTGATCACCATGGCGTCCGATCCGCAGATCCCGTGGGCGCAAGAGCGCCGTAGCGCCAGCGACGAGTCCTTGTACCACTTCACCTTGTGGAGACAATCGAGGAGGCGGTCCATCGGCTCGGCCTCGACGGTGTAGTCCTCGAAGTGCGCCTGTTCGTCGCGCTCTGGATTGAAGCGCAAGATCCTGAGCCGGACATCCATCAGTACTTCCTCTCCACGGGCTCGTACCTACCCATGACCACGTCCTTGTAATTGAGTTCGGTGGCCCCATCGGTCGCACGTGTGATGAAGCTGTGCTTGAGCCAGTGATCGTCCTCGCGCATGGTGTGGTCCTCACGATAGTGACCGCCCCGGCTTTCCGTCCGGGCGAGGGCGGAGACGCAGAGCGCTTCGGCCATATCGATAAGGAAGCCGAGTTCGAGGTGTTCGATCAGCTCGGTGTTGTAGATCTTCGAGCGGTCTCGCACCCGCGCGCTCTCGTATCGGAAACGCAGATCGCCGATCTCGTTCAACGCACCTTCGAGCGAGTCATCCGTTCTCACGACCGAGGCCTTGTCCATCATCACGTCTTGTAGCCGGAAGCGAATATTGGCGGTGAATTCCGGCCCACCACCCTCGAACATCGACGCGATCCAGGCCTCGGTGGGGGCGTGGGCGTCCTCGGGGATGTCGAGGAGCGGCGTGGACGCGGCATATTCCGCCATGTTGATGCCGCCGCGTTTGCCGAACACGACGATGTCGAGCAGCGAGTTCGTCCCCAGTCGGTTGGCGCCATGAACGGAAACGCATGCGCACTCCCCGGCTGCGTAGAAGCCCGGCACCACCGCACCTGTGTGGTCGCGCAGAACCTCGGCGGACGTGTTGGTGGGGATCCCTCCCATCGCGTAATGGGCGGTCGGCACGATCGGCACCGGTTCTTTCAGGGGTTCGACGTTGAGATACGTGCGAGCGAACTCGGTGATATCCGGAAGCTTACGTTCGATCACCTCAGGATCGAGGTGTGTGAGGTCGAGCAGGACATAGTCCTTCTTTTCGCCCGCGCCGCGGCCCTCTTTTATCTCGAAGAACTCCGCGCGCGACACCATGTCGCGAGGAGCGAGATCCTTGATCGTCGGTGCGTAACGCTCCATGAAGCGTTCACCCTCGGAGTTGCGAAGGATCCCCCCCTCACCACGTGCTGCTTCGGACAGGAGGATGCCGAGTCCGTAGAGACCGGTGGGATGGAACTGAAAGAACTCCATGTCCTCGAGGGGAAGGCCATTGCGATACACAACACCGGGCCCGTCACCGGTCAAGGTGTGCGCATTCGATGTGATCTTGAACATTTTCCCGAAGCCACCTGTGGCGAACAACACCGATTTCGCATGGAAGACGTGCAGCTCACCGGTCGAGATCTCGTAAGCGACGATCCCCGCGCACGCGCCATCGACGATCAAGAGATCGACCACGAAGAACTCGTCATAAAACTCGACGCCTTGCTTGTTGCACTGTTGGTAGAGCGTCTGCAGGATCATGTGTCCGGTGCGGTCCGCCGCGTAGCAGGCGCGCCGTACGGGAGCTTCGCCATGGTTGCGCGTGTGACCACCGAACCTGCGCTGATCGATCTTGCCCTCGGGGGTGCGATTGAAGGGCAGGCCCATGCGCTCGAGCTCGAGTACCGAATCGACCGCTTCCTTGCACATGATGTCGACCGCGTCCTGGTCGGCGAGGAAGTCCGATCCCTTGACCGTGTCGAAGGCGTGCCACTCCCACGAGTCCTCTTCGACGTTCGCGAGCGCGGCGCACATCCCACCCTGGGCCGCGCCGGTATGCGATCGCGTTGGATAGAGTTTGGAAACGACTGCCGTCTTGACGCGCGTTCCCGCTTCAAGCGCAGCCCGGAGGCCCGCGCCTCCGGCGCCGACGATGACGGCGTCGTAGCTGTGGTAGCGAGCCACGCGGCTAGCCCGTGGCCTGTGACGGATCGAAGGTCACCAGGACCGCGGTTCCCATGACCATGAGCAGAGCCGTAACCGTGTAGAGGATGCCTTTGATCGCGGTGTGTTTTCCCGGCGAACGGATGTAATCGTCCAGCACGACGCGCAGGCCGTTCGCACCATGCAACAACGCGAGGAAGAGCATGATCCAGTCGAAGGTCTTCCATCCCACGTTGTTCCAACGTTGCGAGACGAATGCGAACCCGACCCGCTCAACGCCGCCGTCGATGAGATGCATGATGTAGAGGTGGATCAGTACGAGAAACAGGAGTACGACACCCGAGATCCGCATGAAGAACCACCACCACACCTCGACCGACGATGGGCGACGTTCCGCCGTGAACGCATGGGGTCGATGCTTCCGGTAGATATCTTCCGCGGTCGCCATCGCGGCGGCATCCTATCCAGCGCGTTTGGGGACTAGCATCTGCGCGTGGACCAAGAACACCGAACCGATTCCGGCATAGAGATACAGCCCGTCTACAGGGGCGAGGACGCGCCCGAAGATCTCGTTAACCAGCTGGGCGATCCCGGCGAGTTCCCGTACACGCGTGGGATCTATCCGGAGATGTATCGCGAGCGTCTCTGGACGATGCGTCAGTACGCCGGGTTCGGCAGCGCCGAGGCGACGAACGAACGCTTCCGTTACCTGTTATCAGCGGGTCAGACGGGGCTGTCGGTGGCTTTCGATCTCCCCACCCAGATGGGCTACGACTCCGATCACCCCAAAGCCGCCGCGGAGGTCGGCCGAGTGGGTGTCGCCATCGACTCCCTGGCGGATATGGAGCTTCTCTTCGACCGCATCCCGCTGGACACAGTGTCGACGTCCATGACGATCAACTCGACCGCCGCCATCCTGTTGCTCTTGTACGAGCTTGTCGCTGAGAAGCAAGGCGTCGCGCCCGAGAGGGTGGCCGGAACGACGCAGAACGACATCTTGAAGGAATACACGGCGCGCGGGACCTATATCTATCCGCCGAAGCCTTCGATGAGGATCATCACGGACCTCTTCGCTTACTGCCAGGAGAGGCTCCCGCGTTGGAACACGATTTCGATCTCGGGGTACCACATGCGCGAGGCCGGCAGCACGGCGGTGCAAGAGGTTGCTTTCACGATCGCGGACGGCATCGCATACGTGCAGGCGGCGATCGATGCGGGGCTGGATGTCGATGACTTCGCGCCGCGGCTCTCGTTCTTCTTCGCCTGTCACATGAACTTCTTTGAAGAGATCGCCAAGTTCCGCGCTGCCCGACGGCTCTGGGCGCGCGTGATGAAGGAACGCTTCGGAGCGCAGAATCCTCGTTCGCTGATGCTCCGCTTCCACACTCAGACGGGTGGTGCGACTCTGACTGCACAACAGCCCGAGAACAACGTCGTGCGTACCGCGCTCGAAGCCCTTGCCGCGGCGTTGGGCGGCACCCAGTCGTTACACACGAATTCCTTCGACGAAGCCCTCTCCCTTCCAAGCGCGAAGGCCGCCACGATCGCCCTGCGCACGCAGCAGATCCTGGGCTACGAATCCGGCATCGCGGACACCGCGGATCCGCTTGCCGGATCGTGGTTCGTGGAATCGCTGACCGACGAGATCGAAACGCGGGCGAACGAGTATCTCGAGAAGATCGACGGGCTCGGCGGAGCCGTCGAAGCGATCGAATCCGGATGGATGAAGAAGGAGATCGAGGAGGCTGCGTTCCGCATCGCCCAGGCGGTGGAATCGGGCGAGCGCGTCGTCGTCGGCGTCAACCGCTTCGCGAGCAATTCCGAGGACGCCGTAGAGATAGCCGGGCTCGATGCCGAGCTCGAACAACGTCAGATCGACCGTCTACAGCGCGTCCGAGCCGAGCGAGACCAGTCATCCGTGAACAAGGCCCTGACGGATCTCGAGGGGGCCGCACGCGGAAACGACAACCTCCTGTATCCGATGCGGGAGGCTCTCGCCGCATACGCGACCTTAGGGGAAGTGTCCGACGTGTTGCGCGGCGTGTTCGGCGAGTACGAACCAACGGCGTTTTAGATGCCGAGCAAAGTCAGCGTTGTGGGTGGTACCGGCGATCTTGGTTTCGCGCTGGCAACTCGTTGGGCTCAGGCCGGTGTCGACGTAACCATCGGTTCGCGGGAGCAAGGCAAAGCCGAGGCGGCTGCAGACAAGCTGAAAAGCATCGTCGCGGACGCAAACGTGTCCGGCATGGAGAACGCCGCCGCGGTTGCGTCGAGCCCGATCGTGCTGGTCGCCGTCCCGTTCAGTGGGATGGTGCCGATCTACAAATCCATCGCCGACGCGGTGACGCCGGAAACCGTCGTTATCGATTCCACGGTCCCGGTCGAGGCCTCGCTCGGGGCTAAGGCCACGCATGTCTTCGGGGTGTGGGAGGGCTCCGCCGCTCAGCTCGCGCTCGCGTTCCTGCCCAAGGGGACCAAGATGTGTGCCGCTTTCCACACGCTATCGGCGAGTGCGGTGGGCGACCTCGACACCGAGTTGGACGGAGATGTTCTCGTTTGCGGCAGCAAAGCCGGCAAACTTCAAGTTAAGGAACTTGTCGAACTGCTTCCGCGTCTGCGCTACGTCGACGCGGGGCCGTTGGAGAACGCGCGCATCATCGAGCCCATCACCGCGCTGTTGATCGGTATCAACCATCGCTACGACAGCGACCGCGCGGGGATCGCGATCACCGGGATTTAACCGATCACTTGTCTCCCATACGGATGCCGTGACGTTCCTCGAGCATGTCGTCGGTACCGATGACAATGCTGCCGTCGCTCGTGAGATAGAGAACCCCGATGTTCCGACCGGCGTCCGAATACTTCTTCACCTCTTCGGCGAGCGCGCCCATGTGCTTATCGACCGCGTTCACGTCGACCTTGTGGACGCTCGTAACTTCGATGCCCGCGGCTGCGAGAGCGGCCTGCGCAGCCTTCTCGTCTTCCACGAGCACGTGTAGATAACCCCAACGCTCACCGGGACGGATATCACCGCTGAACCCGAAGAGCTCGATCCCGGCTTGGACAAGGGTGTCGCACGTCTCCACCAAAGTGCCGGGTCGATTCGGCACGACCACGCGCAGATCGAATGCCATCGCCGGAGCCTACGAGGTAAGGCCCGCGCAGCGCTCGCTGGACTAGGGTCGCGCCGATGCCGAGAACCCTGAAGGTTGGACCGCTGCGGCGGGTCGGCAACGTCCTGATGGGGACGGCGGCGCGGACCGGATTCGGACCCGGTCATCTCTACATCCTCACGACGCGTGGGCGCGATACCGGCAAGCCGCACTCGCATCCGGTGCAGCTTGTGATCGAAGGGGACCAGAAGTGGCTCGTGGCCCCGTATGGAGTGGTCGACTGGGTCAAGAACGCGCGGGCGACGGGACGGGTTCACCTAAGGCGTGGACGCGAGGCGAAGGAGTACACCATCGAGGACGCTGAGACGTCGGATGCGGGACGCGTGCTGAAGAAATACGTGAAGCTCGCTCCCGTCGTGTGGCCCTACATGGACGCGGGACTTAGTTCATCAGAGGAGGAGTTCGCGCGAGAGGCGGCGACGCATCCCGTCTTCCGCCTGATTCCCGCCTAGCGAGTCCATCAGCGCACGGCCTCCTTGAAGATCCGCAACGCATCTACCTCATCGCGCTCTCGTCGCGAGAGGGCGATCAGCACGGCTCTGTCCCCGTACCACAGCCTCGCGACGTCGACCAGATGCTCGATCGCGAAGCCGGCAACCTCACGAGGAAGCTCGGGCGGGTCGAGTTCCAGACTCACAGCGAGATCATCGGTGTGGATTAGAACTTCACAGATGCGAACGACCAGGTAATGGTCGAAGCGCATCGGGACGCCCATGTAGACGGCTATCGGTTGGGCCGGATCGATCTCGGGGAGCCTGGCTTCGAGCGCGGCGATCGCCGCGTCGTGCTCCGCGAGCAATCTCGCGGCTCCTATGGCCGCGTTCGCTTCACCCCGATCGATCACCTCGGCGTGTTCGGCGGGCCCCATCGCGTCCAGGACGGTCCGGTAATAAGTGGGCGCGGTCACGACGCTGTCGGGATCGGGAGCGGGTTGTTCGAGATATAGGAGCGGTGCTTGACCCGCGCGTACGAGGTGTCCGGCCAGACCCTTCACGGAGAACCCGTCGAGCGCACTCTCCTCCTCCCAGCGCTCCTCGAGCGCGTCGGACGCAAGGATCGGCCGCGCCGCTCGCAGCGAACCCAGATAGGCGGCGCGCTCGGGGGTCAGGTCCGAGGCTATGACGATGACCCCGAAAATGCTCGCACCCGGCGCTTCGCGATGGACGAGCTGACGAACCCGGCAATGATGGTCGCTACCAACCACGCGCCCGTCGTTTCGGCAAAAGCTCGCCATCGGGTCGTTGCATTCGTGTGGCAGTCGGGCGCGTTGACGCGACTACATCCGAAAGGATCGGCAGGCAAGAACCCCACCCACCACAGCGCGATCGCCATCCAGATGGCAAGGACGATGATCAGAGTCTTCTGCGCGGTTATCTCCTGCTCTTTCCGCACGACCAGAGGTGGGAGGAGCAGCAGCATCCCGATGGCGCAGTAGGCAAGCGCGAGCCAGGCACGCTGCGATTCCCGTTCGGAACCGATGTCGGAGGGATTGTTCCACCACGCGAGCGCGAAGAACGCGCCCATGAGCGCGTAGCCGACGATCCAGGTTTTCCAGCGCGCGTTGGTGCCCACGCGCGGATACTACAGACGTAGTAGGTCTGTTACTTGATGATCGCGATCGTCGCCCCGGTCTCGACCGACTGACCCGCTTTCACGTTCAGTTCCGCGACCGTCCCGGGCATGTGGGCGAGGATCGAGTTCTCCATCTTCATCGCTTCCAGGACACAGATCGCGTCACCGGCGTTCACCTCCTGTCCGGGCTCGACGAGGACCTTCACGATCGTGCCCTGCATCGGGGCGGCAAGCACCTCGCTGCCCCCGCCGTGAACAGTTCCCGCGGCCGGTGGCTGCGGCTTGCGCGGTCGCACGAGCGTCTCGAGGTGCTCGCGTGCAACTACTTCGAATCGTTTACCGCCGAGTTCGATATCGAAGCGACGTTCGAGGATCTCCGCTTCGCCGGGCCGCGGAGTGGCGGTCTTGTCCTTGGTAAGGACCGATAGGTCCATATCGTTCTCGACCGTCCCGGTGTGGTAGTCGCCCGTGACGAAACGCTTGTCGGCCAGCATCAACGAGTGGAACGGGATCGTCGTCTTGATCCCCTCGATCTCGTACTCGTCGAGAGCGCGGAGCATGCGGCGCCGTGCTTCGTCGCGGTTGGCACCGAACGTGATCAGCTTCGCGATCAACGGGTCGTACGTCTGCGGGATGGTGACGTTCGCCTCGGCCCCCGAGTCCACGCGCACCCCCGGACCGGTCGGCTCGCGATAGGCGCCGATCGTTCCCGGAGCGGGCATGAAGTTCTTGGCCGGGTTCTCTGCGTTAACACGACATTCGATCGCGTGGCCGCGCAGCTCGATGTCGTCCTGTGAGAACTCAAGAGGCTCGCCTGCAGCGACGAGAAGTTGGGCCTTTACGAGGTCGAGCCCCGTGACAAGTTCGGTCACTGGATGCTCCACCTGCAGCCGCGTGTTCATCTCGAGGAAGTAAAAGGTCTTGCCATCGGCATCCAGCAGGAACTCGCACGTTCCGGCATTCCGGTATCCGACCTGCTTCGAAACCTTCGCCGCGGCCTCCATGATCGCCTCCCGCACTCCCGAATCCAGCGCCGGCGACGGCGATTCTTCGACAAGCTTCTGATGTCTCCGCTGCAGAGAACAGTCGCGTTCGGGGAAGGACAGGACCGCACCGCTCGCGTCGCCTAGGACCTGGACCTCGATGTGGCGAGGTCGTTCGAGATAACGCTCGAGGTAGACGTCGGGGGAGGAGAAGTAGGCCTGTGCTTCGCGCGCGGCTCCGGCGAGACCTTCGGCGATCTCCTTTTCCTCGCGCACGACACGGAACCCCTTGCCGCCTCCTCCTGCCGATGCCTTGATGGCCAATGGCAGACCGTGTTCGCTCGCGAAGGCCGTCACCTCGTCGACCGTCGTCACCGGCTCCTTCGTACCCGGCACGGTGGCGACCCCGGCATCGGCGGCGGCCTTGCGAGCCCGCGTCTTATCGCCCATCGCGTCGATGACCTCGGCCTGGGGCCCAACCCAGACGAGACCCGCGGCCTCGACGGCTCGAGCAAAATCGCCGTTCTCGGCGAGGAACCCGTAACCGGGATGGATCGCTTCGGCTCCCGTGCGTTTCGCCGCGGCGAGGACGTTTTCGATCTTCAGGTAGGACTCTGCCGCGGGACCAGGTCCCACGTTGATCGCGGCGTCTGCCATGCGCACATGCAACGCGTTGGAATCGATCTCCGAATAGATGGCGATCGGGGAGATGTCGAGATCACGACACGCCCGCATCACGCGGATCGCGATCTCTCCGCGATTCGCGACAAGCAGCTTATTGAACACGCTCCGTATCCTACGGACGTGCCCGATGCCCTAAGTAAGGAAGCCATTAGCGCCGCCTGCACCGGTAGGTTCGGCCACGCGGTTCGCTTCTTCGAAGACATCGCGTCGACCAACACCGAAGCACTCGAGTGGGCAAGTGACGGAGGACCGGAGGGCGCTCTTGTCGTTGCCGACCACCAAACCGGCGGTCGCGGTCGCTGGGGCCGTACGTGGTTCTCAGTGCCCGGCAAGCTCCTGCAGTTCTCGCTCATCCTGCGACCTCGACTCGAGCTGGATCGTCACGGCTTACTCACGGGTGGGCTTGGCGTTGCCTGTGCGGACGCGATCGGAGCGACCAGCGGGTTACCGACGAAAGTGAAATGGCCCAACGACGTCGTGGTCGATGGTCGCAAGCTCGTCGGCATGCTCGTGGAGACGCAGACGATCGGATCGACAATCTCGGCCGCGGTGTGCGGCATCGGAGTGAACGTCTCGCTGGAACGCAGCGACCTGCCAGATGAACTCGCCGCTCGCGCCTCAAGCATCGCGATCGAGATGACCCGCGCGGGTCTTGGTTCGCCACCGTCGCGACTGGAGCTTTTGAGCACGATCGTGGCGCGTATCGAGGCCCTTTACCCGGCGCTCGTCGACCCCGCCCGACACCACGAGATCGTGGGCGCGATGACCGAGCGATCGCAAGTGCTCGGCACCGACATCGTGATCAAGCGCGCCGACGGGACCGTGATCGAGGGTTACGCGAAGGTCTTCGATGAGACCGGTGGGCTCGTGCTCAAGACCTCCGATGGGACCAGCACCCAACACCTTGGTGAGATCGAGCAGCTTCGCTAAAGCGTGAGCGAACCTTGGAAGCCCACCAAAGCACAGCTCAAGGCTGCCTACGGCAAAGCGATCCGCGATGTCATCGCCGACGAGCTGGACGTGTTGTTCTGTGGCATCAACCCTGGCCTCTATTCCGGCGCCACTGGTCATCACTTCGCTCGCCCGGGTAACCGCTTCTGGCCGGCCTTGCACCGTTCGGGCTTCACGCCGAGGCAGTTGTCGCCGTTCGAAGAGCAAGAGCTACTGAAGCTCGGGCTCGGCATCACGAACATCGTGGCGCGCACGACCCCCGTTGCTGCCGAACTGACGAACGCCGAGTTGCGGGCCGGAGGCAGACGACTCGAACGCAAGGTGAAGCGTTATCAACCTCGCTTCGTAGCCATCCTGGGTGTCACTGCTTACCGTGCCGCCTTCGCGGTCAAGAACGCCGCGGTAGGGGAGCAAGACCATCAGATCGGTTCCACACGCGTCTGGTTGTTGCCGAATCCCAGCGGCCTCAACGCGCACTATCAACTACCCGCGCTCGCCACCGAGTTCCGCGAACTGAAGCGCGCGGTCGAGCGCTAGGGCCGTAGTCCAGTCAGAGTGATGGTGACGAGGCGGCGAGCCGCCGCCTTCGACGACAGACTGCTCGCTGCCGTTAGAGCGTGAAGGCAGTAGCTGACTAACTCGTCGGGCGTAGCGTCCGCACGTACGCCGCCGCTCTTCTGTGCTTCGATCATCAGATCTCGGATCATGGCTCGGAGCCGGTGTTCAGCGCGCGCTACTTGGTGATGTTGATGCATGAGGGCGGCAAGCTCGGTGTCGCGATGACCGTGAGAGCCCAGGGAGATCAGGGCATATGCCTCGAGCACGGCGGCGAGTCGTTCGGCGGCATCCCCGGGGCGGTCTCGGACCTCGGCGAGGTAACCGAGGTGGGTATCGATCTCCCGTTCGTGCCAGACGCGCAGGATCGTTTCCACGTCGGGGAAGTATTTGTAGAGGGTCGCTCGACCGATACCGGTGGCCTCAGCGATCTGCGACATCGTTACGGACAGCAACCCACGCTCCTCGACCAACGCAGCGGTCGTGTCGAGGATCGCGTCCTGCACCTCACGCCGATGTGCCTCGATCGTTTCGGTCCACAGCTTGGGCATCCATGAAGTATACGTTTCGTCCGGCTTGAGACACTCCGATTTGACAGAGACATATTGTCTCGTAAACTCGCCGCCACCCTCCGGCTCCTAGACGACCGAGGAGGAGATCCATGGTCGAGCCCGTCGCCCCGCCCGAACCCACGCCGCCCCCACGCCCGCGCTGGCTGAAGATCTCTGTGGTCGTCGCCACCTGTGTGATCCTGGTTGTCGTCGTCATCGCGCTCATGTCCGGTGGCGAACACGGGCCGGGTCAACACCTTCCCGGTGGCAACCCCGCCGGTCACATGCCGCCCACGCAGCACAACTCTTAGGCGTCCTCACTTTGGTGATGAAGCCGGGGCTTCGCAAGTTCGCGCTCAGCGTGCATCTGACCTTCTCCGTCGGATGGATCGGTGCCGTACTGGCGTACCTGGCTCTCGGGATGAGCGCTGCGACGAGTGAGGATGTCCAGACGGTCCGCAGCGCATGGACCGCGATGGAGCTGACCGGCTGGTACGTCATCGTCCCGTTGGCGATCGCCTCGCTACTAACCGGACTGATCATGGCGTTCGGTACGAAGTGGGGACTGTTCCGCCACTACTGGGTTCTGATCTCCTTCGCGCTCACGACGTTCGCCACCGTCATCTTGCTGCTGCACATGCCGACGGTGACAACCATGGCCGACCTGGCACAAGAGGCGGAAGGCGCCGAACTCGCCGCGCTCGGGGGCGATCTCGGCCATCCCGGGATCGGCCTCGTGGTATTGCTCGTCGTACAGGTCCTCAACCTCTACAAGCCACCCGGCCTGACCCGCTACGGATGGCGCAAGCAACAAGCAGAACGCGCGGTTCTCTAGCGGCGCGGGCCCATGATGTTCGCGTAGATGCGGCCCCCGGCGGCACCGATGGCGGCCGCGATCGCCATCGCCAACAGGAATCCCCCTAGTGGGATCCCGTCCCAGATGCCGCGTTCGGCATCGGAGGGGGACGACTGCGCGAGTTCGATCTGTCTTGCGCCGTCGGTCCGGGAACGACGGCCCTGCCGAGCGCCGTTTACCTTCGCGCTGTTCTCTTTCTTGCCGGTAGCGACACGATTACGCCGACTTGCGGATCCGTTTTCGCTAGTGGCAACGTCCGAGACGTTCCCGCTCCTTGCGGAGTCATCACGTTGGCTTCGCTCGGCACGTTCTTCCGGCGCGGGTTCCTCCTCGTCGTCAGCGGCGCAGGATTCGCCGCTCGTGACCGTGAATGTGAAGGTGCCGCTCGTGACATGCGGGTCGACGGCGGAGGCCGCTTTCCATCGCACCGCGTATGTGCCCGCGACGTTCGCCGACATGCCGACCGTCATGCGATAGCCGGTGACCTGGGTGTTCCCGTCGTCGACTTGGATCCCACAAGGGTCGAAGACGTTGAGATAACCCTCCTGGACGGGCTCGGTGTACTCAGCCCAGACAGACGACGGCGGGGAAGACACGGTCGCCTCATCTTTCGGATCGGAGTCTTTGTAGGCGGCGTGCGCGTACGCCACTCCCGGAACGAGCGAGATGACCACAGACGCAACGAGGATGCCCCGACGGATACTCATTTGGCTTCTACGGAACGACGAAATCTTTGGTCGTCGTCATCACGTCGACATAAGACGTCCCAGCGTGATGAACGTGCGAGTCGACGTCTCCGCCACCCTCAGTCTCGTCGGCCCCCGAGATCACAGTTCCGCGGCGGGCGCCGATCGTCGACAGAGGAACGCTGATGCGGATGAAGCCGTCCGATTCGTCGAAGGTTCCGACCGGATCTTCGAGCTGCTCAAGGCTGCCATCATCGAAGAGTTCAAACAGGAAGAACCGCGGTGTCCTACCGGCGACGCCCTCTGCGATGAAGGTCCGCGATCTAACCGTGAACACCCACTCGTAGGCCGGGACGTCTGGGATCCCGCCCGTCGGGGGCACCATCGAGTGCAGCCCGATGTGGATCTCAAGCGCCGGGATCGTCCGACCGTCGGTGAGGATGCCGCCGCGGCCCACGTCGAGGAACGCGATATCCAACGTGGGCGCCGAGTCGGCCGGCGGATCCTCTCCGAGTCGTTTGAAGCGGTTGCCCGCGCCGGCCGGGGCCATAATCGTGACCACCAGAGCGAGCGCGGCGATGAGAGCAAAGAGCTTGCGCATAACTGAGTGGTTCGACGGCGAGGCGTCGGCCCCTCCAGCGAGAGGGCCTAAGACTTGACGAGCCGTTCGATCGCGGCGGTCGCTTCGCCGACCATGTCCTTACCTTCGTGATGCGCCGGATCCGATACGCAATGACGGATGTGGTCGTCCAGCAGTGAAACTGCGGTCTTCTTCAGCGCGTTGCTGACCGCGGTGATCTGCGTGAGGATGTCGATGCAGTAAGTGTCTTCTTCGACCATGCGTTGAAGACCTCGCGTCTGTCCCTCGATGCGGCGCAGGCGCGCGAGCACATCCTCTTTGTGTTCGTAGTAACCGTGTTTCACCTTGACCTCCAAGTCAGGCCGCCTGATAACCCGCGGCCGCGATCGCGGCCCGCACCGCGGCGTCATCGACCTCGTCGCCGCGCACGACAACCTTTTCTTCCTCGAGCGAGACGTCGACGGCGGACACGCCTGCAACCTCGCCGACGTTCTCGCTGATATTGGCGACGCAGGACTGGCAGTGGATGCCCTTGACTGTGTAGCTCAACTCACCCATTACTCCTCCTCCTTCGCTCATTCCGACTCATCTTTGAAAACGGCGTAGACGCAGAGAGTTCGTAACCACACTGACGCTGGAAAAAGCCATGGCCGCACCCGCGATGATCGGATCGAGGAAGCCGAACGCGGCGGCAGGGATCGCGGCCACGTTGTAGCCGAATGCCCAGAAGAGGTTCTGCACGATCGTCCGGTATGTGCGGCGCGACAGCCGGATCGCGGTCGAAACCATGCGGGGATCCCCGGCCATGAGAGTGAGGTCGCTGGCCTCGATGGCGACGTCGGTGCCCGATCCCATGGCGATACCGAGATCGGCCTGTGCGAGCGCGGGGGCGTCATTGACGCCATCGCCCACCATGGCGACGGTCTCACCCGCGGCCTGCAGTGCCCGTATCTCGCCGACCTTGTCGTGCGGGAGGACTTCGGCGAGGACGCGTTCGATCCCGACGGTTGCCGCGATCGCGTCCGCAGTACGAGCGTTGTCGCCGGTGATCATGACGACCGACAACCCCATCGATCGCAGTTGCTGGACTGCTTCGCGCGCCCCCGGCTTTACCGTGTCGGCGACGGCGATCGCGGCGCGGGCCTCGCCGTCCCAACCAGCAAACACGGCAGTCTTTCCTTCGGCTTCGAACCCATCCGCGGCGTCCTCAAGATCTTCCGCAATGACGAGACCCGCCTCTGCCATGAGCTTGCGGCGTCCGACCCACACAGTTGTGAAACGTTCGCCTGAGACGTCGCCACGGACCCCGTAACCGGCGACGGCCTCGAAAGAAGAAACCTCGGGCAAGGGGCCGAGAGCCCGCGCGGCATCGCGCAGCGCGGCACCGATGGGATGTTCGCTGTGTGCCTCGACGGCACCCGCGAACTTCAGCGCCTCGCCGTCCTTTACGCCGCTCGTAACCACATCCGTTACAGACATCTCTCCGCGAGTCAACGTCCCCGTCTTGTCGAAGACGACCGTCGTGATGTCGCGAGTGCGTTCGAGCACTTCGGTGCTCTTGATGAGGACACCGAGATCAGCGCCCCGTCCGCTACCAACCATGATGGCAGTCGGCGTCGCCAGCCCGAGGGCGCAAGGACACGCGATGATCAGAACCGCAACGGCGGCGAGCATCCCCTCAGTGGCGTCGCCTGCGACCAGAGCCCAGCCCGCGAACGTTGCGACCGCGATCGCAAAGACGACGGGCACGAAGACGCCCGAGATGCGATCGGCCAACCGCTGGATCTCGGCCTTGCCTGTTTGAGCGTCTTCGACGAGCTTGACGATCTGGGCCAGGGCGGTATCCGCTCCGACCGCCGAGGCGCGGATCGTGAGCACGCCAGAGGCGTTAACGGTCGCCCCCGTTACCTTGCTACCGGGCCCCTTGTCGACGGGGACGCTCTCCCCGGTCAGCATCGATTCGTCCACCGCGCTCGACCCGTGTGTGACTTCTCCGTCGACGGGCACTTTCTCGCCCGGCCGTACACGAACGACATCGCCCACCACCACTTGCTCGACCGGGACCATCACCTCGTCGCCGTCACGCACGAGTCTCGCTTCCTTGGCACCGAGCTCGAGCAGCGCGCGGATGGCCTTTCCCGTCCGTCCCTTCGCACGCGCTTCCAAGTAACGGCCGAGCGAAAGGAAGGCGATGATCAGCACGGCGGTCTCGAAGTAGAGGTCCATGTGATCGGTGAGTAGCTGATAGACGCTGAAGCCGAATGCAGCCAGAGTTCCGACCGAGATCAGAGTGTCCATATTCGCCGTCAGGCTGCGCGCCCGGCGCGCGGCTTCACGCAAGAACGGCCAGCCGACCCAGAATTGGACCGGGGTTGCCACCGCCAGCATCGCCCAACGCAACGTTTCGTTGGACATCGCGTCTTGCCCCATGAGCATCGTGATCGCCATGAACGCGGCGGCAGGTGCGACCGCCATCACCCGCATCAACCACATCCGCTGGTCGCGCCCGTGAGGGTCGGCTTCGGGATCATGCGCGGCCTGCACTCCGTCGTCGAGAAGCCTGAGGTCGTAGCCGATCTTCTTGACCGAGCCCACTAATCCATCGACATCGACATCCGTCTCAGCCATCACGTGGGCGCGATTGGTCGCGAGGTTTACGTCGGCACGCGCAACGCCATCGTCTTTCTCGAGGGCTCGTTGCACCCGAGCCGCGCACGATCCACAGGTCATTCCGTCGACCTCGAAATCGAGTGTCCGAGCGGCGGTCTCCTGCATCTGTCCTCCGTCGTCGTCGTCGTGGGACCACTATACCCTAGGGGGGTATAGTAGCTCAACCAGAGAACGGGCGAGGGAGAAGGGTAGGACGACCTTGGACAACCACCATCATGGCCACGACCAGGACGGCGGCCACGACAAGCACGCGGGGCACGATCCCGCACAGTTCCGCAACCGCTTCTGGTTGACGGTCGCATTGAGCGTCCCGGTCATCTACTTCAGCCACATGTTCCAGGAGCTGCTCGGCTACACCGCGCCGCACTTCCCCGGAAGCACACTGCTCGCACCGGTTCTCGGAACGGTGATCTTCGTCTACGGGGGCTGGCCGTTCCTTGAGGGTGCCGTAAGGGAGGCGAGGTGGCGAGAACCCGGGATGATGCTGTTGATCGGGAGCGCGATCACGGTTGCGTTCCTCGCGAGTCTCGCGACCGAATTCGGGGTGTTCGATCTCGATTTCTGGTGGGAGTTGGCGGCGCTGATCTCGGTCATGCTCCTCGGGCACTGGCAGGAGATGAAAGCCATCGGTCAAGCCAGCGACGCCCTCTCTGCGCTGGCGGAGTTGCTCCCGGATGAGGCAGAACGGGTTACCGACGGCGGCGTCGAAACCGTGGCCCTATCGAAGTTGCGGGAGGGCGACGTCGTTCTCGTCCGGTCGGGGGCGCGCGTGCCTGCCGACGGGGTCGTCGTGGAGGGCCGCGCCGACGTCGACGAGTCCATGCTCACGGGTGAGTCACGACCGGTCGGCAAGGACGTGGGCGACCGGGTCACCGCGGGCACCGTGGCGACGGACTCCGCGTTGCGGATCGAGGTCGACGCCGTCGGCGAGAACACCGCGCTCGCGGGGATCCAGCG
>JALZEA010000178.1 GCA_030862265.1 Actinomycetota bacterium | reverse complement strand
GCAACATCCTGCGGGTCGAGTTCTGGGCGCGGTTGCGCGACGAGCTCAGATTCACATCGGTCGCCGAGCTGGTCGCGCAGATGCATCGTGACGTCGATAAGACAAGGAAACTGGTGGGCGGTTAGGCGGCCCAGCGAGGGGTGTCTTCGGTGCGCTCTCGCGAAGGCCGCTGTAGACGGAGGCGGTCAGGAATAGCGCGGCCGCACGCGCTCCCTGGACAACGGATCGGGCGCGGGCACGCAGGCTGACGCGAGGCCGCGCGGCCTCGATCGAATGACGGCCTCTAGCCGGCGAACGAACGCCGTGTCCGGTGAAGAGCGTCACCGCACGAACAAGGCCCAGAACGAGCAAGCACATCGCCGCCTCGGCAAGCAGGATCCCTACCGCCACGAGCAACGTTAGGAGTGTCTCGATGCCCACGGAGGGTGTCTTTCCCGCGACCGCGGGTATTCATGCGCGGTGACCGAGAAAGAGCGTCGTCCGTGGTTCCGTCGCCCCGCCTGGTGGGTCGTCGCGGCCCTTCCGGTGCTCGTGTCGGTGGTCGCGGCGGATTACATCGTCGAATACGCGCTCGCCAAGGTTCCGCTGCCCGCGGAGGTCAAGCTGCCTTCGACGTCCGAGGTCTACGACCGAGACGGCGAGTTGATCGCGACTTATCGCGACGAGGTGACCCGTTTCATCATCGACACGCGACGCCTTCCCGATCACGTGTGGCAGGCGGTGGTCGCGGTCGAAGACAAGGGCTTTTTCGAGCACGACGGCATCTCGATCGGCGGCATGGTGCGCGCTGCGTGGGCCAATCTGACGACCGGTGCCATCGTTCAAGGTGGTTCGACCATCAGCCAGCAATACGTCAAGACGGCAGTCCTCGAAGACTCAAGTCGGACGATCGAACGGAAGTTGAAGGAAGCGGTGCTCGCGATCAAGCTCGAGCGCAAATACTCGAAGCGCGAGATCCTGAACTTCTACCTGAACACCGTTTACTTCGGCCGGGGCGCGTACGGGATCGAGGCCGCCGCTCGAACGTACTTCGCGAGGCCCGCTCGCAAGCTAACGATCGCGCAGGCCGCCTACCTCGCGGGAGTGATCCCCGCTCCGGAGCGCTACCAGGAGCGCGCCGCAGCCATCGAACGCAGGGAAGTAGTCCTCGCGGCGATGGAATCGGAGGGCTACGTCACGCGGGAAGAACGCGACCGCGCCGCGGAAGCGAAGTTGAAGCTCGGCCCGGTGCCTCAACTCAGGCCACGTCGCCAGGACGCGGCCTACTTCCTGGAATGGCTGCGCAAGGAGTACCTCTATCCCCGCTTCGGCGAGTGTCTCTACAGGTGTGGGTTGAAGATCTACACGACGATCGACATGGACATGCAGTCTGCCGCCGAGGAAACGATCGCGTCCGTCCTCGACGCGCCCGGGGATCCTCCGGCCGCGCTCGTTTCGATGACGCCCGACGGCCAGGTTCGCGCGCTCGTCGGTGGTCCGCACTACACGAGTATCAAGAAAGCGCGCGGCTTCAACTACGCGACCGACGGGAAACGTCACGCGGGCTCCGCGTTCAAACCTTTCACGCTTCTAGCCGCGATCGATGACGGCATCTCGCCGAGCTCGCGCTTCTCGGGAGAGAGTCCGAAGAGGATCAACGACCCGGCGTGCGCCGGCCCGGACGGGATCTGGGAGCCGGAGAACTACGGCGGTAGCTCCTACGGGACCCTCGATCTCAACACGGCTACGGCGAACTCGGTGAACACCGTGTTCGCCGAACTCGTCTCCGAGATCGGCCCGGTCACGGTCGCCGAACTCGTGGAGAACTTCGGCTTCACGGGCCGCCTCGCTGACGGAGCCATCGAGCCGGTGTGTTCGCTCGCGCTGGGAACCCTCGACGTATCGGTGCTCGAGATGGCGCGCTCCTACGCCGGCCTAGCCGGGCGCGGCTCGTTACCCGAAGTCCGTCCGATCCGCTGGGTCGAAGCACGCTCGGGCCGGTGCCTGCTCGGCTACGACGTTCCGGATCGCATGAAGTGCAAGAAGGAGTTCGATTCGAGCGGGGAGCAGGTCGTTGATGCGAACTCGGCCGACGTCCTGACACGCACGCTCACCGCCGTTGTCGCAGGCGGGACCGCGACCTCGGCTCAGATCGGGCGACCGGTCGCAGGTAAGACCGGCACGACCCAGGACAACCGCGACGCGTGGTTCGCCGGCTACACGCCCCAGCTCGCGACCGTCGTATGGATGGGTTACCCCGTCGAGAAGGGCTCCGACGGCAAGCTCGGGACGAGTGACGACATCTCGCCGTTGATGCACTACTGCGGGATCCCCGAACTGTGCCGACCGGTACACGGGATCGACGTGGTGGGCGGGACGTTCCCGGCCGAGATCTGGGGCACGTTCATGGCTGCGGCGCTGGAAGGTTTAGAGGTCGAGTCCTTCGTAGAACCCGCGTTCGAGCCATCGACGGTGCTGAATCCTCTACCGCCGCCTGCACCCGAACCGGAGAAGAAGGACAAAGAAGATGAGAAGCCCGAGGGGTGGGGTGAGCGTGACAAGCGCGGGCATGAGAAGGGCAACGACGACTGACCGGGCTCCTCACCTGCTAAGATGCTTCCCGGCCCCTCGGATAAGTCTCTTCAGGCGGCCACTCCCGAGGAGTACTCGTTGTTACTCAAGTGTCTTGGGAGTTCGCCTGCGCGCCTACGGCGCTCTTGCAGGCGACTCCCTAGAGAAAGGTAGATTGCAGCGCGCATGGCACTGCTCAAAGAAGAGAAGACCTCGATCATCACGGATAACGCACAAGCCAAGGGCGACACCGGTTCTCCGGAGGTGCAGATCGCTCTGCTCTCGCGACGGATCAACGAGCTGACCGAGCATCTGAAGACCCACGTCAAGGACCATCATTCCCGCCGTGGCCTGTTGCGGATGGTCGGTCGCCGCAAGCGTCTGCTCGAGTACCTCAGGCGCGAAGACATCGAGCGCTACCGCGCCATGATCGCCAAGCTCGGCTTACGCCGGTAACGGCTCCATCACAAGAAAGGAGACCGCCCGAACATTTAGATCCAGGTAAGAGACCAGGAGAGGGCCGGTCTTATCGGTCGGTTATCAGTCGCAAGCCCGTTCTCTTTAAGAGCGGACTTCCCACTGAGAATCGACCCAGGACTGGCACCTCTCCTCCGACGAAGCGCCGCGCCTAAGCGGCGTGTACTCCAAGGAGGAGACACAGATGGGCAATATGACACCCGAGCCGATCACCGTAGAGCGGAAGATCGGCGACAAGATATTCAAGTTAGAGACCGGCCGTTTCGCGGGCCAGGCGTCAGGCGCCGTGATGGCGTCTCTCGGTGAGACGTCGCTACTGGCGACCGCGACCGGTAGCGACCCCCGCGCGGGTGGGGATTTCTTCCCGCTTACGGTCGACGTCGAGGAGCGCATGTACGCGGCCGGCAAGATCCCCGGTGGCTTCTTCCGCCGCGAAGGTAGGGCGTCCGAGAAAGCGATCTTGCTGTGCCGTTTGATCGACCGACCAATGCGCCCCGCGTTCCCAGATGGGTTCCGCAACGAAGTACACGTCGTAATCACCGCACTCTCGGTGGACAACTCGAACCCGATGGACATCCTCGCGGTCAACGCCGCATCGGCCGCGCTCGCGATCTCCGACCTCCCGTTCGAGGGCCCGGTCGGCTGCGTGCGCCTAAGTCACATCGACGGCGCCTGGGTCGCGCACCCGACCCACGAGGAAGAGACCGACGCCACCATCGAGCTCATCGTTGCGGGGCGCAAAAACGACGCCGGCGAGGTCGACATCATGATGATCGAGGCCGGCGCCTCGGAGCGACTGTTCGAACTGCTCGACGCCGGCGCGACCGCCCCGAACGAAGCGCTACTCGCGGACGGGATCGAAACCTCGAAGGGCTACATCGCCGAGGCGATCTCGCTGCAGGAGGAACTAGTCGCTCAGGTCGGCGTGCCCAAGGGCAGTGTCGGGGGTCCCGAGGCCGACTTCCAGGTCTTCAAGGACTACGAAGACGACGTCGCACAACGAGTCGCGGCCGAGGCCGAGGGCACGATCCGCGAGGCGGTCGCGATCACCGGCAAGGCCGAACGTCGCGGGCGTCTGGCCGAGATCGGTACCGAGGTCGCCGCAAGACTCGGCGAGGAGTTCGAGGGCCGCGAGGGCGAGATATCGGCCGCCCTTCGTTCGCTCACTAAGCAGCTCGTACGCCGTCGCATCGTCGACGAGAACAAGCGACTCGACGGCCGTGGCGTCGACGAGGTCCGTCCGATCTGGGGCCAGGCCGGTGTGATCCCGCGCGTGCACGGCTCCGGTTTGTTCACTCGCGGTGAGACCCAAGCACTATCGATCGCGACGCTCGGTATGCAGCGCATGGAGCAGATGATCGACGACCTCTCGCCCGAGGATCGCAAGCGCTACATGCACCACTACAACTTCCCGCCTTATTCGACAGGAGAAGCAGGGTTCATGCGGGGGCCGAAGCGGCGCGAGATCGGCCACGGCGCGCTCGCCGAGAAGGCGATCTTCCCAGTCATCCCATCCAAGGACGAGTTTCCCTACACGATCCGCGTCGTCTCTGAGATCATGAGCTCTAACGGCTCGACCTCGATGGCGTCGGTGTGCGGATCGTCGCTCGCCCTCATGGACGCGGGGGTTCCGATCCGCGGGGGCAAGCACGTCGGTGGCGTCGCCATGGGCTTGATCGCCGAAGGCGATCGCTTCATCCCACTCACCGAAATCCTCGGCGACGAGGACGCGTTCGGCGATATGGACTTCAAGGTCGCCGGGACCGAAGATGTCGTTACCGCCCTGCAGCTCGACACGAAGATCTCGGGCGTGCCCGCGGATGTTCTACGGCAGGCGCTCGAGGCCGCGCAGAGAGCACGGCTCCACATCATCTCTAAGATGAACGAGACGCTCTCGACGCCGCGTTCGGAGCTCGCAACGTACGCACCGCGCGTGCTCGCGATCCAGGTGCCGGTGGACAAGATCGGCGAGGTCATCGGGCCGAAGGGCAAAAACATCAACATGATCACCCAGACGACCGGTGTCGATATCGATATCGACGAGGACGGCACGATCCGCATCGGATCGACCGATCAGGAGTCGGCGGAACGCGCCGCGCAGATGATCGAGGAGACGGTCAACCCGCGCATGCCCGAGGTGGGCGAGCGCATCCCGGGCATCGTGGTGAAGACCACGACGTTCGGAGCGTTCGTGAACATCGCTCCGGGACGCGACGGACTGGTGCACATCAGCAAGCTCGGCGAGGGGCGCATCGACCGCGTCGAGGATGCCGTGAACGTCGGCGATCACATCGACGTCGAGGTCACCGACATCGACCGTCAGGG
>JALZEA010000166.1 GCA_030862265.1 Actinomycetota bacterium | reverse complement strand
GCCTGGTGTGGCAATCGGCGTGGATGTCAGATAACAAGATCCCGAACTCGAAGGAAGCGTCGATGGCCAAGGCGTATGCGCCTCAAGCCGCTCTCAAAGCGTGCGTCGGAGCGATCCAGGTCATGGGCCCCGAGGGTTATTCGAAGGAACATCTCGTCGAGAAGTGGTTCCGGGACATCAAGGTCTACGACATCTTCGAGGGCACGGGACAGATCCAGAGGGTCGTCATCAGCCGCAAGATCCTCGGCCGATTAGATTGAGGAGGAGATATGCCATCACTTGAGGGAAAGGTCGCGATCATCACCGGCGCGGGACGCGGTATCGGCCGCGACCATGCGCTCGCGCTGGCGCGTTCCGGCGCCAAGATCGTCGTCAACGACCTCGGTGGGTCCGCGGCCGGCGAGGGATCCGACACGACTCCCGCCCAATCCGTGGCCGACGAGATCAAGGCTCTCGGAGGAGAGGCGAGCGCCAACTACGACAACGTCGCCGACTTCCAGGGGGCCGAGAACATGGTCAAGCAGGCGATCGGAGACTTCGGTCGCCTCGACATCCTCATCAACAACGCCGGGATCCTCCGCGATCGCATGTTCGTGAACATGTCAGAGGAGGAGTGGGATCTTGTCATCGCCGTACATCTGAAAGGCCACTTCGCGCCGACCCGCCACGCCGCCGCGTACTGGCGCGAGCAGTCGAAGGCCGGCAACCAGATCAACGGGCGCGTCATCAACACGTCGAGCCCGTCGGGTGTCTTCGGCAACGTCGGCCAGGCGAACTACGGCGCGGCGAAAGCCGCCATCGCCGCGTTCACCATGATCACCGCCCAGGAGCTCGGGCGTTACGGCGTGACGGTCAACTGCTTGGCCCCGAACGCGCGTACCCGGATGACCGAGGACATCTTCGCCGGGCTCCCGGAGCCCGCCGAGGGTGAGTACGACCCGCTCGATCCCGCGAACATCTCGCCGGTCGTCGTCGCGCTGTGCAGCGACGAGGCACAAGATGTCACCGGACAGGTGTTCTTCATCTACGGCAACGTCATCAACGTCCTCAAGCCGTGGGACGTCGGACCGTTCATCCGCAAGGACGACGGGATGTGGGACCCCGACGATCTCCTGGGCGAGATCAAGAAGACGTTCCCGAAGGGAGTCGCGCCCGAGGGCATGATGCCGATGCTCGGCAAGGCCTCGGGCCAGGCTTAGGTGGATCACTAGTGCCCGAGTCCGAGATCCGATTCGAGCTTCCCATCGACCGTGAGGCGGTCAAGGAATTCGCGCTCGCGGTGGGGGAGGACAATCCCATCTACTTCGACGTTGAGGCCGCGCGCCAGGCAGGTCTGCCCGACGTCCTCGCTCCTCCGACGTTCACGACGCGCCAGATATTCGCCGTGTCTCGCGACGAACGCGAACGGCGTCTCGGAGCGAACCTCGATTACGGGCGCGTGCTCCACGGAGAGCAGGAGTTCGTCTACAACCGGCTGCCGATCGCCGGCGAAGTGTTGACGGGCGTTCTGCGGATAGCCAAGGACTTCAAGAAAGAAGGGAAGCGGGGTGGCACGATGCGTTTCGTGACCTACGAATCGAAGTTCACCGACGCTCAGGGCGAGGACGTCGTCACCGCGCTGTACACGTTGATCGAAACGAGCAAGGACGCCGACTCATGAGCGAGGTCCAGACGATCACCCTCGACCAGGTGTCGCCGGGTCACGAGTTGGGCGAGGTGGTGTTCGGGACGTTCACCCGCGAGGACTTCGTCCGTTATGCCGAGGCGTCCGGCGACGACAACCCGATCCACCAGGACGAGACCTATGCCCAGGCCCACGGCGCGCCGACGATCTTCGCGATGGGCATGCTTCCGGCCGGATACCTCGCGCATGCGGTGTCCGATTGGTTCGGAGGCCCCGTCAATCTTCGTCGCTTCAAGGTCCGGTTCACGACCCGCAGCTGGGTCGGCGACGAGATCGTGTGCACCGGGCGCGTCGTCGCGATCGAGGACGGGATCGTCAAGGTGACGCTCGAAGCCCGCCGCCGAGGCAAAGGCCCCGAAGGACTGGGGTTAGATGAGGAGCAGACGGCGATCATCGGCGAGGCCGACATCGAACTCTAGGGAGGCATCGTGGGACTCAATAAGGACCTGATCGGCAAGGAGTACGACTCTTCCAGCTTCGAGGTCACGGCAGATCACATCGAGCGCTACGCGCGTGCGACCAACGACGAGAACGAGCGCTACCTCGGCGACGATGTCGTCGCGCCGCCGGTCTTTCCCGTCGTGGCCGCGTTCGATTCGTTCGCGAAGTCGGCGACCGATCCGGAGCTCGGCGCCGACCTACTCCGGCTCGTGCACGGCGCACAGGAGCATGTGCTCCATCGTCCTCTGCGCCCGGGCGACGTCCTTACCGTGAACCCGGTTCTCGAGTCCGTCGAGGAGAAAGAGACAGGGGAGACGTTCACGACGAAGGCAACGCTCAACGCCCAGGACGGGACGCCGGTCGCTGAGGTGCGGGGGACGATGTTCATCCGGGGGTCGGGGTCACGGAAGAAGCCACAAGCTCAGACCGAGGAACCCGCCCGCGACATCGTCTACGAAGAATCGACGAAGGTCGACGACGATCAGACGCAACGTTACGCTGAGGCATCTGGGGATCACAACCCGATCCATCTCGACGAGAACGTGGCGAGGATGGCGGGTCTGCCGCGGACGATCCTGCACGGCATGTGCTCGATGGCGATCGCCACGAAAGCCGCGGTGAACGGTCTCGCCGGGGGCGATCCCACGCGGATCAAGCGCGTCGGCGTACGCCTTTCGAAACCCGTTCTCCCGGGACAAGAACTGACGACGAAGCTGTGGAAGGAGGCCGACGGCGACGACGCGACCGTCTATGGCTTCGAGACCTACAACCCCGATGGCGCCGCGGTGATCAGGGCCGGCGTCGTCGAGATCGCCAACACCTAGCAACTTTCTCGTTCGTTGTGCCGAATGACTCGCCGACCGACGCCACAAGCACGCGCGAACAGATCTATGTCGGTTTAGTAGTTCTCCTGATCGTCGTGACTTCGGGGCGGCTGTGGCTGCCGCAGCTCGGCGCATCCTTCTGGTTGGACGAGACGGGAACCGCCTGGCTCGTCCAGGGTGACTTCTGGACTGCGATGTCACGATCGGTCCAGTTCCAGGGTGGTCACACCTTGTTCGTCGTCGTTGAGTGGCTCGTGAAGCAGTTCACGGGCCTGAGAGAGATCGGGCTGAGGATGCCGTCGGTCCTCGGAATGGCAGGAGCGACCTACTTCATCTATCTGCTGGGCCGGCGCCTCTACGACAACTGGGTCGGCCTATTCGGAGCCTTGTTCTTCGTCTGCTTGCCAGCCGTCGCGTTCGCGGCCTCGGACGCTCGTCCTTATGCGCTGGCCCTGATGGGGTTGACCGGGAGCACGCTCGCGCTGGTGCGGTGGCTCGACGAGCAAAACACGGGCCGCGCCGTTGTATATGCGGCGACGTTCGCGGCAACGGTGCTCTTGCATTATCTCTTCCTGTTGGCGCTCGTGTCGCATGCGACCTACCTCCTCCATTGGAAGCGGGCCGGCCGGCGACTTGAGCCGAGGAATCTCGCGATCGTTGTGGGATTCGGGGTCTTATTTCTGCTTCCCGGCTTGCCGGCATTCCTTCGGATACTGGGGGAGCGATCGAGTTTGTCGAATCCGTATCCCTCGGAGCCTCACGACATCTTCAACTTCGTGCTGCCTCCCGATCTGGTCCAGCTTCTTGCCGTGGCTTTTCTGATTGCTGCTCTTGTCGTCGGAACGCGCTTGCGGACGGCCGGGTATAGGGCGGGGATGCTGACGCTGCTGGTCGCTTGGGTTGCGATCCCCGCCTTCACTCTCTACGAGATCTCGACCCGTACCGCCACCTACGTGCTCGTGCCTCGCTACTTCCTTATGGTGACGCCGGCCTTGGCCCTTCTCGTCGCTGCGGGGGTCCGCCAGCTCCGCGCGACCGGCGCTCAGATCGTCGTCATGGGCCTCGTTGCGATTCTGGCATTCCGTTCGTTCGCGACGACGACTCACACCTTGGAGGATTGGAGAGCAGCGGCCGCAACCGAGCGCTCAATCGTGACTGATGCATCGACCCCCGTACTGTTGTTCTCCGGATTAATCGAGGCCAACCAGATCTCGTGGTTGTCCGACCCGGAGAAGGCTTCCTATCTCAACGCACCTGCTGCGATGTATCCCATGAACGGTCGTTTGATCCCCACTCCGTTCCGTCTGGAAGGCGATGGCGTCGCCTACATGAATCGCATCGTCGAGGAAGAACTGATCCTTTCGCCGCGCTTCGTGCTCGTGACGCGAGGGGCCGATCCCTATAAGGCCTGGCTCGACTCCGTCGTGTCTTCGGCAGGTTTCGTAGGTTCACCGGTCGCGTCGTACAACGGCGAGATCATCATCTACGAGTACTCGCGCGGGGCTTAAACAGCTCAGAACAATTGGATTATCCAGATCGGGTTGGGCAGTGAGGCATAGTCGAATACGAATAGCGCCACGAACATGATCGCGAGAAGCCGAGCATCGCGCGCGAGGATCGCGCGCGAGGCGGCGATGGGCATCCCGATCCACGCGAGCAGGGACGCCACATCCCAGGGGAAGGTTTCCCGAAGCTGCGTGAACATGAAGAAGGACCACGTGAGGATCCCCAGATCGAACCACGAGCGCGCTCTGATCAAAATCACCCCGAGGAATACGAACATCCCGAGATAGAGCACGGCGATGTCGGCGCGATCGAACAGTCTGCCGAAGTGAACTGGGTTGTTCACACGGATCTCATGGAGATGCGGCCACAACAAGGCGAAGACGCCTAACGTCAAGGCCCCCGCGACCACGCTTCCGATGGCGATCGCCCACGACCTTGTTCGCCACCTCCTCCACTCCTTGTTGCGGAAGATCAGCCACCCGCCGTAGAGGACGAGTGGAAGGAAGAACAGCGCCCTGAAATGAAGGAAGGCAGCAAGAGTGAACCATCCAACTGCCGCCAGGCCGTCCCTTCTCCTGAGAGCGAAAGCGCTGAGGATGAGAGGCCCGATGATCGCGGCTTCGTAGAAGCCTTCAAGGCTGAAATGGATGACCTCGCCGTAAACCATCACCGCTCCTAACAACCCGATAAGACTGGGCCCAAGTCGCTTGATCGCCCTGAAGAAGATGAACAGAGAGATGTGGGCATAACCCAAGAACGAGGCGATGAGCAGCCGGTTGGCTCCGGTCAAAGACAGATCCGTCGTGTGATAAACGATCGCCACCGGCGCAACGAGCGCAAGGAATCCCGGCGGATGGAAGCGTGGGTTATTCGCCCAACTTGAGATGAATGGTTTGTCGATCGGCCATCCGGGTATCGCCCGGGCGCCATCTTTGGCAGCAGCTCGGACATGGCTGGGCAAGGCCTTGAGCTCGTTCATCGTCAGTCGCCGACCGAACTCGTCGAGTGGTCGTTGCCAGACCTCGATGCCGACCTCCGTGAAGAGGCGCGCCGTGTTCATGTGTGAGAAGTGATCGGTGTAATTCCCGCAGGTGAGGTCCATGAAGGGATGACAGACGGGGCGCAGCAGGGCCCAGAGGATCCAGCCAATCGCCGAGCACAGAACGAAGAGATCTGCCGCGCTCTTCGGGTACCAACTGATCCTGGCGGCGCCGCCTCCTCCGCCATCCTTCCGCGTCGTCATGTTGCCGCGAAGGCTAGTGCTTTGCGACTCAGCAGGTGAAGGTCGCGGTGCGCCACATGACGAGGGCGATCCCCGCCGCGGTCACGAGCGTAGCGACGGACACGTATTGCGACAGCGGCACGTCACCCGTCCTGCGGTCGAGACCGAAACCGACGAGTGCGCCTCCGAGCAGCCCACCGATGTGGGCGTAATTGTCGATCTGCACCGCGAAGCCGAGGAAGTTGAAGCCGAAACCGATCAAGATGTTGAGCCCGATGAACAGCGCCAGGCTGTTGATGTAGGGCGCCATCGTTCGTAGCTCGCGTCGCCGCCAGAAATAGACGAACAAGGCACCGGCGATGCCGAAGATCGCACCCGACGCTCCCACGGCTCGGACGGTGCACGCGGAGAACAGGTATGAGGCGACGCTGCCCGTGAAGCCCGCGATCACATAGATGGTGACGAAAGGTGGCGTGCCGTAGAGCCGCTCGATCATCGGACCGAAGATCGTCAGGACATACATGTTCATGAAGATGTGGAACACGCCCGCGTGTAGAACCACGGGGGTCAGGAGCCTCCACCATTCACCCGCAGCGATCACCAGCGGGATCGCGGCGAACCGATTGGTTAACCCCGGCACGAACATCTGTCCGAGGAACACCGCGATCGAGACGAAGAGGATTGCCCGCGTCGCAGGTGCCAACGCGGCCATCGTGGTGCGCACCTTCGGAGCGGTTCTTCTCGCTTCGGCGACGCATTCGGGGCAGTGCTGTCCGACCGTCGCAGGGATCGAGCAGCGTCCGCAGATGGGACGGTCGCAGCGGCTGCATCGTAGGCGCGTAGGCGTGTTCGGATGCCCGTAGCAGTAGAGCTGCTCGGGATCTTCGGCTTCCGTTGCGGTCCTCGGCGGCTCGATGGTCACGAGGCGCAATGGTCGCACAAGGAGCTGGAAACGACTCTTGTCTCTTCATTCCGGGGTCATTCAGAGACAACAGCCGTTTTCTATCCTGACGGCATGAAACGCGAGCGTTTCAGGCTGGCGACGTTCAACGTTCACCATTGCCGCGGCCGTGACGGGCGGGTCGACGTCGACCGGACGGCCCGCGTGATGCAATTCCTCGGTGCCGATCTCATCGGGCTGCAGGAACTCGATCGCCACCTGTCGCGCAGCGATCATACCGATCAGCCGGCACTCCTGTCGGAGCGCACCGGTTACCGCGTCGCGTTCCACGCCACCGTGGCGTTCGAGGAAGGGGAATACGGCATCGCGCTCGCCAGCAGGGAAGGACTGGACACGGCCGTCGAGCCCCTTCCACGGATAGATGAAGACGAACCGCGCGTAGTCGTAAACGCGCAGTGGCGCGAATTGAGCGTCCTCACGACCCACCTTTCCCGTGACGCTGTCGCGCGCGCGCCCCAGATCGAAGCGCTTGCCGCCCTCGCCGGTCGCGTCGGTGCTCCAGTGGCGGTGCTCGGTGACCTGAACGAACGACGCCGCGGCCTTCGACCTCTTCGCCAAGCGGGCCTCAGGCCCGAATCTCGTGAGATGCCTTCGATCAAGAACTTCAAGGAGGCGGTGACCGGGGCCATCGATCACGTCTTGGTGGGGCGCGAGATGACCATCCTGCGTACTCGGCGTATCGCAACCAACGCGTCCGATCACCGGCCCCTCGTCATCGACGTCGAGATACAACGCTCGCGCTGACGGACCGCTACGCGATCGCCTAGGCGGCTGTTGTTACGACCGCAACCTCTCGGCGCAGTGCAACGAAGGTCATCGCCGCCATCATGCCGATCGCTGCGACAAGACAGAGCGTGGTGAAACCGAAGCCCGCTAACAGGAAACCCGATCCGATGCTCGCTGCCGCGGAAGACAGCCACGCCAACGCGTCCACCGACCCTTGAACGCGGACACGTTCCACGTAAGTGAGTCCTTGCGTAAGCAGCACGCTGCTCGAGATGAATCCCAGACACCATCCGAGGCCCACGACGTACAGCGACAGCGCGATAAGAATCCCGCTGGATGCCGGACTGACGGCAGCACCCCCAGCCCCCATGGTGAGAAGCGCCAGGCCCGACAGGATCACGGCCGACGCTCCCCAGCGAGTCACGATCTTGCCTACGAAAGGTGCCAAGGCGAACATCCCAAGGAAGTGCGCCGTCATGATTCCTCCGAGTACGCCTAGCCCGTGGCCGTGTTCCCTTACATGCACCGGGGTCATCGTCATAACGAGCACCATCGCGGCTTGACCCGCCATCATCACGGCCAGCGCTAGGCGAACGTGAGGAAGACGGAGCAGCGCGCCCAGATGAGCGCGCGCTGGATCCACCGCCGTCGTAGTTACGTCTTCCACGAGGATGTCACTCGGATCGGTACGCATGCGGAGCATCGTCATCAAGGCTGCGAGGTAAAAGAACGCCGCAAACATCAGGGCGCCCGTCAGTGGCGGGAGAGCGACCGCCTCAGCGATGGGCGCGCCTACGCGTAAGAGGGGAGGGCCCAATAGTGCACCGATCGTGCCCGCCCACACGACCCAGCCAAGAACGGGCCCCCTTTGCGCGGGCTCGTGCATGTCGGCCGCTGCGAACCTCGACAATTGGTTGGCCGCGTGTCCGATGCCCAGCAGGAACATCCCCGCAACCAACAGGACAAAGCTTGCCTCCGCCCCCGTGACCAACAGCGTCGTCAGCGCCCCCGCCAGGCCTATCGCGTAGCCGAGCCGGAGACCCGATCGGCGTCCTCGACGGGCCATGACTCCCGAAAGCAAGGCGGACCCCGCGGCGGCTCCGAGTATCGCAGTCGCGCCCGGAAAGCCACTCGTCGCCCGGGAGCCGGTCATCTCCGCGGCTATCAGCGGGGACGCCGTGAAGGCGGCGTAGAGGCTTGTGCTGCCGAACGCGACCGCGGCGAAGATGGAGCGCGTCGCGCGTTTTCTGTTTCGATGGACCCCTTCCGTCTTGCTACGCGTGGAACGTGACCCCCTTCGCGAGCGCGACGAGGATCGATGCCTTCAGCTTGCTCGGTGGCGTCCCCGCGTCGGTCCACCAGCCTTTCAGGACGTCGAAGGTGAGTTCACCACTAGAGATGTAGTCGTTGTTCACATCCGTGATCTCGAGTTCGCCGCGCGCCGAGGGCACCAGTCCCGAGATGATCTCGAACACTCGTTGGTCGTACATGTAGCAGCCGGTGATCACGTACTCGCTCGCAGGATGCTCGGGTTTCTCATCGATACGGACGATGCGATCATCATCCAGAGTTGCGACACCGAAGCGCCGCGCATCTTCGAGCGCGACCTTCTTGAGGAGCAACTTCGCTCCCGCCTCCTGGCGAGCGTAGTTATCGACGAAAGGCTTGAGGTCCTCTTGGAAGATGTTGTCGCCGAGGATCACGACCAACCGGTCGTCCCCCACGTGCGGTTGCGCCATCGCGAGCGCGTCGGCGATGCCACCTTCCCCTTCCTGCTGGGCATAAGAGAGGTTCACTCCGAGGTCCCCGCCATCGCCGAGGAGCCCTTTGAACTGGTCGATCTCTGCACCGGTTACGAGGGTCACGTCCTCGATGCCGGCGGCGGCGAGGGCCCGGATCGGGAAGAAGACCATCGGCTCGTCGAAGACGTCGAGCAGATGCTTGTTCACCACGGTGGTTATCGGGTGGAAGCGAGTGCCTAATCCGCCTGCGAGCACGACACCTTTCAATGCATCGCTCCTACATAGTCCTTCAACCCCGTCTGCCAGTCTAGGAGCGGGATGCCGAGCGAACGCGCCTTATCCATATCCAACGCGCTGAACGCGGGGCGGGGCGCGACGACCCTCCCGGCCCCCGCGACGTAATCCGCGGTCGACACGGGCTGCACGTCTGCTCGCACGTTCGCGGTTTCCAGAGCGATCTCGGCGAACTCCGCCCACGACACGATCGGACCGTCGCCGGCGACATGGATGAGGCCCTCGAGCTCGTGCTCTATGGAGAACGCGATCGCATCCGCAAGAGCGGTCGCGGCCGTCGGGATGCCTCTCTGGTCATCGACCACCCGGAGAGATTTGCCTCCTCGCGCCGCGTCGATGATGGTCTCCACGAAGTTACGGCCGTCGCCGAACACCCACGACGCGCGCAGGATCAAGGCGTGCGGATGGGCGGCGACGATCTCTTCGCCCTCGCGTTTCGTACGGCCGTAGACGCTTAACGGGTGAGGAGCGTCGTCCTCGCGGTAGGGCCGCTCGCTGCGGCCGTCGAAAACGTAGTCGGTCGATAGATAGATCACACGCGCACCGCTGCTGCCGGCCGCGCTCACGACGGCCCGCGTCCCGCCGACATTAATTCTGCGCGCCAGTTCCGGGTCCGCCTCGCACCCGTCGACGTCGGTCCACGCGGCGAGATGCACTATCACGTCCGCCTTCTCGACTGCATCCGCCATCGCGCGCGCGTTCGTCACGTCGAGTTCGTGTCGCCCGGGAGCCAGCGCGTCAGGGAGCAGCCGCGCCTTCAACGCGCGTCCGACCTGCCCGTCGCCTCCGGTTATCAGAACCGTGGGATGTCGTCCCACTTGAGAGGCGCGTTATCTCGATCGCGGTCGCTCAACACCGGTTCCGTGAGGTCCCATGGGATCGCTAGTTGTGGGTCGTTCCACGCGATGCCGTACTCGTCGCTAGCGTCGTATTCCGCCGTGACCCAGTAGAGGAGTTCCAGGCTCGTCAGAGCCGCGAACCCATGCGCCACGCCCGCAGGAATGTACAGGGTTGCAGGATCGTCTGAACTCAATACCAACGTTTCGACCGTGGGAACGCCGGAGTGATCACGGAGATCGACGAGTGCGACCTGCGCGCGCCCGGCGATCACGTACCAGAGGTCCGATTGATTGCGGTGATAGTGCAAGCCGCGCAGGGTGCCGCCATTGCTGCTGGAGTGGTTGGCCTGCACGAAAGTCTCCGGCACCTCCGAGACGCGGAAGATCTCCACGAAGCGCCCGCGCGCGTCGGCGAACGGGGTCCGAGGGGCGAGCTGTACGCCCGGGATCGTCGTCATCGCGGCCGGATCTCGGCATCCGAATAGAGCGCCTCCGATTCTGCGAGCATCGGTCGCCACCAATCTTCGTGTTGCCCATACCAGCGCACGGTGGCGACGAGCGCGTCGGCAAGGGATGCCGCCGGCGCCCAGCCGAGTGCTCGGATCCTCGTCCCGTCGACGAAGTAGCGACGGTCGTGATCGGGGCGATCGTACGCGGTCAAGTACACGGCATCTTCGTCGCGTCCGGCGGCGGCGGCGAGCGTGCGCGCGATCTCGAGGTTCGTCAGGGGGTCTGCCTGCGGGGCGATGTTGTAGATACCGCCCCGTTCACCTCGGTCGAGTATGACTTCGAGCGCGCGGCACGCGTCGTCGACGTGCATCCAGTCGCGTACGTAGCCACCGTCACCCCAGACCGGAAGGGGATCACCCGATATCCCGCGCGTCGCCCAACGAGCGATCGCCTTCTCGGGGTGCTGCCAAGGGCCGAAGCAGTTCGTGGGTCGCACGACCACGACGTCCATGCGGTCCATGTAGGAGCAAGCAAGATCGTCGGCGACGGCCTTGCTGCGCGCGTAGGCGCTGGTGGCGCGGCCCTCACCGGGCTCCTTGTCTTCTTCCTTGAAGGGATGATCGAGCGCGGGGCCATACACCTCGTCGGTGGAGACGTGGACGACTCGCTCGATGCCGTGTTCGACGGCGGCAGCCAACACCCGCCGAGTACCTTCGACGTTCGTCGCGAAGAACCGACCGGCATCGGTCTCGGAACGCGTGACGTGGCTCTCGGCTGCGAGGTGGACGATCGCACTCGGAGCGAGATCCCGGACGAGCCGACCGAGGTCATACGAGGCGACGTCGACACGTTCGGTCCGGACGTCGGCACCTTCGAGACGTCGCACATCGCCAGCGTAGGTATCGAGATCGATGTTCACGATGTCTTGGCCGGCGTGGACCAGTCGACGGATGAACGCGGAACCGATGAATCCGAGGCCGCCGGTGACGAGGATCCGGTCGGTCACGATGCCCGCCGTGTTGGCCACCGTCGACCCTTGCGGCCGTAGCGCGCGACCTG
>JALZEA010000051.1 GCA_030862265.1 Actinomycetota bacterium | reverse complement strand
CGGCGCGGGCTTTCGGACCGGTTCCACCCCGGGTCGCATCCTCGCAGCTTTGCCTAAATATCAACTCGAGGGTTAGTACTCGCGCGCGCCTGACCCTCAACCACTACATCACACTTTTGGCTGGGTTGCGAGGAGGCATGTCGGGCTCCCGAGAGGCGCCCGGCGGGCCTTTCCATCTCTTTATCGGGGGCCCACTGGAGGTGGAGCTCGGGTCCAAAAAGGGCAGATCCGGGAAGACCCGGCGGTGTCTGCATGGCACTCTTCGAGGAGACAAGGGCCTAAATCACCAAGTCGACAAGCCGCCAAATCGATGACCGGTACGCCCTCGGGTGGAGCCGTCCAACGGCTATAAATAGACAAAGTGATAAGTGGTGTTATTGACTTATCGCTCGCGCATCCGCGGTAACCGACCTGGTGGAGCGCTGAATAGCAAGGCTATAAGTCGAGAAGTCACTATGTAGATATATCTCCTTGGCACTAGCGCGGAACACGAAGTTGAATATCGATAAGGCCAGCAGTCGACAAGGAGACTCATCGACTTGTTGCTCGACGGAGCGCGGTTTCGCGGCCCGGGCAATGGGATCGAAGCCTGGCGATCAATATATGAGCTGGGCCGCTCCTCGTGGTGGCGAGTGGCCGAGTCGTGGCGCGGACGGCGAGGCCGGCAGGGCGACAGGATCAGCCCAGAATTAATCATCAAGTTGACGGTTAGAGAGCTCCGAACGGTAACGTTGTAGTCGAGGGTTCGGATGCGACATGCGCGTGAGATGTCAGCCGCGCCGTGACGGCCGCCGGTGTTCGGGCGAGGATCTCGTGGTAGGGCTCGGGCGGTCGTCAGCGGCAGGCACGTTCGGCCGATGGGACGCGATGAGCGCCCCGCCGCGCTCCGGGCGCCCGGAAGGCGAGAGGCGACTTGTCGATAAGTCGATCCGCGTCGCTCCAGGTCGAGCTATCGATTTGTCGATATGTTGCTAGAGACCGACGGCGCTCAGGATCGTCGATCCCAGGAACCCGATGACTGGTCCGAGGATCGTGGCGGCTCCGAAGAACACCAGCGCAAGCAGTAGCAGGAACCCGTAGCGATCCAGGAAGAAGACGATCTTTTGTTTGTCGGGCGGGAGGAAGAGCGTCAGAAGGCGGGATCCGTCCAGCGGCGGTAAGGGGATCAGGTTGAAGACCGCCAGGAGCAGATTCAAACCGAAGAAAGCCCACAGGAAACTGAGCAAGGTCTCGGCGAACGCCCCCGCGTTAAGACACTCGATCGAGAACGACCCGGCCGTGGTGCAGAGCCACGAGTCGCGCGGCAATAGGCGGATCGCTCCCGCCGCCAGGATGGCGAGCAGAAGGTTCATGCCCGGCCCCGCCAGCGCCACGAGCGAAGCCCCGAAGCGCTTCGAGGCCAACGCTTCGGGACGGAACTCGACGGGTTTGCCCCACCCGAAACCGGCGACGAAGATCAGGATCGTGCCGAGAGGATCGAGATGCTTGGCGGGGTTCAGGGTCAGCCGGCCGAGCGCCCGCGGCAAGCGATCTCCCTGGAGATCGGCCGACAGGGCGTGCGCGTACTCGTGCAAAGCGATCGCCTCGATCAACGCCGCGGCCAGGATGATGAATGCGAGCGGGCTCTCTTGGAGCAGCCCGAGTAGCCCGAAGTCGCCCTTGAGGGCCGGTATTGTAGGGGGCGCCTGAACCGCATCCGCCGTCCCCTGGGAGGTAAACCCTGAAGGAGAGCTTTACAGATGCCGCCCAGCGGCGGGTGTTCAGCGGCATCCAGCCCACCGGAGACCTCCATCTCGGCAACTATCTGGGCGCCGTCCGGAACTGGGTCCAGTTGCAGGCCGATAACGAGTGCTTCTTCACGATCGTCGACCTGCATGCGATGACGGAGCCGTGGGACGCCGCGGTCCTGTCGGACCAAACCCTGCGCACGGCGGCGAGCCTCATCGCGTGCGGGGTCGACCCGGACAAGGCGGTCCTCTTCGTGCAGTCCGACGTGGCCGAGCACACCGAGCTCACCTGGGCGCTGCTGTGCATCGCCAGGATGGGGGAGCTGCGCCGGATGATCCAGTTCAAGGAGAAGTCCAAGGGCGAGACCGAGTCGGTCGGGGTCGGACTGTTCACGTATCCGGTGCTCCAGACGGCCGACGTCCTGCTCTATCAGGCCCACGGGGTCCCGGTAGGCGACGATCAGCGCCAGCACGTGGAGCTGATGAGGGATCTCGCGCTGCGGTTCAACCAGACCTTCGGAGAGACCTTCGTGGTTCCGGAGGCGTGGATCCCGGCCACCGGAGCTCGGGTTATGGCCCTCGATGACCCAACCCAGAAGATGAGCAAATCGGCCGCCCGGCCCGCCTCCAGCATCCTCCTCGTCGACCCTCCGGAGATCGTGACGAAGAAGCTCAAGGCGGCGGTGACCGACTCCGGTCGGGACGTGCGTGCGGGCGACGACAAGCCTGCCCTCACGAACCTCTTGGGGATCTTCTCGCTCCTTGAGGGCACCCCCGTTGCCGAACTCGAGGCTCGTTTCGAAGGTGTGGGCTACGGAGATTTCAAGACCGCGCTGGCCGAGGCCGCGGTCACCGCGCTCGACCCGATCCGCGCTCGCTACGAAGAACTGAGTAGCGACCCAGCGGAGCTGGAGCGCCTCCTCCGCGCCGGCGCCGAGCGCGCGCGCTCGGTCGCGGCCAGCACCATCGCCGCAGTGCGCGCCGCCGTCGGACTGGCGGCGGAAAGACGGTAACGACGAGGAGCCCCCGGATAGGGTGGGAAGACTGGGGAAGCGTTGTGAATAAGTCGACAAATCGATAACTACGAGACGGGACGCGCGGATGGCATACGAGGTCAGGCTCGAGAATTTCGAGGGCCCTCTGGATCTCCTACTCCACCTCATCACGCGGCAACGTGTCGATATCTACGACATCTCGTTGTCGACCATCACGGAGGAGTACCTCGCGGCCGTGGGCGCACTCGGTGAGATGGACCTGGAAACCGCCACCGGGTTCCTCGTCATCGCCGCCACTTTGCTGGAACTGAAGTCGGCCCGCCTGTTGCCCACGGGCGACGAAGAGGCCGCGGGACGGTTGCTCGAGGAACGCGACCTCCTGCTTGCACGGCTCGTCGAGTGCGCCACGTTCCGCGAAGCCGGCACGTGGATCGCGGCCGGTTTGGCGGCCGGAGCCGCGCGTCACGGCCGGGCGGTGACCCTCGAGGAACGCTTCACGGCGATCGCTCCCGACCTTCTGGCCAAAACGTCGCTCGAGGATGTTCTCGCGCGGGCCGCGTTCGTGTTCGCACCGAAACCGATCATCGAACTCGACACGTCGCACGTCGCGCCGATCACCGCGTCCGTGAGAGACGCGATCGAGGAGGTCGCCGACGCGTTGGCGCGCAGGGGCTCGGTGTCGTTCGAGGAGTTGTGTGGCTACAGCCTCGAGCGGATCGAGGTCGTCGTGCGCTTCCTCGCCTTGCTCGAGCTGTTCAAGGCCGGCGCGATCGAGCTCACGCAGACGGAGCGCTTCGGGACCATCGAGGCTACGTGGACCGGGGGCGCCGACGCGGCCGAGGCATTGGAGCTGGCCGAGGAGTACACACTCGCCGAGCCCGGGAGGAACCCGTGACGCCGTCGGAGCGCACCGTCATCGAAGCGATCCTCCTGCTGGCCGACGAACCCGTAGCCGCCGCCACGATGGGCGAGGTCCTCGAGATCCCGCGCGCTCGGATCGAGGACGTCCTCCGTTCCCTAGCGGACGACTACGCCCGCGACGAACGCGGTTTCCAGCTGCGCGAAGTGGCAGGTGGTTGGAGGCTCTATACCGATCCCGCGTGCGATCCGTGGTTGGAGCGCTTCGTTACGAGCCACTCGCAGACGCGACTGACGGGCGCCGCGCTGGAGGTCCTCGCGATCGTTGCGTACCGGCAACCGATCTCGCGCGCGCAGATCGCGGAGATCCGCGGGATCGATTCCGACGGCGTCGTCAAGACCCTCGAGCAGCGCGGTCTATTGGTCGAATCGGGCCGCGACCCGGGACCGGGCAACCCCGTGATGTTCGTTGTGTCCGACGAGTTCCTGGAACGGATGGGATTGCGTTCGACCGACGAGCTTCCACCGCTTGCCGACTTCATGCCCGACACCGAAGCCGTCGAGGACATGGAAGCGAAACTCTCGCCCAACGCGTAGACGCTGCCGGTGGAAGGAGAACGGCTCCAAAAAGTGCTCGCGCATGCCGGGGTCGCGTCGCGCCGCAAGGTGGAAGACCTGATCGTCGCGGGCCGGGTGCGGGTGAACGGCGAACGTGCCCGGTTGGGGCAGCGGGTGGACGCGGATAAGGATGTAGTCGAGGTTGACGGTTCGCCGGTCCCGCTCGCGGCCGACCTACGCTATTACCTGGTCAACAAGCCGGACGGGATGGTCACGACCGCACGGGACGACTTCGGACGCCCTACCGTCATGGAGATCGTCGATACCGACGCCCGGGTCTGGCCCGTGGGTCGCCTGGACCGCGACACCGAGGGAGCTCTGATAGTCACCAACGACGGCGACCTGACGGCGCGGTTGACCCATCCCCGCTACGGGGTCGAGAAAACGTATCTGGCGACGGTATCCGGTGGCGTCAAGAACGCCACGCTGCGGGCGCTGGTGGCCGGCGTGGAGCTGGAGGACGGGCGGGCGGCGGCGGTAAGGACCCGGCTCGTGGCCCGGGCGGGAGCAGATTCGTTGCTCGAGATAGTGATGACGGAGGGGCGCAAACGGGAGGTACGCCGGATGCTGGCCGCGGTCGGTCATCCCGTGCGGCGTCTCGCGCGGGTGGGGATCGGGCCGGTGCGGCTGGGGCGCCTGAAGCCGGGCACGTTCCGGAAGCTTGCACCCGCTGAAGTCCAGGCCCTGTATGCCTCGGTGAAAAATGACTAGGGCGATTTGTCGACAAGTGGATGGCCGGATTCTGCTCGATCCTTTGGGCTGCATAGGAGTTGCTAAATAGATATGTCGACAGATAGACGATTGGTTGCCCTACGTGGCGCGACCGGCGTGGCGACTCCCGACGCGGCGGGGATCGTGGCGGCAACGGCCGAGCTGTTGACCGAACTGATGACGCGTAACGACGTCGTGCCGGGCGACATCGTGAGCATCCTGTTCACCGCGACGCCCGACCTCACGGCCGAGTTCCCGGCCGCCGCGGCTCGTAAACTGGGACTCGATGACGTCGCGCTGCTCGACGCCGCGGAGATCGCCGTCCCAGGTGCGCCGAGCGGCATCGTGCGGGTCCTCATGCACCTGTACTCGCAACGCGCTTACGCTGAGCTCCGTCACGTGTATCTCGGTACCGCCCGCTCCTTGCGATCCGATCTCGCCGACTGAGACGTCGCCTAACCCTCAGGGAGTACTGATTGTGTGCCCGACTGTTTTTAGGGTGCCTGCGCGCCTACGGCGCTCTTGCAGGCAACCCTCTAGGAGAGCTTGACCCTTGATCCGACGCATCGCGGTGATCGGCCTCGGCTTGATCGGTGGTTCGGTTGCCCTGGCGACGCGCGCCGGGGAGCCGGGGATCGAGATCGTCGGTAGCGATCCGGATCCCGACGCGGGCCGCGTCGCCCTGGACCGGGGCGCGATCGATCGTCACGTCCCGGACGTCGTGGAGGCGGTGCGCGGCGCCGAGCTCATCGTGCTGGCGGCACCCGTCGACGTCATCCCCGACATCTGTACGGCGTTGGCGGGAACGGTCGACCACGACGCCATCGTGACCGACGTGGGGAGCGCCAAGCGCGACGTGGTCGCGGCCGGCGAAACGGCCTTCGGCCCCGCATTCATCGGAGGCCATCCCATGGCCGGGTCGGAACGCCACGGGATCGCCGCGGCCGACGATGCCTTGTTCACGGATGCCCTCTGGGTTTTGACCCCGACCGAGCTCACCGCGTCGCGGAGCTATCAGCGCGCCGCCGAGCTCGCGAACACCGTCGGGGCGAGGGCGATCGCGGTCGAACCCGACGCTCACGACGCCCT
>JALZEA010000123.1 GCA_030862265.1 Actinomycetota bacterium | reverse complement strand
ACTATCCGCTCCTCATGGCGGGAGCTGCGATCGCAACGGTCGTCCCATTGATCGCGTTCGCGGTCGCGCAGCGCGCCCTTTTCTCCAGAGCGCTCGACATCTGATGTTGCTCCGAGGGCTCGTCGGCACTGCGCTAGCCCTCTCGCTGTTCGCGTGCGACGACCAGTCGTCTCCCGATCCGGATGCACCGGTCACCATCACGGTCCAGGTCTCCGGCGAGCGCGAGGAGACCGCGGTCTACCGGGCCGCAGAGCAGGCATTCGAGAGCGATAACCCCGACATCACAGTGAACCTGGTGGAGATCGCAGAGAAGGACGACCACCTGACGAGGCTTGCAACGTCGTTCTCGGCGGGTGACCCTCCCGATGTCTTCCTCGTCAACTTCCGGGAGTACACGCAATTCGTGAGTCTCGGAGGCGTCGAGCCTCTCGATGGTTACCTCGATGATGCCGGTATCGATCTCGCGAGCTACTACCCCGGCCCCGTCGAGGCGTTCACGTTCGACGATGCCCTGCAGTGCATGCCGCAGAATGCGTCTAACTTAGCGGTCTATTTCAACACCGACCTGTTCGCGGAGGCGGGTGTCGAGCCCCCGTTCGAAGGCTGGACATGGGACGAGTTCCGCGCCGCCGGTGAGCAGCTGACCAAAGGCGATGTTCGCGGGATCGGGATCGAGCCCAGCATCATCAGGGTCGCCCCGTTCGCGTGGTCGAACGGAGGCGAGATCGTCGACGATCTCGAATCGCCGACCACGTTCACGTTCGATGATCCTTCCTCGCGCGAGGCCCTCGAGTTCGTGATCGATCTCGTTCAGGACGGTCTCGTACCGACCGAGAGAGAGATCGCCGCGCAAGATCTCGAGACGCGCTTTTCGACCGGCAAACTCGCGATGCTCCTTTCGTCCCGTCGCGATACCCCGGCGTTCCGCGAGGTGCGAGACCTGAACTTCGATGTTCTTCCGCTGCCTCAGGCAGGCGAGCCGGCGAACATCTTGCATTCGGACGGCTATTGCATCGCGGCCCAGAGCGACGCGAAGGATGCAGCCGCTCGCTTCATCGGGTTCGCGGTGGGCACACAGGGTCAGACCATCACTGCGCTCGGCGGACGGACCGTACCGTCGCTGATGTCGATCGCGCAGTCGCCCGCGTTCCTCGATCCGTCGCAGGAACCTGCGCATTCGCGGGTTTTCCTCGACGCCGTCCCCCATCTTCGGCGAACCCCGGTGCTGCCGAACTGGCCCGAGATCGAAGATCTCGCGGAGGAGATCCTGACGCGCGCCTTCTACGAGCCCGGGGTCTCTGTGGATGACGCCATCCAACAACTGAAGGAACAGACGGAGCCGTTGTTCGCGGAAGCGGCCGTTTGAGCGTTTCCCTGTACGGCCTCACGAAGCGCTTCCCGACGGGGCGCAGGACCCCCGACGTGCTCGCGGTCGACGACGTCACACTCGAGGTTCTCGACGGTGAGTTGGTCGTCGTCGTGGGTCCCTCCGGTTCAGGCAAGTCGACATTGCTGCGCTGCATCGCCGGACTCGAGGAGCCGTCGGCCGGCTCGATCGAGGTCGGTGGCCGGGACGTCACGCAACTGCCCGCGGGCGACCGTGACATCGCGATGGTGTTCCAGGAACACGCGCTTTATCCGCACCTCTCGGTCGGGGACAACATCGGCTTCGGCCTCGCCGCACGCCGCGTCGATGACGCGACGATCGCGACGAAGGTGGGCGACGTGGCGGCGCTGATGGGCCTCGAAGAGGTTCTCGAGCGTCGACCCCGACAACTCTCGGGCGGCGAACGGCAGCGCGTCGCTCTTGCCCGCGCCATCGTGCGGCAACCTGCTGCTTTCCTGATGGACGAACCTCTATCGGACCTTGATGCGGAGCTTCGCGCCTTCATGCGCGCCGAGATCCACGCGCTGCAGCGCCGTCTTGAGACCACCACGATCTACGTGACGCACGACCAGACGGAAGCTCTGACCATGGGCGACCGCGTCGTCGTGCTGCGCGCGGGACGGATCGAGCAGACCGCGGCCCCCGCGGAGCTTTACGACAGGCCGGCGAACACATTCGTGGCACGCTTCATCGGGAGCCCTCCCATGAACGTGTTCCCGGCGACCTTGCTGGGCGTGGACGACGACCGCTTCCTCGGCATCAGGCCGGAACGCCTGAGACTTACGGATAGCGGATCGGGACGGCTCCGCGGGCGCGTCACCCACGTGGAGACGATCGGTCACGAAGTTGTCGTTCACGTCATGGTCGGAGAAGAGATCCTCCTGGTCCGGTCCCCGCGTGGAATTGCACCAGCGCGTGGATCGGATGCGGGGCTGCACTTCGACGACGGTGACGTTCACGTCTTCAAGGCCGACGGCATCGCGCGATGAGACCGCGGGCGTCGGTCCTCGCCTGGCCCTACCTCGTCGGCCTCGCGCTGCTGATTGGACTCCCGGCGCTCGCCGCCTTGACGCTCGCGTTCACGCGCTTCACGGGTCTGACGTCGCCAGAAGCGGCGGGGCTCGACAACTTCGACCGGCTCTTCGCAGATGCCGCCTTCTGGCGTGCTCTCGGTAACTCGCTCGTCTACGTCGCGATCGCCGTTCCCCTCCGCATGGCCGCCGCGATCGGCGCTGCTCTCTTGCTGCACGGTCGCGCGCGCGGTTCCGGCGTCGGGCGTGTGGTCGCGTATGGGCCGAGCGTCATCCCCGATGTCGCCTGGGCTCTGCTGTGGTTGTGGTTGCTCAACCCGCTCTTCGGCCCGCTCGCGCTCGCCGCTTCGACTCTGGGATTCGGCTCGTCGGGGATCCTGACCGACCCCTGGGCGACGCGCATCGCGATCGCGATGATGGGCGCGTTTCAGATCGGCGAGGCGTTCGTGATCGCGTTGGCGGCGCGTCGGCTGATCCCTCAGCCGCTCTACGAAGCCGCATCCGTGGACGGCGCGAGCGCGTGGTTCACGGTACGACGCGTGACCTTGCCCCTGATGGCGCCGGCGATCGGGTTGCTCGCGTTGCGCGACGTCGTCCTTAGCTTCCAGCTGAACTTCGTGCCCGCGCTCATAATCACGGACGGAGGCCCTCGCTACGCAACCACCTATGTGCCTCTCTACCTGTATCGCACCGCGTTCCGCTACTTCCGCCTCGGCTACGCCTCGGCCATGTCGGTGTTTCTCTTCGCGGTCACGGGACTCGTTCTCTACGTGCAGTACCGCTTGGCCCGGCGCTCGGGGCTGATCTAGGTGTTAAACCGAAGCTCTCGCCGAGATCCAGGAGGTTGTCGTGGAACTCTCTAACCGAGTCGGCATCGTCACCGGTGCGTCGCGTGGCATCGGGGTGGTCATCGCCGAGCATCTCGCTCGAAAGGGTGTCGACCTCGTGCTGGCGGCACGTTCGAAGGACGACCTGGAACAGACTGCCGAGCTTGTGCGCAAACACGGCCGGCGCGTGCTACCGGTTGCGACCGACGTCTCGGACGTCGCTCAACTCCAGGCGTTGGTCGATGCGGCGAACACCGAGTTCGGTCATGTCGATTTGCTCGTGAACAACGCCGGCATCGAGATCCCCGGTCATTCCGAAGGCTTGGACCTCGACCACATCGCGACCGGCGTCCACATCAATCTCACCGCGCTGATCCAGCTCACCCGACTCGTCATCCCGCAGATGATCGAACGCAAGAGCGGGCATGTATGCAACATCGCGTCGGTCGCGGGCAAGGTTGCCCGACCCTTCGCCACCGTGTACTCCGCCACTAAGCACGGGGTGGTCGGTTTCTCGTGGTCCTTGCGTGCCGAGTTGGCACCGCTAGGCGTCGAAGTAACTGTCGTCTGCCCCGGGTATGTATCGGATGTCGGGATGTTCGCCGACCGCACGAGCGAACTCGGCGTCGAGATGCCTCCTCGATCGCTGAAGGCGGTATCTGCCCAACTCGTCGCGCAGGAAGCGATCGAAAGCATCGAGCGCAACCGTGCCGAGACCATCGTCGGGCCGTTGTTGCTGAAGATCGCCGACGTTGCCCATGCGATCTCGCCGGACTTCGCGATGGGGGTCGCCCGCCGCAGCGGTACTTATGACTACGTCCGCCGCGAAGCAACGGGGGAGCGGGCCTGAGGATCCTCCCGGCGATCGTCTTTCTGGCGCTGACGTTCGGCGCGTGCGATGACGAGCAGCCGGCGACGAAGGCGCCGCGCGCGGTCGACTGCGGGCTTCCGAGCCCCGAGCCGAATATCGCCACCGGTCTGATCCCGGACTATTTCCTTCCGGAGGGAACCGAGCTCGTGCGGGCACAGGCCGAGCGTGGCGGGTACCTCGCGATGATCAACATCGACCGGAGCGTTCAGGACGCGCTCGAGACGTATCACTCGATCGTCACCGACCACGGCTTCGAGATCATCCAGGAGGACAACGAAGGATTCGAGGCCGAGATCTACCTGCGAAGAGCGCAGCACCTCGCCGCGATCCAGATCCGCACATCGCAGTGCGACGACGCGAGCGTGATCTTCGTCAATCTCGTCGATCAGGATCAGCTCGGGGGAGCGCTTCCCTCGCCCACACCGACGGGGTAAGGCTATTCACCTGCTCACAAGCAGCTTGGCTTTTTCCCAGCGTGGGTATCATCGCCTTAATGGATAGCTGATAGCTCAGGAGGCGAGTAACAAGATGACGTATGTCATCGCCGAGCCCTGCATCGGGGTCAAGGACCGGGCCTGCGTGGACGAGTGCCCCGTGGACTGCATCTACGAGGGCGAAGAGCAGCTCTATATCCACCCAGAGGAGTGCGTCGATTGCGACGCATGCCTCCCGGCGTGCCCCGTTGACGCCATCTTCCCGGCCGATAACGTCCCCCCGGAGTGGACGAACTTCACTACCGGGCAGGCGCAGTGGTTCCAGGATCACCCGGATGCCTCGGGGGGCGCGATGGAGAGCCCCTTCGCGCCTGCCGAAGAACGCGGCGAGTAACTCCGAGCGACTCCCGCCGCCCCGTCCCGAGGACTGGACCGCCTATCTCGGTCGCAAGATCTCGATCCGTCTCCGCTTGCACGGTGATCCGGAGCATCCCTTCTCGGAGGCGATCGGGGTCGTGTCACGGGTCTCGGGAACCGATCTGTCGATACTGAACAAGAAGGGCGAGACCGTCACGGTCGCGTTCGACGACGTCATCGCGGGAAAGGTCTTCCCCTGATCTTTCGGTGCGCGACCAGGGCTTTTTAGCTCAGTTGCGAGACCTCCGGCGTTATCATGGAGGCAACACTTTCCAGCAGACGAGAACCGGGGTGAGAAGTACCTAGATGACGTCGCCTCCGACCGCGACGACCCAGACGAAGGACCGCCAGGAAGTCGATCGAGTAGTGATCCGGTTCGCCGGGGACTCCGGCGACGGGATGCAGCTGACGGGGGAACGCTTTACGTCCGCCTCCGCGCTCTTCGGCAACGACCTCGCGACCATGCCGGATTACCCGGCCGAGATCCGGGCGCCGGCAGGGACCCTCGCCGGAGTATCCGCGTTCCAGATCCATTTCGCCGACTACGACATCCTCACGCCGGGCGACCAGCCCGGCGTTCTCGTCGCGATGAACCCCGCGGCGTTGCGAGCGAACCTGAGAGACCTCATCCCGGGTGGGCTCTTGATCGTGAACACCGACGCCTTCGACAAGAAGAACCTCGAGAAGGTCGGGTATACGGCGAATCCCCTCGAGGATGGCTCGCTTTCCGAGTTCCAGATCTACAAGATCCCGATGACTTCGATGACCATCGAGTCAGTCAAGGACGCCGGCGTGACCAAGAAGGAAGCCGACCGTTCCAAGAACATGCTGGCGCTCGGAGTCCTCTCCTGGATGTACGACCGGCCGCTCGAGACGACGATCCAGTGGCTCGAGAAGAAGTTCGCGAAGAAACCGCACCTCGCGCAGGCCAACATCGCCGCCCTAAAGGCGGGACACGCCTTCGGCGAGACCGCGGAGCTGTCTGCGTTCGAGGTGAAGCCCGCGACGCTCGCGCCGGGGACGTATCGCCGGATCACCGGCAACCAGGCGCTCGCCTACGGATTGATCGCCGCCAGCGTCCAGTCGAAACTGCCGCTGTTCCTCGCGAGCTACCCCATCACCCCCGCGTCCGACGTCCTGCACGAGCTGTCGCGGCACAAGAACTTCGGGGTGCGCACGATCCAGGCCGAGGACGAGATCGCCGCGGCGGGGATGGCTCTCGGCGCCGCGTTCTCGGGTCACCTTGGGATCACGACCACTTCGGGGCCGGGTCTCGACCTGAAATCCGAGACCATCGGGCTGGCGATCTCAATGGAACTTCCGATGGTGATCGTCGACGTCCAGCGCGGTGGGCCCTCGACAGGTCTGCCGACGAAGACCGAGCAGTCGGACCTGCTACATGCGATGTATGGACGCCACGGCGAGGCCCCGCTGCCGATCGTCGCCGCCTATTCGCCGGCGTCGTGCTTCTGGGCCGGCATCGAGGCCTGCCGTATCGCGATCAAGTACATGACCCCGGTCATCCTGCTCACCGACGGTTATCTGGCGAACTCGGCGGAGCCGTGGCGCATTCCGACGACCGACAAGCTGCCGGATATCTCCGTGAGCTTCGCGTCGCAGCCCAACGCCGGCGAAGATTTCTGGCCGTTCTTGCGCGATGACACGACCTTGGCACGACCGTGGGCGATCCCGGGTACGTCGGGACTCGAGCATCGCGTCGGAGGACTCGAGAAAGCCGACGGCACCGGCAACATCTCCTACGACCCCGACAACCACATGATGATGACGCAGTTGCGCGCCGCCAAGATCAGGGCCATCGAAGAAGACATCGAGCCGTTGGAGTTCCAAGCCGACGAGGGGGCCGAGATCCTCATCCTCGGGTGGGGCGGCACCTACGGCGCGATCGGTGCCGCGTGTCGTCGCCTGCGAGCGCGCGGGATCAAGATCGGGCAAGCACACCTCAAGCACCTGAGTCCCATGCCGAAGAACACCGAAGAGGTGTTGCGGCGCTTCGACAAGGTCGTCATCCCCGAGATCAACATGGGTCAGCTGTCGAAGCTGATCCGCGCCGAGTTCCTCATCGACACGATCTCGATCAACCGGATGCGGGGCCAGCCGTTCCGCGCCGGTGAGCTCGAACAAGACATCCTCGGGATGATCGGATGACGGCCGACAACGGACACGACGTGACCGCCGAAAGAGGCATAACGGAAGCGACCAGTGGCGTCGCGACGCTGGCGCGTGAGGACTTCGTCTCCGATCAAGAGGTTCGTTGGTGCCCGGGTTGCGGCGACTACGCGATCCTCGCGGGAGTCCAGTCCGTGATGCCCGAACTCGGCATCCCGCGCGAGAAGATCGTCTTCGTCTCCGGGATCGGCTGCTCGAGTCGCTTCCCGTATTACATGAACACCTACGGCGTGCATGGCATCCACGGTCGTGCGCCCGCCATCGCGACGGGGATCGCGGCCGCTCGTCCCGACCTCCAAGTGTGGGTCGTGACCGGTGACGGCGATGGGTTGTCGATCGGAGGGAACCACCTGATCCATGCGCTGCGGCGCAACGTGAACCTCAAGATCCTGCTGTTCAACAACCAGATCTACGGGCTAACGAAGGGTCAGTACTCGCCGACGTCGGAGCAGGGGAAGGTCACGAAGTCGACGCCGTTCGGCTCCCTCGAGCATCCTTTCAATCCGATCTCGGTCGCGTTGGGAGCCGAGGCTTCGTTCGTCGCGCGGACGATCGATGTCGAGCGCAAGCACCTTCCCGAGATGCTGCGCCGTGCCGCGGCGCACCGGGGCAGTTCGTTCATCGAGATCTACCAGAACTGCAACATCTTCAACGATGGCGCGTTCATCGCGCTGACCGGCAAGGAAGGCCGCAGCCAGAATCGGATCTATCTCGAGCATGGCAAGCCGATCCGTTTCGGACCGGATCAGGAGAAGGGCGTCGTGATGACACCGGAGGGCCGGTGCGAGATCGTGGACGTGGCGACCGTGGGCGAAGACAAGCTTCTCGTCCACGACGAACACCGCGACGATCCTTCGCTTGCGTTCGCGCTGTCGCGCTTGGCGGACGGACCTACCGGGCCGACCCCGCTGGGCGTCTTCCGCGACGTGCAGCGTCCGGCGTACGGTGACGGCATCGAAGCGCAACTTCGCAGGGCTGCAGAGTCTCAGGGGCCGGGAGATCTGACTAAGCTGCTGGCCAGCGAAACCTGGTCCGTCGAGTAACGCCTTAACTCTAGGAGGAAGCGTGGCCGATCACGGTCCTAGCGACGAGATTTCGATGGCCGTTCCCGATCGCGGTCTCGCGTTCGAGGAGAAGGTCGAGAAGCTCGCGCGCAAGCTCCTCTACGGGGGCGATGGCAACGACGTGACCGACATCGAAAGCGCTCGGGCGGCCGCTCGACGAATGATCGAGGAATCCGAAGCACGTACCTTGCACGCGACGGAACTGGATCCGGACGATCCGGAGGTCATCAGAAGGTCTTCTTCCGAGACGGCCGCATCCGGTGATACCGGCCAGATGCGCCGCGTCACCGACGGCGACTAGCTACTTCTGCGCAGGATCTACGGCAAGTTCGAGAACGTCGCTTTGACCGCCCCGCTAGTGGCAGGACCCATGCAGCTCGGCTGATTCGGGCCCGGCATCGTGTAGACGGAGACGCGTACGGCAATGCCGGGAGCAATCGACACGGGCTCTTCGGTCCCGCCGCACCACGTCCCGAAGATCTCCCACGAACCAGTGCCGCCAGGTTCGGTGTCCTGTGACATCGTAAAGATCACCGGCTGGCCGAAGTCGTCCGTGATCTCTACATCGACGAAGGCTTCCGTCGTAGTGACACCGAATTCGACGGCGCCGCCGGCGGAAGACGAGCCGATAACGCCGGGGATCCCGATCGCTGGGTTGTCGTAGGCCGCCTCCATAACGCGCTCGACCTTTTTCGGCTTGCGCTTCTTAGCGGCGTCGGCAGGGGCGATGAGGGCTCCGGCTAGGAGACCAATGGCGAGACAGGTTGCGAACGTTTTCTTCATCGGTATCTCTCCTTGTAGTCGTCTTGTCTCAGGATTCTCCGCGCCTCTACGTCCTCCTGTTAACGAGTCAAGCCGGGATATGGCGCACCGGGGCCCCTATGAGGGCAAGCTCGATGGGGAGGCTGATGAGCAACTGAGTTGCTCCTAGAGCTACACAGAATCTTCATATCTGCCCGACTTCGGCTGCACACTGCTTACCTAGACTGATATCCGTGACGAAAATCCTGGTGGTCGAGGACGAGCAAGTGATCGCAGATGCGATCAAGGTCCGTCTCGAGCAAGAGGGTTTCTCCGTAGAGGTTGCCGGCGACGGCCCCTCCGCGGTTGAGGTCTGCAATCGACTTGTCCCCGATCTCGTGCTTTTGGATCTGATGTTGCCGGGATTCGATGGGCTAGAGGTTTGCCGGCGCATCCAAGAGGACCGCCACGTCCCGGTGATCATGGTCACCGCCAAGGATTCCGAGACCGATGTTCTGATCGGTCTCGGCGTGGGAGCGGACGACTACATCACGAAACCTTTCGGCATGCGCGAGCTCGTGGCGCGCGTACAGGCCCTCCTCCGTCGTGCGCAGCGCAGTACTCCCGTGGCTTCGGAGAAGTACGCGGTGGGGGACCTCACTATCGATCCGCAGCGGCGCCTTACGCACAAGGCAGACGAACCCGTTCATCTAACCGCTACCGAGTTCGATCTCTTGCATCATCTGGCAACGAACCTCGGAAAGGTCTTCTCCCGGGAACAGTTGCTGCGAGAGGTCTGGGGATACGAGGCGCACTCGGGATTGCGAACCGTCGATTCCCACGTCAGAGCTCTGCGTCGGAAGGTCGGAGCCGAAGTGATCCGGACCGTTCATGGGGTGGGGTACGCGCTGGGAGATCGGTCTTGAGACCGCTCGATCGAGTGTCTTCCATCAAGTTGAAACTCGGGGTCATCATCGTCGTGGCCGTCGGGGGGTCGACACTTGCGGTGCTGGTCGGAGTGAAGGCCGGGCTCGGATGGGTCCTTTCCCTCTTCTTGTCCTTGGGCCTCGGCCTGCTCGCCATCCAGGTGATGGCGCGCGGGATGACGTCGCCCTTGAGGGAGATGGTCAAGGCCACCCAGGCGATGGCTGCAGGGGACTACAGCAGAAGGGTCACAGCTTCTTCCCGGGACGAGGTTGGGGAACTTGCGCGCGCGTTCAACCGGATGGCCTCGGAGCTCGCCGAAGTAGACCGCATGAGGCGCGATCTCGTGGCCAATGTGTCCCACGAACTTCGCACTCCGATCACCGCGCTTCAGGCAGTCCTGGAGAACGCGCTGGATGGGATCGCGCCCACCGATGAGAAGGCACTCGAAACCATGCTTGCCCAGGTGCAGAGGCTTACTCGTTTGGTCGATCAATTGTTAGAGCTCTCGAAGCTCGAGTCGGGGGTTCTTCCGCTCAAGGTTTCTGACTTCTCCGTAGAGCGACTGCTGACGCAGGTAGTTCAGGAATGTTCGCTGTACGCCGAACAGGCGCACGGCCGTCAGGTCCGGTTAGATCTGAACGTCGAGCCTCCCGGATTGACGACACGAGGTGACTCCGAACGCATCCATCAGGTGGTCTCGAACCTCATAGAGAATGCCGTGCGGCACTCACCCGATGGTGGGACCGTCTCGATCAAGGCTTCGCAGGTGAGCGATGACCTCATCTTGCAGATCGCGGATGAAGGGCCGGGCATCCAGGCAGAGGAACGAGAGAGGGTCTTCGAGCGCTTCTATCGATCCGATACCGCCAGGTCCTCTGACAGTGGGGGCTCCGGGCTGGGTCTTGCGATAGCGCGATGGATCGTGGATCTCCATGGAGGCCGCATCTCCGTCGGAGACAACCAGCCGAAGGGGTGTCGGGTTTCGGTGGTTCTCCCGGCGACCACGCCATGAAGTCCTTCGGCGCCCTGGCTCTTACGGCCGCAGCCCTCGCCGCCGTCGCGGTACCGGGCCACGAACTCGGTCTCAACGTCGCGCTGGTATGGATCGTGATGGCGATCTCTGTTTGGTCGGCCGTGCATAAGGGCCTGGATGATCAGGACTCTGTCCTTTTTGGCCTCGCGATCGTTCCCGTATGCCTCGCCGTCGTACGGAGCGCGGGCTGGGTGGTGGGACTACAACTGGTGGCGGCCGTCGGCTCGATGTCAGTG
>JALZEA010000081.1 GCA_030862265.1 Actinomycetota bacterium | reverse complement strand
GCGGACGCGAGCTCGACGAAGATCCCCTCGGCCGCGAGCGAGCGGTACGCCTCGAGGATCTCCTTGTCCCGCACCGATCCGATGCCGCCCCCCGACGACTCGGCAGCGTTGGTCGCGCCTTTCCATGACGCGGGGTTGCCGATACGGATCGCAGTCGCGATGGTCTTGGGGTCGGCTACGACCTCCCCGCGGACGATCGGGTTCGCGCCCTCAGCCTGAAAGCCGAACATCTTCGGCCGGGACGATGCCCAACCATGCTCGACGGACTCGTTGTAGCCCTGCCAGTAAGCCGTGATGTTGCCCGCGTTCCCAACCGGCATCACGTGAAGGTCCGGCGCGCGCCCCAGTGCCTCAACGATCTCGAAGGACGCGGTCTTCTGCCCCTCGACGCGGAAGGGATTCACGGAGTTCACGAGCGTGATCGGATGGGTGCGGCTCATCTCTTTCGTAAGTTCCAATGCGACGTCGAAGTTGCCCTCGATCTCGAGGACGCGCGCACCGTGGACAAGTGCCTGCGCGAGTTTCCCCAGCGCGACGTTTCCTTCGGGGATGAGAACGGCACAGATCATCCCCGCGCGCGCGGCGTAGGCCGCCGCCGAAGCGGACGTGTTCCCCGTCGATGCGCACACGACCGCGGAGGATCCGTCCTCGAGGGCCTTCGAGATCGCCATCGTCATGCCGCGGTCCTTAAAGGAGCCCGTTGGGTTCACGCCTTCGTACTTCAGCCAGACCTCGGCCTCGACCTCGGTCGACAACCGATCGGAGTAGATGAGCGGCGTGTCGCCCTCATCCAGTGTCACGATCGGCGTCGCCTCGGATACCGGTAGGTAGTCGAAATAGCGCCGGATGATGCCGCGTTTGCCGGCAACCGTTAGAGGGCCGGCCATCATCCTTCGGCGGTTCCGACCACGGGGATCGTTGCGTCGACGCTCTTCACGACGTCCAGACCGGCAAGGTCGGTGAAGGTTGCACGGTGACTGCCGCGACTTGCCGTGTGGGTGATCAGCATGAGGGTTGCCTCATCACCCGAACCCTCTTGGCGGACGCTGGCGATGGATACGTCGTGGCGTGCGAACGTCCCCGCTACCTCGGCGAGGACGCCGGGCTGATCGTCAACCGACAGAACCACGTAATAGCGCATCATGGCCCGATCCTCCGAACGCAAGCGAGCATCGGCGTGGAAGCCAACATAGGTAGGAGTGCGCGCGCCTTCGCTGGCGTTGCGTGCGACCTCGACGATGTCTCCGACGACGGCGGACGCGGTGGGCGACCCTCCGGCTCCGCGACCAAGGAACATCAATTCGCCGACCTGATCGGCCTCTACGAACACGGCATTGAAGACGTCACGGACCGAGGCCAAAGGGTGAGTGCGCGGCACCATGGCAGGGCCGACCCGAGCCGATATCTCTCCGGCATCCATCTCGGCGATCGCGAGCAGTTTCACCTCGTAGCCGAGTTGATGAGCAGCCGCCATGTCGGCGCGCGTAATACCGGTTATCCCCTCGCGCGGGACGTCCGACGCGACCACGCGCGCGTCGAACGCGAGTGACGCCAGGATCGCGATCTTCGCGGCGGCATCGTGGCCGTCCACGTCGGCCGAAGGATCGGCCTCCGCATAACCGAGCCGGGTAGCTTCGACCAGAGCGGTCGAGAAGTCCTCGCCCATCTCCGACATCCGCGTAAGGATGAAATTCGTCGTCCCGTTCACGATCCCCATGACCCGCCTGATGCGGTCCCCCGCCAGGGACTCGCGTAGGGGCCGGATGATGGGTATCCCACCGCCGACCGAGGCCTCGAACAGCAGATCCACGCCTGCCGTTTCGGCCGCGCTCATGACCTCACGACCGGACGTGGATAACAACTCCTTGTTAGCAGTAACGATGTGTTTCTTGTTGGCGATCGCCTCGAGGATCAACGCCCGGGCAGGTTCGGTTCCCCCCATGACCTCGACCACGACGTCCACCGAGGGATCGGTGACGACCTCCCGGGGAACGGTCGTGAACCTCGCGCCGGGAGGCTCGAACCCCCGAAGCTTGGTTGCGTCCCTGACCGCGATGTGCGCCACCTGGATCGGGACCCCGGCGCGGCGAGCGAGCTCATCCGCGTGTTCGGACAGGATCCGGGCAACGGAGGTCCCGACGATTCCGTAACCGAGCAACCCGATGTTCATGGGATCAGTCATCGCGGTTACATCCTCCCCCGGCGCGAGGACGCGCCTAGATATCTGTGACCGGAATGGTTCCCGCGTCGCGCGCCGCTTTCTCCGAGGCACCGGGAAACTCCGCGACGGTCGTGTAGGACAGCTTCTCGGGATCGAGGCCGAGCGCCGCGGCCTCATCAGCCGATAATTGCTCGACGATCTGCTTCGACGCGAGGGTTTGGTCTGTACTCGCGACCTCTTGTATACGGAAGCACTCATTCACTTCGTCGCCCAGCGCGGTAACGTCGAGCCGGCCGCCTGGGATCAGTTGCCCCATAAAGAGGCTGCCCCCCCAGTGGAGACCGACGCGCATGATGCATGGGCTGTCGAGGGCCTCGGCGAAGATGGACGCTGAGAACTCGTGAACCTCGCGTGCTGTTTTGATCGCGGCAGCCGCCGCCGCGGAGGGTGATCCCAGATCGTCGACCAGGAAGAACGCAGAGGCCCCGTCACCCGCGTGTTTACCGATGACACCCCGACTGCGCGCAACGCCCCTATCGATCCCCGTCCACAGCCTCCGGATCAACTTGAAATACGCGGCACTGGGAAGCTGGCGCGATAGATCGGTCGAGCCCACTATGTCGCAGAACAAGATGGCTGCCTGGCGAGATGCCGGGTCGACCAGACGAGCCATCCGCTCGTACATATCGGCATCCCCGCGCGCCAGCAAGGAAACGAGGTTCGGCGCGACGTGCATGTCGCTTCCAACCCAGCAGCCGATGAGATCGCCGTTCTCATCGTTGATGCGACTCGCGATGACGTCTACGCGGTAGGGCTCGAGCTCGTCGGGTGCTCCAGGCTCGATGTAATCGAAGTGGCTCGCGAAGACGTAGGGCAACTCCTTCGGTTCAAGATCATCGATGAATCGCCGAAGCGGCTCAATCGTGATCTCGTAGATGTCGATCCCCTGCCGCTTTAATTCCTCGAGGAAGTAGGGGCCGATGTCCAGGAACAGCCGCACCTGGCTCTCTTCCGTCATCCGATCGAGCCACAAGTCGGACATCAAGCACTCGGCGATATGCCGGCCGACCCCGACCTTGTCGTCATCGGTCTCGTCGAGGAACCCTTTCCAGTAGTCCGACGCCCATACGAGTCGCCAGTCCGCATCGATCACGAGGCCCGCGGCGTGAATTTTCTCGAGCTCGACGATCCATGCCGCGAGCCGAGGATCGATCTCTTTTGACGTCATGGGATCACAAGATTGCCATCGGCGGCGGTTCGTAGCCTCCGACGATCTCCGTTATGCGCCGGGCGAGGTCGATACACGTCATGTCCTCGCCGTAAGGACCGACGATCTGCATTCCGACCGGCAGGCCCTCTGGGGTCCGTCCGATGGGAGCCGCGGTTCCAGGTAAATAGGCGACGCCCCCCAATCCCGCCCACACGCTCTGGTCGAAATAACGGAACGCGTGACCACCGATCTGGACGGTGCGTTCCATGTCGACCTTTGCCGGCTGATCATGCTCGAACGGCGGGACGGGGTTGCATGGACACAGCAACGCGTCGAAATCGCGGAAGAACTCATCCCAGCGGGCCCGCAACTGCTGACGGCGTTCGTCGTAGGCGAGCCATTCACGATGAGTCATCGACACGTTGCGCGCGAATCTGCCTGCCGGGCCGGGATCGTCGCGATGGATCTCGGCGAACGCGGTCTCCTCTTCACTGAGGTTGGGCGAGAGGGCCCCAACGATCAACGCGTTGAAGACGGCGCGTGCCTCTCGCATCGAGAATGCAGGCCGGGCAGCGTCGTCGATCTTCGCACCGGCCCGGCGAAGCTCATCGACCGCCCGCTCGAGAACATCTCGCGTCTCGGGGGCCGTGGGGTGGTCGGGGTCATCGAACCAAGCCGCGATGCGATAGCCCTCGAGCGATCCCGAACGGGGCGCCGAGAAGTTATCCGGAGATCTACTTGCAAGGATCGGTAGGAGGAGTTCGATGTCCTCCGCTGCACGTGCGAGCGGTCCTACAACCTCGATGTCTCTGGCCTGCAAACCGCCCGGCATAGGAGGTATGTGTCCACGCATCGAGACCAGCCCGAAAGTCGGCTTATGACCGAAGACTCCGCAATGAGACGCCGGGCTACGGATCGAGTTTCCGATGTCGCTGCCGATCTCGAAGGCCGTCATCCCCGCGGATACCGCCGCGGCCGCGCCCCCCGATGAACCCCCCGGGGTGAGTGATGTGTCCCATGGGTTGTTCGTCGTCCCGAAGAGCGAGTTGTAGGTCTGATGGTCCTCGGCGAACGGCGGCACATTTGTCTTACCGAACACGATGGCGCCCTGTTGTTTCACGAGGGCGACCACGTCGGAATCGACATCGGGGATGTGATCCGCGAGCCGTTCGGTCCCCGCGGTCGTTCGCATGCCGGCGGTCTCGAGCGTGTCCTTGACGGTGATGGGCAATCCGTGCAGCGCGCCGACCGGACCATCGGTGAGCAGGGCATCGTCCAACCGCCTCGCCTCCGCGCGCGCACGTTCGGCATCGATCGTGACGATCGCGTTGAGCTCCGGATTCAATGCGCCCACTCGTGTAAGGACATGATCGACGAGTTCCAACGCCGACATCTCCCGAGCACGGACCGCGGAGGCGAGCTCGGTCGCCGACCGCAAACCCCAGTCGGTCATCGACTAGAGCGACGAGCCGTCGAGGCGGCGATCAAGACGCAGAAGATCGCCTTCGGTCTCCCGTTGCGCGATCACGGTCGCATTTCCCTCGTGGACCATCACCACCGGGGGCCGCGGAACGCGGTTGTAGTTCGAGGCCATCGAATACGTGTAGGCGCCCGTCGCCGGGATGCACAACAGATCGCCCGGCTCGATGTCGTCGGGAAGATGTACCTCCTTGATCAGCACGTCGCCGGACTCGCAATGCTTCCCGCAGACCGCGACGCGCGGCCCTTCCGGGGCGTCCATGCGGTTCGCCAGGAACGCCTCGTAGCGAGCACCGTAGAGCGCGGGTCGCACGTTGTCCGACATGCCACCGTCCACCGACACGTAAGTGCGTACGCCGGGGATCCTCTTCACGGTCCCCACCGAATAGATCGTCACCATCGAAGAGCCCACGATCGCGCGCCCCGGTTCGACCAAGAGTTCCGGAACCGCGAGCCCTTCGGCGCGGAACGCGTCGGCGACATGGCGCTGAATGCGTGTAACGGCGTCCGTGGGGTCGGGCGTCAGTTCATCTTTGGTGTGCGCGATCCCCAAACCGCCGCCGATGTCCAGCTCCTCGGTCTCGAAGCCCAGTTCCCGTTTCGCTTCGGACGCGAGAGCTGCGAGACGTTGGGCGGCAAGTTCGAACGCGGTGAGTTCGAAGATCTGAGAACCGATATGGGCATGCAGGCCGACCAGACGGCAGCCCGGGATCTGCAACGCGCGCTTGATGGCCTCGAGAGCGATGCCGTCGTGAAGGCTGAACCCGAATTTCGAATCTTCCTGACCGGTCTGAACGAATTCGTGCGTGTGTGCCTCGACACCGGGCGTCACCCGGATGAGGAGCTTCGTTGACAGTCCTGCGTCGGCTATCCGTTCGATCTCTTCGAACGAATCCACCACCACGCGACCGACACCGGCATCGCGCGCGCTCTGAAGTTCGGTGGAAGATTTGTTGTTGCCATGCAGCACAAGGCGTTCGGGAGGAAACCCCGCGGCCATGGCGGTCGCGAGCTCGCCACCGGTGCAGACATCGACCGAAAGACCGAGTTCGGCGAGCAGCTGGAAGACGGCGACGTTACAGAACGCCTTCGCGGCGTAGCAAACCTGGGCCGGGCTTAGAGCGGTGGCAAAGGAGCGGCTGCGGGCCTCGAGCGTCGCCCGGTCGAAGACGAGCAAGGGCGTCCCGTAGCGAGCGGCAAGCTCGGTCGTATCGCAGCCCCCGATAACGAGGTGCCCGTCCTCGGAGCGCGCG
>JALZEA010000121.1 GCA_030862265.1 Actinomycetota bacterium | reverse complement strand
TACGAGCGACGCTTCGGCGTGACGCTCGATCCCGACGAACAGATCCAGCCTCTCGTCGGGTCGAAGGAGGGGATCTTCCATCTCCCCGTTGCGTTCGTGGATCCCGGCGATGTCGCATTGATCCCCGACCCGGGCTATCCCGTCTACGAGACCGGCACGATCCTTGCGGGCGGTGAGCCTGCCCTCATGCCGCTCACAGAAGAGAACGCGTTCAAGCCCGACCTCGCGGCCCTGGATGAGTCGGTCGTGGAACGGGCGCGCGTGCTGTGGCTCAACTACCCGTCGAATCCGACCGCGGCGTGTGTCGATGAGTCGTTCTTCGACGAGGCGATCGCGTTCTGCCGCTCCAACGACGTTTTGCTCGCGCACGACGCGGCCTATACCGAGATCACGTACGACGGATACGTCGCTCCCAGTGCATTGCAGGCCGAGGGCGCGCTCGACCATGCGATCGAATTCGGCTCGTTGTCCAAGACCTACAACATGACGGGATGGCGCATCGGCTGGGTCGCCGGAGCAGCGGTCGCGATCGAAGCCCTCAAGCGTCTGAAGACGAATATCGACTCCGGCATCTTCGACGCAGTACAGCGAGCGGGGATCGCGGCGCTCGACGGACCCCAAGACGCCCTGGCGGAGACCGTCGCCACCTACGCGCGCCGGCGCGATCTGCTGTGTGATGGCTTGAAGGACCTCGGGATCATCGTCGAGCCGCCGCGCGGCTCGATCTACGTGTGGGCACCTGTTCCGGAGGGGTTCACGTCCGAGTCGTTCGCGGCCCATCTCCTCGATGCCGCGGGCCTCGTCGTAGCCGCCGGCAACGGATACGGCCCATCGGGTGAGGGGTTCGTCCGCTTCTCCCTGACCCTCGCAGACGAACGGCTCGAGGCGGGCGTCGAACGATTAGGGAAGGTCGTCAGCTGACGCGAGCGAAGTTGCACGAGACGCGACCGGAGCGCGAGCGCGCCGTTCTGGTCGGTGCGTTGCTGGGCTCGGCTCGATCGGAGGACGCCGAGTACTCGTTAGACGAGCTGGAGGCACTTGCGGACACCGCCGGCGCCGATGCCGTAGACCGGGTATTGCAACTGCGCGACGCTCCGGATTCTGCGACCTATCTTGGGAAGGGAAAGGCCGAAGAGGTGGTGAACGCGGCCGCGATCCTCGATGCCGACATGGTGATCTTCGACGACGAGCTCACCCCGGCGCAGGGCCGCAACCTCGAGGAGATGGCCGGCGTGAACCCTCTCGCCGAGAGAGGTCTGAAGATCATCGATCGCACCGGGCTGATCCTCGACATCTTCGCCCAACACGCGCGCAGTGCGGAAGGCAAGTTGCAGGTCGAGCTCGCGCAGCTGAACTACCGGCTCCCGCGGCTCCGAGGCTGGGGTGACGTCCTGTCGCGGCTGGGGGGCGGCATCGGTACGCGGGGTCCGGGCGAGACCGCGCTCGAGTCCGAGCGGCGCGCGATCTTGCGTCGCATCCAGCGCGTCAAGAAAGACCTCGACGAACTCGAGCGCACGCGCCGGCTGAAGCGCAAGCAGCGAACGCGGACAGGAGTCCCGGTCATCGCGCTGGTCGGCTACACGAACGCCGGGAAATCCACCCTGCTGCGTGCCCTCACCGACGCGCAGGTACTGATCCAGGACCAGCTCTTCTCCACGTTGGACCCGACCACGCGTCGCCTGGAGCTGTCGCGCAATCACGAGGTGTTGCTGACCGACACGGTGGGATTCGTGCGCAAGCTCCCTCACCAACTCGTGGAAGCGTTCCGCTCAACGCTTGAGGAGGTGGGTGAAGCGCACCTGTTGCTCCACCTTGTCGACGCGCGCCAGGATGCCGAACGCCAGATCGATGCGGTGACGCGCGTGCTTGGTGACCTCGGCTTGGCCGAGAAGCCCTTCGTGCTGGCGCTGAACAAGATCGATCTCCTCGAAGAGGTTGAGATCGACAAGCTGCGTGGCCGCTACCCGGACGCGGTATTCCTGTCGGCACAAGAAGGAACGGGGATCGAGGAACTGCTGGCGCGTCTCGAGTTGGAGCTCTCGAAGCTACGCGTCGAGGTGGCGTTGGATATCCCGTTCGAACGCGGTGACGTCGTATCGCGCGTCCACGAACAAGGCGATGTCATCGAGGAGACCTATGGGGAATCCGGCACCCACCTCATCGCACGTCTTCCGCGCGAGGCCCTCGACGAACTGACGCCGTTCGTTAGCTCCGGTTAGACCTTGCGGAAGACGGCAACGACCTTCCCGAGGATCTCCGTACCCTGCGGGGCCTCGAACGGCTCGAGAGCGGAGTTGGCCGGCTCGAGCCACACCGCCGAGCCGCGGTGCCGGATCGTTTTGACCGTGGCCTCCGCGTCGCCTGAATAATCGTTCGGGATCATCGCGGCGACGATCTCTCCCGAGTGAGCGGTTGGCTGTTGCCGCACGATCACGAAGTCCCCGTCGAAGATCCCGGCGTCGATCATGGAGTCGCCGTTCACCTCGAGCATGAAGACGTTGCCGTCGCCGACGAGCTCGGCCGGCATCGGGTAGATCTCTTCGACGTTCTCCTGAGCGAGGATCGGAGCCCCCGCGGCGATGCGGCCCAGCAGTGGAACGGAACGAGCGGGGGAGCGCTCGGCGGCCAACCCGGTGTCGGAGTCAAACAGGACCTCGATGGCGCGTGGCTTGGTGGGATCGATCCTCAAATAGCCCTTCCGCTGCAGGGCCTGCATATGGGAGTGCACCGTCGAGCTCGATGCGAGTCCAAGCGCGTCGCAGATCTCCCGCACGGACGGGGGATAGCTCCGCTCGGCAACGGTGTCGGCGATGTATTGCAGGGTCTGGCGCTGGCGCTCGGTAAGTCCCTCCACCATGGGTGGCCTCCTCTGTATGGCGCTGCGTGGCGAACGGGTGTTCGCTACACGGTAGCCCACCCAGGGGCTGGAATCAAGAACATACGTTCGGATAGACCCTTGATATGCGAACGGACGTTCGGCTATTATAGCGAACAGGCGTTCGCCCC
>JALZEA010000048.1 GCA_030862265.1 Actinomycetota bacterium | reverse complement strand
GCGTCCGCGCGTGAGTACAGCGGATTGCCCGAGCGAGCGTCGTTGCCGATGACGAGGACGAAGACCTTTCCGGAGGTGGGCTGGAAGCTTGCGTGCAGACGCCCCATCAGAAGTGGTGCGGCCGACGTCGTGCCGGAACCGGCGATCAGACCGACCGTCATTGCGACGACGGCGAGCAGGACGAGAACGCGCCGCATCACTTGGACGGGGTCCGCTTCAGATCGAATGCGATGACTCGCCAACCATCGTGATGCTTGCGGATCCAAAGCGTCGCGCGGTCCACCCAGGAGTCGCCTTCGATCTTGATCTCGGCCGCCGCGCTCGTCGGAACCCCACCCTCGATGCCGATGCGAGCGTGCCGCGCCACGATCGTTGCCCCTTCCTTGAGCGCGAGATCGATCTTTTCGGCAGCGCGCAACGCGGTGTCGGAGAAGTGACGCTTCAGCATCGCCGGACGGCTGCGATCGAGTAACCACGCGTCGAAGACCCGGCGAACGACCTTCGTTAGCTCAAAGCGTTGAGTATCAAAGCGCGCACGCTGGGCCTTCGTGAGCCCGCCGCCCGTGCCCACCGGGAAGACCTGCATGTCCCAGCTCGGAAGCGACGCGACCGCGACCGGCAGCACGTCGTTACCCCCGCGCGTCACCGTCCCGGAGTGGTCGCGCAGGGCCTCGATCGTGATGCCCGCGGCGACCACGGCCAGCGCTCCGGCAACGATCGCCGGCAGGAGCCGCCAAGCCAGGCGCGTCGTAGGTGCAGTAGTACTCACAAAGCCTCCCAAGCCTCACTAAGACTCACAAACAACAGCCCAAAAAAGATAGGCCGTACCCGGCTCGAATCGGCGGATTACGGACGTCCTTTAGCCGACCAGACGCCTCGGGTGGGTATGGGGTTGCCCGAACTAAGATGCGCGCCCTAAACCAACGAGGAGGACGATCAAATCGATGGAGCTAGGACTGGACGTACGTAAGGTCGATTCGCATTCGGTAGTAGACGTCAAAGGCGAGATCGATGTCTATACCGCTCCCAAACTGCGTGAGAAGTTGATCGAGCTTGTTTCCGACGGGTCCTATGACGTCGTCGTGAACCTCGAGGGTGTCGACTTCCTCGATTCCACCGGGCTCGGTGTGCTGGTGGGTGCCCTCAAGCGCGTCAAGGCCCACGACGGTTCGCTCGGCCTCGTTTGCACGCAGGACAAGATCCTCAAAATCTTCAAGATCACCGGACTTACCAAGGTGTTCCCGATCCACGACACCGTCGAGGCGGCAACCGGGGCTCAGGCTTAACCCCGCGTGCCTACGGTCGAGATCGATATCCCGCCCCGTTCTCCTTACGTGGGCGTGGTGCGACTCGCGGTCGCGGCCCTCGCTCGCGCGAGCGGCGTCGATGAGGAGCGGGTCGAAGACCTGCGCATCGCGGTCTCAGAAGCGTGCGCCAATGCCGTACTCGCTCACGAAGAGCAGGGGTCGGACGAACCCGTCGCGGTCCGTTGGAGCGAGGAGAACGGCGAGATCGTGATCGAGGTCGCCGATCGCGGCGCGACCACCGAACCGGCCGGCGACGAAGCCGACACGCAGGGCTTCTCCACGCGTGCGGTGATGTCGTTCGCACTGCTGAAGAGCCTCGTCGATACCTGCGACCTCTCGCCCCGCGACGGCGGCGGCACGATCACCCGACTCTCTATCTCCCGGTAAATCCCGGCTGGGCGGCACGACGCCGACGGTGCGAAGAGGGACCCTCTCGAGCAGATCGCTCCTTAATGGATCAACGATGCGCGATCTGCGAGAGCGGAGCAGTCGGCGGCCGTTCAGGCCGCCCACGTTGCGTGTCCCGGTCCGCACCGGCGTAGTGGAGTGCCGCCCGCACACGATTTGACGTTTGGAGCCTTCAAAAGATAGGTTCCCGGGCTTCGAAACCATGGTTGATACCTACTCTCGAACCGACCGCGAGGCTCTCAAGGCCGTCTACCGCCTGACCAAGGGCGACTCCGACGCGCACACCGGCGTCCTCGCCGAGTCCCTCGGCGTGACCCCCGGGACCGTCACGACGACGGTGAAGCGCCTGGCGGAGAAGGGGCTCGTCGATCACCGGCCCTACCGGGGTGTGGTGCTCACCGCACGCGGACGTCGGATAGCGGTTGCCGCGATCCGTCGCCATCGCATCGTCGAGCGTTTCCTCTCTGACATGTTGGGTTACGCGTGGAACGAGGCCGACCGGCTGGCGGGGACCTTCGAGCACGACCTTCCGCAGGAAGTGGAGGACCGCTTGTTCGTCGCGTTGAATCGACCCGCGACGTGTCCGCACGGTTTCCCGATCCCCGAACCCGACGTCGCCGAGATCCCCGACATGCCGCCGTTGTACGCACTCGAGTCCGGTGATGTCGCGGAGGTCGCGGTGCCGGGGTCGACCGCGGCCGACGTCGTCGCGTTCCTCGACGCTCTGGGACTTCGGCCCGGCGTGCGTGTCGAGGTCAAGGAGAAGCATCCCTTCGACGGACCCATCGTGCTCACGGTCGAGGGCAACGAACGCACGGTGAGTCAACGCGTCGCACAACAGATCTACGTACGGAAAGAGAAGAAGAAAACCGCGCGGGTGAGGCAGAGAAGGGAGAAGTCTGCATGAAGCACATGCTTCTAGCTTCGGAAGGGGGTTACCAGGTCTTCGAGCTGGGCGGAACGGAGTTCTTCTGGCTGTTCTTCTCGGGGGCCGCGGCGGTCCTGGCAATCATCATCGGGTTCCAACTGATGCGTGGCGTGCTCGCGGCCGACCAGGGAACCCCGAAGATGCAGGAGATCGCGGGAGCCATCCAGGAAGGTGCGCTCGCGTACTTGCGGCGTCAGTTCAAGACGATCGGGATCATCCTGATCCCGTTGACGATCGTGGTCTTCGCGACCTCCACTGCGGTCCTCAAACCCGACGAGACCACGGCCTTGAGTTTCGCCCAGTCCGGAATCTTCCGCACGCTCGCGTTCCTCGCGGGTTGCTTGATGTCCGGGCTAACTGGATTCATCGGCATGAGCCTCGCGGTGCGCGGCAACGTCCGGACCGCGGCGGCCGCCAAGGCCGGTTCGCTGCCGGCGGCGCTGAAGGTCGCGTTCCGCACCGGAGGGATCGCGGGGATGTTCACCGTCGGTCTCGGACTGCTCGGGGCAACGATCATCATCCTTGCCTTCCAGAACACGTCCTCGGCGATCCTCATCGGCTTCGGCTTCGGTGGATCGCTCCTCGCGTTGTTCCTGCGGGTGGGCGGTGGGATCTTCACTAAAGCGGCCGACGTCGGTGCCGATCTCGTCGGCAAGGTCGAGGCCGGCATCCCCGAGGACGATCCTCGCAACCCTGCAACGATCGCGGACAACGTCGGTGACAACGTCGGCGACTGCGCGGGGATGGCGGCCGACCTCTTCGAGAGCTACGAGGTCACGCTCGTCGCGTCGATCATCCTCGGTGTCGCCGCTTTCCAATCGATCGGCGCGAATCCTGCCCTGGGCTTGATCTTTCCGGTGATCGCACGAGCGATCGGGGTCCTGGCATCGATCGTCGGCATCTACATGGTGCGCGCGACCGACAAGGACAAGTCCGCGATGGCGCCGATCAACCGCGGCTTCTTGACCGCCGGCGTCCTGACGGTCATCGGCACCGCGTTCGTTGCGTTCACCTATGTGGGCGACAAGGGCCCCGGTGGCGGCCACGAGGGTATGAAGGTGTTCCTCGCGGTTGTCATCGGTCTCGTCCTCGCTCAGATCGTTTCTCGTCTGACCGAGTACTTCACTTCGACCGAGAACCAGCCCGTGCGCGAGATCGCGGAAGCGACGCGGACGGGACCTGCCACCACGATCTTGGCGGGCTTCTCGTCAGGCCTCGAGTCGTCGGTGTACGCGGTCATCGCGATCGCGGCCGCGATCGGATCTGCGATCGCGCTCGGTGGCGGCAACCTGCAGTTCTCCCTTTACCTGGTCGCGTTGACCGGTATGGGCATGCTGGCCACGACCGGTGTCGTGGTGTCGGAAGACACGTACGGGCCGGTTGCCGACAACGCCGCGGGCATCGCCGAGATGTCCGGCGAGTTCGAAGGAGAGGCGCAGCGCATCATGGTGAGCCTCGACGCCGTCGGAAACACCACGAAGGCGGTCACGAAGGGCTTCGCGATCGGATCGGCCGTCATCGCGGCCGTGGCGCTGTTCGCGTCCTATATCGAGACGATCGGCTCGGAGCTCAAGTTGGACGAGGTGGGAACCGAGCTATTCCGCCACGCCGCGACGCAGATCAACGTTGCGGATCCCAAGACCTTCATCGGTCTTCTGATCGGCGGTTCGATAGCGTTCATGTTCTCCGCGCTTGCGATTAGAGCGGTCGGCCGCACCGCGGCCGTTGTCGTGCAGGAGGTACGTAGGCAGTTCGCCGACGGCAAGATCATGTCGGGCGAGAAGCGCCCCGATTACGGGCCCGTCATCGATATCTGCACCGCGGCTTCGTTGCGCGAACTCGCCACCCCGGCCCTACTCGCGACGCTGTCGCCGGTGATCATCGGGTTCGGGATCAATTACTTCGCTCTCGGAGCGTTCCTCGCGGCCGTGATCCTTACCGGTCAGCTGATGGCGGTGTTTCTGTCCAACTCCGGAGGCGCGTGGGACAACGCCAAGAAGTACATCGAGGATGGGCACGAGGGCGGCAAGGGTTCCGAGGCGCACAAGGCCGCGGTCATTGGCGACACCGTCGGCGATCCGTTCAAGGACACCGCGGGTCCGGCTCTTAACCCGTTGATCAAGGTCATGAACCTGATCTCGCTGCTGATCCTGCCGGCGGTCATCAACCTGCAGGATTCGCCGATGCGTTTCGTGATCGCCGGTATCGCGCTGGCGATACTTATCGTGTCGATCGCGTTCTCCAAGCGGAAGACCGAGGGTATGGGCGAGCCCGGCGCGGAGGGCATCAGGACGCCGGCCGCCGCGGCCTAACGAAGTACCCCCGACGTGTAACGGCGCTTCACTCGGCCGCTGCACGTCGGGGGACGCGACGGAGGCCGCCTGAACGGCGGCTCGCCTGCTCGCTCTCCGCAGATCGCACATCGTTGACCCATTAAGGAGCGATCTGCGTCGAGAGCCCCCTCCTCTGCAGCGACCGGATTCAGCGCCGTCGTTTGGAGCTTCTAACTCTGCTCGAGGTGGTACGGGACGCTGATGGCCGCGACGCCGCGTTCGAACAGCACGTGACGCTTTACCACCAACGCCGTCTGACCGTGCAGGATCTGGTGGCGGCGCCTCTTGACAACGAACT
>JALZEA010000117.1 GCA_030862265.1 Actinomycetota bacterium | reverse complement strand
ATGGCCCGTGACCGTCTATCCCAACGAGTCCTTCAGATAACCGAGTCGTCGACCTTGGCGATCGATGCGAAGGCCAAAGCACTGAAGGCAGCGGGAGAGAACGTCATCGGGTTCGGTGCCGGCGAGCCGGACTTCCCGACACCCGATCACATCGTTCACGCCGCGTCCGAGGCCGCGAAACATCCCGTCTACCACCGGTACACGCCTTCTGCCGGACTTCCGGAGCTGCGCGCCGCGATCGCGCGCAAGACCGCGCGCGATTCGGGCTATGAGGTCGAAGCCCTGCAGGTGCTGGTCACGAACGGTGGGAAGCAAGCGCTCTACAACACGTTCATGGCCCTGCTCGACCCCGGCGACGAGGTACTGGTACCGGCGCCTTACTGGGTGAGCTATCCCGAGATGATCAAGCTCGCCCAGGGCGTCGTAGTGACCCTGCCGACGAGTGAAGCGACGGGGTTCCGCGTCACGATCGACCAGCTCGACCGGGCCGTGACCGACAAGACGAAGGTTCTCCTGTTCGTTTCTCCATCCAACCCAACAGGTGCCGTCTACCCGCCGCACGAGGTCGCGGCGATCGGCGAATGGGCGGCGTCCAAGGGTCTGTGGGTAGTGACGGACGAGATCTACGAGCACCTCGTCTACGGCGACGCACGCTTCTCCTCGATGCCGGTTGCGGTCCCCAGCCTCCAGGAGCGGTGCGTCGTCATCAACGGCGTGGCCAAGACGTACGCGATGACCGGATTGCGGGTCGGCTTGATGATCTGCCACGCTTAATTTGTTTTTTTATAAAAATCACTGCAATCACACGCAACGTCCAATGTCTCGAACATCGCGCAGGTCGCCGCGTTGGCTGCGGTATCGGGCGATCTCGAAGCGGTCGAAATGATGCGCGAAGCGTTCGATCGGCGGCGGCGAACGATCCACAAGATGCTGAACGAGATCGAAGGGGTCGATTGCTACGAACCCGAAGGGGCGTTCTATGCGTTCCCCTCCTTCAAAGGTGTGCTGGGGCGGGAGATCGGGGGCCGAACGGTCAACGACACCGAGACGCTCGCCGCAGCCATACTGGACGAAGTGAAGGTCGCGATCGTGCCCGGTGACGGCTTCGGCGCCCCCGGCTACGCGCGTCTCTCGTACGCGCTCGGAGACGACGACCTCATCGAGGGCATCACGCGTATCGCCGATCTCCTGGGTTAACTCCCACCGATCAGGACTGCGTAGTGCCCGAGCGCGAGCAGCGGGTAACCCCACTCGAATTGTTCTTCGATCTCGTGTTCGTCTTCGCGATCACCCAGGTGACCGGGATGATGTCTGCCGACCCGACGTGGGCGGGGCTGGGGCGCGGACTGCTGGTGCTCGCGGCGCTCTGGTGGGCATGGGCGGCGTACGCGTGGTTGACGAACACGCTCGAGCCGGAGGAGGGCCGGGTGCGCTTCGCCATGTTCGCCGCGATGGCCGCGATGCTCGTGGTCGCGCTCGCGGTTCCGAACGCGTTCGAGACCGACGGCGTCCTGTTCGGGTTCGCTTATCTGGCCGTGCGCCTTCTGCACCTCGTGCTCTACGCGATCGCAGGTAAGAGCGACCCGGACCTGCTCGGCGCGGTGCTGCGGATGACGCCCTCGTCGACAGCAGGGCCCATCCTGCTCGTCGCCGCCGGGTTCCTCGACGGCGCCGCGCAAGCGAGTCTCTGGGGTGCCGCTCTCGCGATCGACTACCTCGGCGTACTGATCGGTCGCGGCCAAGGCTTCCGCGTCTCACCCGCGCATTTCGCCGAACGTCACCAACTCATCGTGATCGTCGCTCTCGGTGAGTCGATCGTGGCGCTCGGCATCGGAGCGGAGGGTCTGCCCCTCTCGCCGCGCGTCGTAACGGCCGCGGTCGTCGGGTTCGTCGTTATCGCAGCGTTGTGGTGGGCGTACTTCGACGTCTATGTCATCTTCGCGCAGCGTCGCCTGTCCGAGCTCAGCGGAGTGGCCCGGGCCCGGCTCGCGCGCGACTACTACAGCTACCTGCACCTCCCGATGGTCGCCGGCATCGTCTTGTTCGCGCTCGGCATGGAGAGGACGCTCGAGCACGTCGCCGATCCGCTTGACACGGTTCCCGCGGTTGCGCTCTGCGGCGGACTATCGCTCTACTTCTTCACGCATGTCGCGTTCCGCGTGCGGCTCGTGTGGGTGAGGTGGGGCGAAACGAGAGACGGGAGGGGCCTGTTCGGACGCGGCCGGCCTATAACCGCGCTCGCGCTACTGGCGATCCTGCCCGCGGCGCTCGAGGTCCCCGCGCTCACCGCACTGAGTCTCGTGGCCGCGATCTGCTGCGGCGTCATCGTTTATGACCTCATCCATTACCGCGAGGAACGGGTGCAGATCCGCGAGCTACGTTAGGAGGCGTCCCCTGCATGCTGATCTCGGCTAGTAGCGACTCGGTCTCTTCGGCACTATCTCGCGATAAATCCCGGCCCGGGGCGGTGCTGCTCCGCCTCCAACTTGATCGCTTGCGCCTTCTCGGTCAGATCGGGCGACGATCCCATGACTTTGCCCGTCGCGACCACGGCCTTGGCCTTGCCCATCGATCACGCGGCCCCGCAGACCTCCTTAGCGCTGCGTGATAGCTCAGCCCCTAGGGGTCCCGTCCTGGCTCTGCTCCACGAGCCGGAACTCGATCTGGCCTTCCTCTACGCCGGCGTCGAGGATCTTGTCGTCGAGTACTTCGGTCAGTGGAGCCGCCACGAAAACCTTGGTGCCTTCTGCCTCGAGCACTTCATCGGACTCCTCCGGGACCGCTACCAGGCTCAGTTCGATAGCCGCGCCCTCCGGGGTCACCTGACCCGAGAGCTTGAGCCCGGCTCCGTCGGGGATCTCCGGTTGGGCGGTGAGGCCCTGGATCGCTTGGACCGCGTTGGGAGTTATGGCAAGCATGCCGACCACCTTTCCTTGTCGCCGCTCGACCCCCGTGTGAGGCCAAGGAATGGTGCAAACACCTTCATAGCATCAACGCGTCACAGCGCAACGACGAGGTGCTTGTTCTCTCTCGCTACCCGGAGCCGCGCACGTGAGCGCGGGTGATGTCGGCGATCGTCGGCGCGCCGAGAAGCGCCATCGCGTTCAGGACCTCAGCCTTCAATAAATCGAGACACAGCGCGACCCCCGCTTCACCGCCCGCGGCCAGCGCGTACAGATACGGACGTCCGAGGAACACCGCACGCGCTCCCAGCGAGAGCGCGGTCACGACATCGGTGCCGCGACGGATGCCACCGTCGAGGTAGACCTCGCAGCCACCGTCCGCCGCGACGACGACATCTTCCAGCACGTCGATCGTCGCCGGCGTGCGGTCGAGTTGCCGCCCGCCGTGATTGGACACGACGATCGCATCGGCGCCGTGCGCAACACAAAGTCGCGCGTCCTCCGAGGCAAGCACCCCTTTGATCACGAGCGGCAGATCCGAGACCGATCGCACCCACTCGAGGTCGTCCCACGTGAGGGTCGAATTGATCACACCGTCGAGCAGCTCGAGGATGCTCTTATCGGAGGTGTCCACCGGTAGGTTCGGGAAGGCCTGCTGCTGGCTTGAGCGGAACGGTGTGCGCAGCTCGCGTTCCCGGTACCCGCCGACCGGAAGATCGACCGTGAGGACGATCGCCTGGTAGCCGGCGGTGACGGCGCGCTCGATCATGGTCTTGGCGACACCGCGATCCTTGTGCACGTACAGCTGGAACCACTTCGGTCCTGCGGACGCCGCGGCAACCTCAACCATCGAGCGCGATGAGAATGTGGATAGACACATCACGACGCCGGCCTTCGCCGCGGCGCGCGCGGTCGCGCATTCGCCTTCGGGATCAGCGAGACCTTGCGCCGCGTTCGGCGCGAGCCCCACCGGCATCGCCACCGGCGTCCCCAGCATGGTGGTCGACGGATCTATCCGAGAGACGTCCACCAAGACGCGCGGGATAAGTGTGCGCGCTTCGAACGCGGCAACGTTGCGCCTCACGGTGATCTCATCGGCTGCACCGCCTGCGTAGTACGCGTAAGCCGCCGGGTCGAGCTTTGCCTTCGCCAGAACCTCGAACTCGTCAAGGCGGAGGATCCCACCGAGGTCGACGTGCGCGGTCGGCTCGCCTCGCTCGCTCACCGCACCCGTTCCTGCGCCTCGGCGATCAGGCGGAGAACCTCATCCTCCGATCCCGACCGCAGCAGCTCTATCGGGTCGGGTTCGCCGTTGACGATCGCGGCGAAGAAATCGCGCCGCGCCGCGAAGTCGGCGAGCGTGCTCCGCGCCCAAGGCCGGAGGTCGTCGAGGATCTGCGCTAAACGCGCGTAGGCCTCGTCGAAGGCTGTGTCGGCCTCGTCTCGCATCCGCTTCGCCAGTGCCGGACTCGCCCCCGATGTCGAGATCGCGACCGTGAGCGGGCCTCGACGCGCGAGCGCCGGCAGGATGAAGTTGCAGAACTCGGGCATGTCGGCGACGTTGACCAGCATCCCGCGGGCCTCGGCGTCGTCGAACACCCGTCGCCCCAGGTCGGCATCGTTCGTCGCCGCGACCACGAGGAAGAACCCTTCGAGATCGGAAGCGTCGTAGACCTTGCGGCGCAACTCCACGTTGCCCGCAGCCTGTAGCTCTTCCAGTCGGAGATCGGGATCACGCGTCACGACGGTGACCTCCGCGCCGCACGCCACCAGACCCTCGATCTTCTCCTCTGCCATGGATCCGGCCCCCACGACGAGGGCCCGTCGTCCGGCGAGGATCAAGCACGCGACATAAAGCGGCGTGTCCAGCATGCGTTGCAGGGTAGAACAGCGGCCATGTCGCAGGCACCGTCTCCTCCTCCACCTCCGTCACCGAGCGAGCCCGCCACGCCCCCGGGCGTGGAGATCCCCGGACGACCGCGGGTGCCCTGGAGCGGGTGGGATCTCCTGACGGTGCTCGCGGTCGGACTCTCCCTCGGGGTCGGCCTCACGGTCGTGTCGTTCGCCGCGCTCGGCGATGTCGTTGCCGATTCCGTTACCGCGCAGGTCAGCCTCGCGGGCGTCATGGTCTATGCGGGACTCGCGTTCGCCGGTTGGGGCATCGCTCTGCGGCGGCGCGGCGCTCGCCTCGTGGATGCTGGCTTCCGTTGGGCCGGGGTCGGTCCGCTGATCCTGGCGCTCCCCCTCGTACTCATCCTGATGTTCACAACCGGTCTCGTCATCTACATCTCGGACGCGCTCTTCGGCGGGGTGCCCAGCGCGCAGGAACAGGTCGCCCCGGGGGGAACGACGCTCAGCTCGTCGGATCTCTACTGGCTGTTGCTGGCGGGAGCCGTCGCCGCTCCCATCGTCGAGGAGTTCTTCTTCCGCGGTTTGCTGTTCCCTTACCTGCGAGCGCGTGCCGGACTATGGATCGGGGTGCTCGGGTCGAGCGCGTTGTTCTCAGTGATGCACTTCGTTCCGCCGTTGATCCCCGCGCTGCTGGTATTCGGTGTGATCCAGGCCTTGGTGGTGCACCGCTATAAAACCTTGTATCCCGCGATGATCCTGCACGCGATTAACAACGCGGTCCTGCTCATCGGCGTCTACACGTACCTCAATAACCCTTGATCTGCAGTACATCGACCCCGCGCATGTGGTCGTTCGAGAAGAGGTACTCGCCGTGCCACAGCGCCGAGTACGACGCCGAGTCATCCGAGTCGAAGTACGCGGCCTCCGTCGGCTGTAGCGGGTCGGTCAGATCGATGACGCTGATGCCGGCGGTGAACCAGGTCACGGCGACCGCGTTCTTCTTCGGATGCCAGTCGAGCCCGTGCGACATGCACCACGAGTCGACCCACCCGGCGTAGTTGCCGATATTGGCGAACATCGGATCGCCGCCCCGGCCGCCCGGCGGCGCGAAGCTCGACACCGGCCTCGGTACCAGCGGGTTGCTGATGTCGTAGATCCACACGCGACCCGTCGGAGAGACACCGGTGTTGCAGTCGTGCGCCGCAAACGCCTCGTCGTCGATCGCGAGAAGCGTGCCGTCCTGGTTCGCGATCGCGTAATGCGAGTACTGGATCGCGGGATTCACGATACGGCTGATGACGGTCGGCTTCAGCGGATCGGAGATATCCCAGATCTGAACCTCGCCCGTGCCGACCGCGCCGGCACAGTAGCCGTACTGCCGGTCCTCCTCGACGACCTTGAAGCTGACGTCGTGGCAGTCCATCACGTCGGTCGTCGTCGTCGCGACCTTGGGTTTCTCGGGGTTCTTCGTATCGATGATGACGCCGCCCCGAGCCGCGGTTCCGGCGATGTTGCCGCCGTTCATATAGATGTATCTGCCCCCGGGCATCGGCTTCATCGTGTGGTTGTCGCCACTGGTGACGCTCGAGATGATGCGCGGCTTGGCGGCGTTCGAGACATCGATCAGCATGAGGCCCCCGCCCGTGGTCGGGGCGCACTGGTTCTGCGAGAAGGACATCGCGACCAGTCCCGGTCGCACGAATTCGACGTCGTTGTCCGTACCGGGACAGTGGAGGAACGCGACCTCTTCCATCCTCTCGATATCGAAGATATGGAGGCCGCCCTCTTTCGGCGCAGTGCCTCGGCCCTCACCGCCCTTGGCGTTCGCCTCGCCCGAGTAAACGTAGCGGCCGTGCGCCGACAGCTCCGAGCCACCGTCGTAGGCGAAATTCTCGACGAACTCGACATTCTTGGATCTGTCGATCGCAGGCTTCTGCTCTGCCCCGGCGGGAGCGATCGCCACGAGGGCGACGAGCGAAGCGGCCGGCAGTGCCTTGAGTAGCTTCAAGGTGATCAACCCCCCGGATGTGTGGCCTTACGAGGGATTCATTCGCCTTTGGTCACTTTCTAAACCTCGGATCGGGGGTGTCTGAAGCCCTAGGGAGCGCGGACGCGAAAAGGAGCGCCCCGGGGGGCGCTCCTTCTCCCAGCTATCCGGGTCGTGCGGGAATCAGTCTTTGGTGAACCGGAAGACGTCCAGCCCGCGGGTGAAGTCACCGACGTAGATGAGGCCCTTGTGGTACTGGGCTCCCCAGGCGGTCGTGCCTTCCGCGAGGAAGTAGCCCGCTTGCTCGGGCTGCGCCGGGTTCTTGTAGTCGATCACCTGGAGTCCCGCGTTGTAGCTCCCCATGAAGACGAGGTTCTTATGTGACGAGAAGACATGGGCCGAACACACCGGAGCGGGGGTCGTCATGGGGATGAACCATTCCGAGAGCTCCTTGCCCGATGTCAGCGTGTCCGAAAGCCGGACCGCGACCATGCCCCCGTCGGCACCACAACCGTTGTGAAGGTCCTCATCGGTAACCAGCATCACGCGCGGGTCCGAGTCGAGGAATTGCGCCTCGTGGTGGTAGCGGATCGGATGATGGTTTCCGCCGGTCTCGTGAAGCCAGCGATACAGCACCACCGGGTTCTTGGGATCGGTGATGTCGATCACGAAGATGCTGCCCGTGTTGCCCGTGTTGCTCGCGTAGCTACCGCCTTCGGCCAGTAACGCGATATCGCGCTTGACCTTCTTACCGGCAAGCGAGTTGTCGCCGAACGCCGCGCGGGGCATGACCATCTCGTAGTCGAGATAGATCGTCACATCGTGGGTGTGGGTGAACGGGTTGCCTTCGGGCTTACCCATGCGATACGGGGATGCCTGCCACATCATCCAGGGGTCGCCCGCGAAGATCTCCTTAGGAGCCTTCGGTTTCTTCCCGAGCAGCGGACGGAGGTCATAGACGCGGAGCCCACGGCCCGGACTGTTCCCCGACGGGATCCACAGCTTGCGAGCATCGACGATGTCTCCGTTGTGTGACTCGCCGTCCTCGGGACCCTCGAAGGTCGCCAGGACCTCCGGATTCTCCGGGTCCGTCACGTCTAGGAAGTCGGCCCGCTGGGTCCCCGGCACTCGGTTGGTTCCATTGAGCACCGCGATGTGACGCTTGCCAACCTCCATGGCGTCCGGAACCGCGTCGGCGCGCAGGTTGCCGGGCATGTAGCTTCCGATCTCGACGGGGCTCTCGGGATCGGAGATGTCGTAGATCTTCATCCCGAGCCCGTACGCGCCGACATACATGCGCTTGCCCTCGATGACGACGTGACCGCCGGATGAAGTGTTGTCGCCGCCGACGTATTCGACATTCGAACGCGGGGCCAGAGGCGTCGGAGGGATAGCAGCGGCAGGTGCGGCCGTCGCGGCCGCAAGCAGCGCTGCGGAGATGACAGCGATGGTGGTCTTATGCATGATCTCGCACCTCCTACTTCAGCCCCTTGACCTTGAAAGCGTCCACGCCCCGCCCGTGGTCATTCGTCCACAGGTATCCGCCGTGCCACAAGGTCGAATACGTCAACGAGTCCTCGGCCTGGAAGTATGCGATCTCCTCGGGAAGCACGCTCGGACCTTCCATGTGCAGGACACTGACGCCGCCCGTGTACCACGTGACCGCGACGTTATTCGTTTTCGGATGCCAGTCGAGGCCATGGCTCATGCACCATGACGCGATCCATCCCGGCAACGTGCCGACTCCCGGACCGCCGCCGCGAGGGGCCGCACGGTTCCCGATCGGGATCGGCAGGAGAGGGTTGCTGATGTCGTAAAACCA
>JALZEA010000181.1 GCA_030862265.1 Actinomycetota bacterium | reverse complement strand
GCTCACCGTGTTCGGCCTCGGCTCGGGCGACGTCGAGAATCTCGTCGCATCTGTCCGGGTCATCGAGAAGGATCACAATCTCGCACGCCGCCTCGAGGTGCTCGCCGCGTCCCCTCCACCGGTCGAGACGGAGCCACGCCATGGCCTCCTCCGCCTCGCCCCGATAGGCGAGTGTCCGAGCCGGTACTGCTAGAGGTCCCCAGGCGTCGGGAGACATCCCGGCGATCTCAGCGCGAAAACGACGCATGACCTCCAGATAGCGATCCGCCTCCTCGGTCTCTTCTCGCAGCGCGTGCAAGAAGAACATCACCCCGAATGGACGAACCGCGTATCGGGGAGGATCTCCTCCGGTGGGAGTCTCGAGCCTTTCGATCTCAGACTGGTCCTCGAGAGCACCGTCCCAGTCACCGGCCATGAAGCGGGGATAGACGCGGTGCACGATGGCGTGCAGGTACTGACCGGTGTCGACGCCGCGGGCGCGATCCATCGCTAAGGAGAGGTACTTCACTGCATCCTGGTAGTGACCGAGCAAGGTGAGATCTCGCCCCGCACTAAGGGCGATGTCGCAGATCTCGCGCACCTCTGTGAGGCGAGGAATGAGTTCCAGCCGGGCGCGACCTACCCGCGCGACCTCACCCCATCTACCCGAGGGCCACCACCACACGGCGAGCGCGTCCATCGCGGCGGAGAGGAGTTCGGGATCGTCGAGGCGCTCTGCCATCTCGATAGCCTCACGGGCGGCTTTCTCGCCGGCGGCGTCACCCGTCTCGCCGACCGCGGCCCCTTGGAAGAATGCCCGGGCGGCCAGCAACAATGCTCGGTCCCTGCTGTCGCTCGCTGGCGCGGCGTCCAGTCCGTCGTCGATCAACATTTCGATCTCGTCGTCCGGCGGCTGGTATGACATCGTCCCAACCCAGCGCGTTGGGATGATGGTCGCCTTGGCCGCGAGACGCACGAAGTTGGGGCCGCTCTCGTCTAACCCCAACTCCTCGATCGCGGCTCGGTAGGACTCCCACGCGGCTTCTCCTCGGAGCGCCATATAAGAGACGTCTCCGAAGATCTCGCGCGCCTCGGCCCGCTCCGGGCCCGGCACTGAGAGGTCCACCGCGCGTTCGCCGAACTGAGCCGCGCGCTGCACCATGAAACGTCGTACGGCGTCGTTCGCCGCGAGGAGACAGTAGGTACGTGCCTTGGCACGCAACTTCTCACTCGACAGGATCTCGAAAGCTCGGCCGTAATGATGAGCGAGGAGTTCGGCGACCTCGTGGGCGCGGTCACCCCTCACCTCCTCGATCCAGACGCCAGTTGCAGCATGCGCTTCACCGCGCGCCTTGCGCGGGATGCTCTCGTAGGCGACCTCGCGGATGAGCGCGTGCTTGAAGGAGTACTCCTGCTGGTCGGTCGCCGAATCGAGGTTCTTTGTCACAAGGCGGTGACGCTCGAGCGCGTGTAGCACCGATTCCACGTCGTCGAATCCCGTTAGGTGCTCGACCGCGCCGCTCCAGAAGATCCGACCCACGACCGAGGCTTGCTGGATGACCATCTTGTCGCGGGGATCGAGAAGATCCAGCCGCGCCAGGACGACCGCTTGGACGTTATCGGGGATCTCCGCCTCGGGCACATCGCGGGCGACGATCCAACGACCGTCCTCGGGAATGAGATAAGCGCCCTCGATCAGGCGGCGGACCACCTCTTCGATGAAGAAGGGATTGCCTTCGGCTTTGGCAAGGATGCGTTCCCACAGCATCGGGGGCAGATCGCCGCCACCGAGGATGCTCGAGATCAGCCTCATACTCTCGTCGACGTCGAGCGGCTCGAGCGAAACGCTGGCATGGCTGGGCAGCGCCGCGAGCCACTCCGCTCGGGACGAGACGATCTCTGGGCGCGCCGAACACACGAACAAGACTGGTCCCTCGACGTGGCGAGCAAGTTCGTTGAGGACCTCGAGCGTCTCTTCGTCGGCCCAGTGGAGGTCCTCGACCACGCAGACCACGGGACGCTGGGTGGCGAGCCCGGTCATAAGGACCCGCCACGCCTGGATCAACTCGCGCCGCACCTCGCGAGGGTCGAGTTGCCCGAGCGCGGATAGAGCCGGTTCAATACCGATGGTGGCGGCAAGGGCCGCGCCGACCCGCTCGGGATCGGGCGAGAGGTTCGACGGGACCGTCGCGCGCACGAGGTCGACGATCTTCTCTAGCGCATCTTCAGGCGTCTCCGCCACGACCAGGCCGGCTTCAATCCGCAGCATCTCGCGTAGAGGTGACAGCGCGACCCCCGTCTCGTAAGGCACGCACCTACCCGCGACCACCGCGGCGGCGTCGCCGAGCGTCGCGATGAATTCCTGGATCAGTCGCGACTTTCCAACCCCTGGATCGCCGATGATTGCGATCAGATGAGCGTTTTTCTCTCGTTCCACCCCGTCGAACGTCACCCGCAGCGCATCGAGTTCAACCTTGCGCCCGACGAGTGGGAGGGGGAATTGCCACCTATCGCGCTCTTCGTGCTCGGCTCCCACCATGAACGCGGTGAGGCTCTCGGACTTACCCTTCGCCACGAGTGGCGGCAATAGCTCAAGGTCAAACCAGTCGCGCACGGCCCGCGCCGTCCGCTCGCCCACGACGATGGTCCCCGGCTGGGCGATCTGCTGAAGCCGCGCGGCGACATTGACGGCGTCACCCATGACCATGAGCTGCTGACCGAGGGTGCCGCCGGTGGATACCTCGCCGGTGTTGATGCCGATCCTTATCTGCACACGACGGGCATCGGTGCGCTCTGAGTTGAAGCGTTCGAGACGGGCGAGCATGCGGCGGGCGGCTCTGACGGCGCGCCGTGCGTCGTCCTCTCGCGCGATCGGCACTCCGAAGTCGGCCATGATCGCGTCGCCGACCAGCCGCTCGATGGTGCCGCCTTCGGCAAGGATCTCCTCCGACATCGCCTCGAAGAAGTCGGCGATCAGAGCACGGGCATCTTCGGGGGCCATCTTCTCGGTCTGGGCGGTCGACCCGACGATGTCGGCAAACATGATCGTGACGAGCTTGATCATCTCGGGGACGGCCTCTGCCTGTTTCGGCGCGCCGCACTGCGAACAGAAGCGGGCGTCGGCGGGCAGGGCGGCGCCGCACTCGGCGCAGTGGCCTACGAGGGGGGAGCCGCAGCCGGGACAGAACCGAGCGAACGGGGGATAAAGCTCACCACAATTAGGACAATCCGCCATTTGTGATGAGCATAGGTGACAAGCCCTGTCAGGTCGCCTAAAACAGGCCTAAATCAGACGGATCGACGCGGCCAATCTTGTAGTTCGGGCGACGTAGCCTCCGTCCATGTCTGCCGGGCTGACTCTACTTATAGATGCATCGAGTCTCATCTTCCGCGCGCTCTTCTCTACACCCGATTCGATCAAGACCGCAGAGGGCACACCGATCAATGCTGCCTACGGCTTCCTCGGCATGCTGGCTCGGCTGATCGACGATCACGATCCGGATTTCATCTGTTGCGCGACCGACGAGGATTGGCGTCCGGAATGGCGTGTCGCGCTCGTCGATACGTACAAGTCGTTCCGTGCCGAGGAAGGCAGTGCCCAGGAGGCCGCGGAAGATCTCCTGGCTCCTCAGATGCCGGTTCTCTTCGACATCCTCGAAGGCTGTGGCATCCCCGTCGTGGGACATCCCGACTACGAAGCTGAGGATGTCATCGGCACGCTCGCGATGCGCGCGCCCGGCCGGGTAGGCATCGTGTCGGGCGATCGCGACCTGTTCCAGCTGGTGAAGGATCCCGATGTCTTCGTGTTCTATCCGAAGCGCGGTGTCAGCCAGATGGACATCGTCGACGAGAGCTACATCGCGAACAAGTACGGTATCCCGGGCAATGCCTATCGGGACTTCGCAGTGTTGCGCGGCGATCCCTCTGACGGGCTGCCCGGTGTGCGAGGCATCGGCGAGAAGCTCGCGGCCTCGCTGCTCACGCGTTACCAGAACCTCGATGCCGTCGTGGAGGCGGCTGAAGGTTCCGAGCCGGGTGTAGTGATCGGGAAGGTGCGGCGCGATCTCGACTACGTGAAGCGCGCCGCGCAGGTCGTGCAGATCGTGTGCGAGCTCCCGATCCCGGACGTCGACCTGACGCGGCCCCGGTCGGATCCGGAGCCGTATCTATTCGAACTCGCCGATGAAGCCGGTCTCGGCGGTGCTTTGCGCCGTCTCGTCGCGGCTCTCAAAGGTGGATAAGGGAGATACTGAGCGGCGATGTTGTTCCGACAGGTTCTTCATGAAGAACACTCGTGTGCGTCCTACCTCGTGGGGTGTCCGACGATGGGCGTTGCTGCCGTCGTCGATCCGCAGGGTGAGACCGCGCGCTATGCATCCCTCGCCGCCGAGCATTCCTTGCGGGTCACGGACGTCATCGATACACACGTGCACGCGGATCATCCTTCGGCTGCGCGCGAGCTCGCCGCGGAAACGGGCGGAACCCTCTACATGAGTGCCGATGCGGAGGTCGGGTTCGATTTCCAGCCTCTGAGGGACGGCGATCTTCTGAAGGTGGGTAACCGCCGGATGCAAGTGCTGGCGACCCCTGGCCATACCCCCGAGCACGTTTGCCTGGTGGTGGACGACTGGTTCGTCCTGACGGGCGACACGTTGTTCGTCGGGGATGTCGGCCGAGTCGACCTTGCGCTGGGTGATCTCGACCGCGAAGGATTGGAGCAGCGTGCGCGGACATTGCACGCGTCATTGAACCGTCTCCTCGAGTTGCGCGACGACGTCGAGGTCTATCCGGGCCACTACTCCGGTTCGACGTGTGGGCGCGGCATGGACGGAAAGCCGAGCTCCACGATCGGTAGGGAGCGAAGGATGAACAGGGCCCTACGGCTGCCGATCGACGAGTTCGTCTCGTTCCAGGTGGAGACCATGCCCCCGCTACCGGAAGATTTCCATGCGATCAAGCGCGCGAACTTAGGTCTGGTCGCGAGCTAGCCAGGCCTTAGCCTCCGGCGATGTCCACTCGCCGGGTCGTCGAATACCCGATCGCCATCGCCGCGGCAGGAGCATTGTGCATCGCGTCTTCGGGTGTCCTCGTTCGTCTCGCAGCCACGACCCCGGTTACCGTCGCTTTCTACCGCTGCCTCTACGCGCTTCCCGTCCTCGGCGCGATCGCGGCGCTGGAGAAGCGCCGGTTCGGTTCGTTGTCACAACGAGAGCTGAAGCTCGCATGGGCGGCCGGCATCTTCTTCGCCATCGATCTCATCTTCTGGCACAACGCGATCGAGGCCGTGGGCGCCGGCTTGGCGACCGTACTCGGCAACCTTCAAGTGCTCCTCGTTGGCTTCGCGGCGTGGGCCATCCTCGGCGAACGTCCGCAGAACTCACTGTTCTTTGCGATTCCCGTGATGATCTCCGGCGTCGTCCTCATCTCCGGTGTCGTTGGAGCGGGCGCGTACGGTGAGGATCCTGCCCTCGGCGTCGTGTTCGGGATCGCCACCTCGATCGCCTACGCCGCGTTCATCTTGACGTTGCGGGAGGGAGCGCGGGACCTCAGGCGCGTCGCGGGTCCGCTCTTCCATGCCACGTTGATCGCCGCGGTGGCGTCGGCTCTCTACGGAATCGTCGTCGGAGGCATCGACTGGAACCCCGGCTGGCCGGCGCACGGGTGGCTGGTCGCGCTCGCTCTCAGCGCGCAGGTGTTGGGCTGGTTACTCATCTCGCTGTCGTTGCCACGCCTTCCGGCGGCGATCACATCGGCGGTTCTGCTGCTGCAACCCGTCGGGGCGATGGCGCTGGCGGCGGTCATCGTGGACGAGGATCCGAGTCCGGCTCAGCTCGCGGGGGCCGCGCTGATCGTGGTCGGGGTGGTGGTGGCTACTTCGTCACACCGCAAGGAACCCTCCGTCGAGCGACTCACGTCCGTGGCGACGACCGGCCCCGCCCTGGCACCGCCTCCGGAGTAGGTACCTTCGGCTTATGGAATTAGCGTCTCTTGAAGCGCGTCTGCCCGATGGCGAACGCATCCTCTTCCGCCCGATCCGCCCGGACGACAAGGCCAAGCTGCAACAGGGGATGACCATGCTCTCGCCCGAATCGCGTTATCGCCGTTTCTTCCGACATATCGATCACCTCTCCGACCAACAGCTCGTCTACCTCACCGAGGTCGACTTCGAGGATCACGTGGCGTGGATGGCGGAGCTCCCCGATGTTGACGGAGTTCCCGGCGTGGGCGTGGGTCGCTGGATCCGTTTGGCCGACGAGCCCGACATCGCGGAGGCCGCCGTCACCGTCATCGACTCGTTCCACCACCGGGGGATCGGCAGGACGCTCCTGTGGTTGCTCGCCCGGACCGCCATCGAGCAAGGGGTCAAGTCCTTCCGCGCCTGGGCGTTGGGCGACAACAAGCCGATGCTCGACCTCCTCCTTACGATGGGAGCGCGCCCCGGCCGCTGGGAGGAAGGGATCCTCGAACTGACCGTGCCGCTGCCGGCCGATGCCGATGCCTTGTACGAAACCCCGGCTCCTCTGATCTTGCGCGCCGTTGCCCAAGGTCAGTTCGACACCCACGCCGAGCCGAAGCGTCCGGCCGCGGCGCGGCTGCTTCCTCCAGCGCTCCCTAAGTAGAGGTTTCCTGCAGGTTGTTCTTCAGGGTCACCGTGCAACTCGCGAGGCCGCGTTTCTCGAGATAGCGCTGGTGATAATCCTCGGCGACGTAGAAGTCGGAGGCGGGCGTTATCTCGGTGACGATCGGCTTGGGGATGCGCGCCTGCGCTTCGGCCTTCGACCTCTGGGCGGCGATCTCTTGCTCGGGAGTGTGGAAGAAGATCGCCGAGCGGTATTGGGTGCCGAAGTCGGGACCTTGCCTGTTCAGCTGCGTCGGATCGTGCAGGTTCCAGAAGACCTCCAACAGCTCCTCGTACGAGATCTTGGCCGGATCGAAATCCACTTGGACGACCTCGGCATGGCCCGTCTTGTCGGTGCAGACCTGCTCATAAGTGGGGTTCACGAGATCGCCCCCGAGGTAGCCCACCCTCGTGTCGGTGACGCCTTCGAGCTTGC
>JALZEA010000112.1 GCA_030862265.1 Actinomycetota bacterium | reverse complement strand
GAGCGCGTCTTGCTCGTTGTCGTAGATCGAGATCGCGTCGTCGAGACGCGTGAGCTCGAAGATCTGCTTGTAGTGATCGCTGAGGCCAAACGCGCATACCTTCTGGCCGTGACGCTGCGCGCGGACGAGCATCGTGACCAGCAACCCGATCCCACTACTGTTCATGTAGTCGAGCCCCTCGAAGTTCAATACGACGCGCTTCGCACCTTGGTCGGTCGCTGCGGTGTACGCGTCCATGAGGGGCTGCTCCGAAGTCGAGGTCACGTCGCCTTTGATATCGATGATGCCGTCCGAGCCTTCGCTGCGAACGTCCATGGTCAAGGTCGATTCGTTCATCTAGTTCCCTCCTGCTGCCTGAGTCCGTCCGTCGGCGTGGATCGTCATGAAATCGGAAAGGCGCGTGATCTGGAAGACGTGGCGGTAGTGGTCGGTGAGTCCGTACGCGTGGATCGTCAGGCCGTCCTGGCGCGCCTTCGCTAGCAACCCGACGATGACTGCGATCCCCGTCGAGTTGATGTATGTGACGTCGGCGAAGTCGAGCGTCAGAGTTCCGCTCGCCGATCCCTTAGCCGTGTCGTACGCGACCGTGACATCGCCCTCGGCACCTCGGTCGATGTCGCCGTGCAGCACGATCGTGGCCGGTGTGGCCACAGTGGCTCGAGTGGCCTCAGTTTCCATCGCTTCCTCCCTCTAGGTTCATCGTGAGTTCCACGGTGTGCTGGTCCCCCTCGGTCCAGTTCTTCACGTCGTCCACCATGTTCTTGATGAGGAAGAGGCCCCAGCCGCGCGGCTTCTGTAGGCCGGCGAGCTTGGCATCGATGTCGGGCGTCTCGGCTTCGAGGATCGCCCGCTCGCCGCCTTGGTCGGTGATCGCGACCGAGAACGCCGAGCGCGTCTTCGTGACGCGCACCAATACCGGGGTTCCAGCATCGAGCTTGTTGCCGTGCTCGATCGCGTTCATCGCGGCTTCGCCGACAGCGGTCTTGAGTCGCTCGAGACGTTCGCCGCCGACGACCTCGCCTATGACGTCGGTGACCTGTGAGATCACGAGGCGCTCGTTGCCTTCCTCGCTCGGCACGCTGAATTCGCTCAACAGTTTGGATTCATCGGCGTAGGCCGCGCCTGTCGTGCGGGTCAGCGCGACGAGCGTGATGTCGTCTTCTTGGTCAACGAGGCCTTCGGTGAAGCGATCATGCTCCTCGAGCACGCGGTCGATCATCTGTTCGCCGGTGGCCTCGCGTACGACCTCTTGAAGCCGGTCGAACCCGAACATCTCGCGCGTAGCGTTGTGGGCCTCGGCGATGCCGTCCGAGTGCAACAGGATGTTCTCGCCCGGTGTCAGCGTCTCGACCGTCTCCTCGTAGACCATCCCGGGAAGCAATCCCAGCGGCATACCCGTGGCGCGCGGCTCGCGCACGTCGGTACCGTCACCGACGTATGGGAGGTTGTGGCCCGCGTTCGCGAACTCGAAGCGGCCGCTGGTGGGATCGAGGATCCCGTAGAGACAGGTCACGAACATCTGCGCAGGGATGTCGGGTACGAGCAGCTCATTGACGGCCTCCAGGACTTTGCCCGGCGACCCGCCATGGGGGGCGATGCTGCGCAGGATGCTTCTCGTGCTCGCCATCACGAGCGCGGCCGGCACGCCCTTGTCGGTGACGTCGCCGATGACGATGCCGGTGCGCCCGTCGGGCAGGTCGATGAAGTCGTAGAAGTCACCGCCGACTTCGCGCGCGGGCCGGTAGAACGCGCTCACTTGCCAGCCGGAGAGTTCGGGGAGCTGGTCGGGGAGGAACTGCTGCTGGATCAGCTGGGCGACCTTGAGCTCTTGCTCGATGCGTTCCCTGGACCGGGCTTCCACTTGCTGTTCCTGGACGAGTTGCCCGAGGCGCAACGCAGGGGCGGCCTGACCCGCGAGGTCGGCGAGCAACTTGCGGTCGTCTGCGGAGTAGTCCTGCTCGGAGAGCCGGGGGCCGAGGTTTAGCAGCCCGATGAGCTCGCCCTGGCTGACGAGCGGCACGACGAGCTTGACCCCAGCGTCCCGCAGGGCACGCAGACCGGGGGAGTCGAGCTCGATGGAATCGATTTCGACCGGCCCCGTGGCGGCCTGGAAATAGGCGAGGATCGGATCGTTCGGGGCGATCTCGACCGGCGGGGCCTCGATCGTCGCCGGTTCGGCCGCACGCTCGGCGCGCTTGGCGCGTCGGCGTCCGAGGAGCCGGATCCGGCCTTTCGGCTGGTCGTCTTGCTTGGTCGAGATCTTCTCTGCGGTCACCATGACTCTCCTTTTATCTAGTGGGCGTCCGGGAATCGTTACGGCTTGGTTCTTCGATGAGGCGCTTGAGGTTGTCGAGCGAGGTTTCGAGCTGGAGGTGGGCGACGCGGGCGGTCATCCCCCGCATGAACCGGAACGGCCCCGCGGCATCCCCGGTGACGCTTATCTCGACCCGAGTGGAGCGGGGGCCGAGGGCCTTGAGGGCCTCGCGGCTCTCGCCGCGAAGGGGGCCCGAAAGGACCTGGAACACCATGATTTCGTTCGGGACCCACTCGAGCACTTCGAAGCTCGACTCGAACGTCCGTCCCATGTACTCGTTGACGTGCGCCACTCTGCCGCCGACCGTCTGGGCATCCCCCGAGACGACACGAACCTCGCGCACGCCGGCGACCCACTCCGGCACACGCTCGAGATCGGCCATGAAGGCGAAGACCTCGTCCACCGGCGCGTCGATCACGCGACTCGCTCGTTCCTCGATCATGTCGCCTCCCCAGGCTTGATCCATACCGATGCATGACTTGGTTGCAATGTGTCGCGCACGACGCCGAGGACATCGGCCCTAACAACATCGACCTCGATCTCATCTCTGAGACGCGCGCCGAAGCCCTCGAGCGCGCGCTCCGCGTCGTATTTGGCGCGATAGAACCGACGGTCGATGAACGCCTGGATGCGTGCTCGCAACGGCCGGAACAACGCCGCGACGGCAAGCGTGGACGCGGCTACCGCGATGTCGGAATCCCGTGTCACCGGGTCCAAGATTCGGGAGAGGGCAACGACGATCAGGAGATAGCTCCCTAGCAACACGGCGGTAAGGACTGCGTACACCAGCGTGCGATTGATGATGAGATCGATCTCGTAGAGGCGGTACCGGAGTATGGCGACACCGATCGAGATCGGAACTCCGAGCGCGGCATTGAAAAGAAGTAAGGCGCTCGCACCATCGAACAGCCACCGTAGCCCCAGGAGATCGGCGGGAACTAGTACGAGTACCACGAGAGCGAGCGTTACCGCGATGACGTAAGCCAGATAGCGGAGCTGCTTCTTCTCGGTCGGGTCGCTACGCCGGGCGCGAAAGAGCGGAGCCGTCGCGACCGCGATAAGCGAATAGACAGCCAGCGGTAGGACGAACCCCAGTCGTTCCTCGACGAAGCGATCCCCACCTACCAGCGCGCCGGCACTAGCCGCCGACCAGGAAAGGACGAAAAGAGTGGCTATCCAGCGCCATCTTCGTGAAGGCAGGCGACCGTCTGGGAACAACAGCAACAGTGCACCGAAGAACGCATAGTTCGCCGGCCATAGGGCCGCGCCGAGGCGGGATTCGGCACAAACAAAGGACGTGCGAAGACCCTGGAACATGTCGCTTTCGCACGCTTGAAACACGGCACCCGTAGCGCCGACGAACAAGCCGAAGCCGAGGAACAGCCATGCGATCCGATGTGGCCTCCGTGCCAGGATGAACGCGCCCACGCTCGCGTATCCAGGGGCCAGGAACGACTGAGGCGTGAACACCCCACCCTTGGAAACCGAGTTGACGATCGTCAGGAAGATGCCAGCGACGGACAGCACCAACGCAACTGTCCACAACAGCATGACCCAACGCTGACGGGTGATCACGAGATTCGCTCCCTGACCCACAGCGAGGCGTGTCTCGGCTGCAATGTGTCGCGCACAACGCCGAGCACATCGTCCCGGACGATATCGACCTCGATCTGATCCCTGAGACGCGCACCGAAGCCCTCGAGAGCGCGCGCCGCGTCGTATTTCGATCGGTAGAAGCGCCGATCGATGAACGCCTGGATGCGCGTTCGCAATGGTCGGAACAGCGCCGCGACGGCGAGCGTGGACGCGGCGATGGCGACGTCCGAGTCGCGCGTCACTGGATCGAGCAATCGTGACAAAGCCACCACGATCAGGAGGTAGCTTCCCAGCAACGCGGCTGTCAGCACCGCGTACACCAGCGTCCGGTTGATGATGACGTCGATGTCGTAGAGCCGATAGCGCAACATCGCGACCCCGATCGTCACCGGAAAGGCAAGGATGGCGACGGTGACGATCGGAGTGACCACCGCGTCACTGAGATCGCCGAAGACCCGCTCCATGATCCAGATCGACACGATGCAGAGCGCGATCGTTCCGGCACCGAACGCCAACCACTTCAACTGCTGGCGCTCGGTTCCGCCCGCGCTCCGCGGGCGCAAGATCAATGACCCGATACCGAGAAGAGGGACGGCGAGCACGACAGGGCTGAGGATCGTAGTCGCCGCGTCGAAGAATCCATCCAGGGCCCTGATCCCAAGCGGGTTTCGCACGCCGCCGACCTCGGTGAGCGGCCCGGGAGCGAACATCGCGGACGCTATCCAGACGGCTGCCGCTAGCGCGGCCAAGCCCGCCACCGGGCGCCATCTGCGCGATGGGAGATTGCCGCCCGGGAGGAGAAGCGGGATGAAGATGAACAGGATGAGGCCGGACGAGAAAGTGACGTTAGAGACCCACGCCGTCCACTTTGCGGGGACCGGATCGGAGGCAGCAGCTTGTCCCATCGCGACCTCGGCCAGCTCACTGAACAAGACACCTACGATGAGCAGAAGCGGCGCCAGGAGAAAGATCCAGCCGAGTGCCCGACCAGGCAGCCGCCTGACGATGAGCAACCCCGTGGTCGGGAAGCCGATGAACGAGAATGCCCATAGTGCATCGATGACGGTGATCGGCTGCTCGGGACGATTGAAGCCAAGGTAGCCCGCGCCCAGTAGTGCGATCACGAAAGCGACCCACAATCCGGCGGCGAGCGCGCCCGCCCGCTTCATTCGCGCACCTCCTGTGCCCGGATCCACACAGACGCGTGGGCCGGCTGGACAGTGCTGCTGACGACGGTCAGGACGTCGCCCCGGACGGCGTCGATGTCGACCTGGTCACGTAAACGCGTTCCGAAGGCGGTGAGTGCGCGCACCCCGTCGTACTTCGCGCGGTAGAAGCGGCGATCGATAAAGCCCTGGATGCGGGCTCGGAGCGGTCGGAACAACGCGGCGACCGCGAGAGTGGAGCCTGCCACGGCGACGTCGGAGTCGCGCGTAACGGGGTCGAGTACGCGACTCAACGTGACGACGATGACGAGGTACGAAACCAGAAGCGCCGTGGTGAGTGCCCCGTAGACCAGCGTGCGGTTGATGATGACGTCGATGTCGTAGAGGCGGTAACGCAGGATCGCAACGCCGGCAGACATGGGGACGAAGGCAACGAACGTGCCGTAGAAAAACGAGATTGACCCTTGGCCCGATGTGAACGCCAGAGCGAAGAACCCGGCGACCATGAGGACCGCGGCGAACGCGAACCACTTGAGCTGCAGCCGTTCATCGCCGCGTGAGCGACGGAAACGCATGACGATCGAAACCCCCGCTGCCGCGGCCGAGATGAACATCACAGGGAACAGCAGGATCGACGACAACGATTCCTGGTTGTCCGGATCCAGCCAGGTGGCGCCGTCGATACCGATCGGATTAGTGAACGTTCGACTCGTGCCTTCGACATCGAGAACCGGATCGAGCGAGATCAGGATGGTCATTACGACCGCGCTCGTCCCGGCCACGGCTGCGAAGATCCTCCATCTTCGCGACAGCGGCCGTCCCGTCGGGAACAGGGTTGGTGTGACGACGAGGGTTAAGAACCAGAATGGGATCCAGTTCCACTCGCCGTACCACGCTCCGAGCCAAGCGAGCGGAGTTCCTGGACGGGTGACGGTACCGAAGACCGCGTACTCCACGGCGAGTGCGCCGGTCGTCCAGAAGACTCCGATCGCGCAGAAGACCCATCCGATGGCGTTGTCAGCTCGGCGGCTCAGGATGAGCGCGCCGACGACGACGAAGATCTCCGTGGCGATCAACAGCGGAATCGACGCCCGCCCGCCGCCACCGTTCAACTCTCCCAGAATCACCGCCGCGATCGCCGCGCTAATCGAGATAGCTAGCGCCGCTACGGCGGTCCATCGTGCGTTCCGTGCGCGGTCGATCACGGCGACACCTCGGGAGGGATCCAGATCGACGCATGGCGGGGCTGAAGGGTCTCTCCGACCACGCCGAGAACGTCGGTGCGGACGGCGTCGACGTCGATCTCGTGCCGCAGACGCGCTCCGAACGCATCGAGAGAGCGCGCCGCGTCGTACTTAGACCGATAGAAGCGGCGGTCGATGAAACCCTGGACGCGCGTCCGAAGCGGCCGGAACAACGCGGCGACCGCCAGCGTCGAGGCCGCGACCGCGATGTCGGAGTCGCGCGTGACGGGATCGAGCACCCGACTCAATGTCACGACGATCAGCAGGTAGCAGGCCAGCAACGCGGCGGTGAGCGCACCGTAGACCAGCGTGCGATTGATGATGACGTCGATGTCGTAGAGGCGGTAGCGAAGTATTGCCACGCCGCAGGCGACAGAGATCATTATCAGACCCCCCACCGCGAATTTGCTGCCCACCTCTGAGGTCGCGGGTATCGCACCGAAGACGAGCGAGATGCTTGCGAATACTGCGGCGTACGAGAACCACTTGAGTTGTTGCCGCCGAACTCCTTGCGATCGGATCAATCGGACGAAGAGTGAGCCGGCCGCCGCCACTATCGACAACATCATGGATGAGACGGTGAGGTTGAATATCGTGTCGTACAGCGACGTGTCATTGTTCATCGCAAATGGGTTCGGAACGAGGAAAGTCTGGATCATCGGCGCCAGAAAGGCCGTCGAGACGAAGGCGCCAAACCCGGTAATCGCGATCGCACCCAAGATGACCCGATCGCGCCTCAAGCGGAGCTGCTCATCGGGAAAGATGAGGAGCAGCAGGCCTATCCCCGCGATCAGCGGTACCCAGATCCATTCCGCGACCCAAGCAACCTCTATGGCGCCGGGGAGTCTGGAGCCTGGGATCAGCCCTGCTTGACCGTATTCCTCAACCAGATATTGCACGCCCGACAGGAATCCCATCCACGTAAAGATCCATCCGATCGGGTTCGAAGACCTTTTCATCACGATGAATCCGACGGACGCGAAACTCAGGGCCAGTACTCCCTCGAACCCCGGCAAACCCCACTCGTCTCGGAAATTCGGGTTGTGCCGCGACAGGGAGATCCCCAGTGCGGCGATGGAAAGAAGCGCAGACGCGACGAAGAAAGGAACTGCGACGATCTCCCGAGTTCCAGGCCTCATGTTGGCTCCTTCACCCAGAGGGAGGCATGGCGCGGTTGCAGGGTGGTGCTAACAACTGTCAGCACGTCGCCGCGCACGGAATCGATATCCACCTCGTTCCTAAGGCGCGCGGCGAACATCGCCACCGCGCGACTAGCGTCGTACTTCGAGCGATAGAAGCGCCTGTCGATGAAGCCTTGGATGCGCGCGCGCAGCGGACGGAATAGAGCTGCGACCGCGAGGGTCGACGCCGCGACCGCGATGTCCGAATCGCGCGTGACCGGATCGAGCACCCGGCTTAGGGTGACGACGATCAGGAGATAACTCGCCAGTAACGCGGCCGTGAGCACCCCATAGACCAACGTACGGTTGACGACGACGTCGAAGTCATACAAGCGGTAGCGCACGATCGAGAGTCCCATCGCGGCCGCAACGCCGTTGAAGCCGATCACGAAGCCCGCGACGATGATGCCCTCGCCGGCGTCTCCCCGCAGCGCGTTCTGCAAGAAACCACTCACGAATAGCACGACCGGCAAGAGCGCGACGGCATATACGAGCACCTTGAGTTGTTGCCGCTCCGTCCGGTTGCCACGGAGCAGTCGCCAGATCATGCTGCCTACCCCGATGAGGCCCGTGACGAGCAGAAGGAAACCGATGAAGCCGGTCACGCTTTCTGCCGCGCCTCCCAATTGCTCGAGGCCGAGGGGGTTCTCGAAGCGCGGCATGTTCTGTGGTCCACCGGCGACCTCGACGGGAGCGACCATCTGCCAGATGATCAGCAAGATCAAACTGCCGATCGCGAGCCACGCGGCGGGGCGCCATCTGCGCGTGAAGGTTTCGCCGGTTGGGAACAAGAGCAGGAGTAATGGCACGAGGCCGAGACCCGACAACGTCCACGCTCCCAACCATCCCGCGACGGTCCCGAACGGAAGACTCCCCGGATCGACGATCAGGGTCTGGCGCGCGTACGCGATGGTTGCGACATTCAGGAATACGCTCGCCCCGATCCCCATCAGGATCAGCGCGATCCGGTTCCGGACCCCGGCGGACAGCAGCATGGCACCGACGACCTGGAACCCCAACCACGACGCGGGCCACAGATATGTAACGAAGGGCGCTCCGGGTCGGCCGAGCTCGGCGAGGTTCTCCTGTTCCAGCAGCGCGGCGGCTATCCCACAAGCTATCGACGCGACTACCGATAGCCACGGCAGGATCAAGAACGCTTTGCGCCGTGTCATGCCGGCACGTCCTTTATCCACAGCGACGCGTGAGCCGGCTGCACTGTGTCGGTGACGACGCCGAGAACATCCGAGCGGACAGTTGGGAGATCGACTTCGTCCCGGAGACGCGCACCGAACGCGTTCAACGCACGTGCGGCGTCGTACTTCGACCGGTAGAAGCGCATGTCTATGAAGCCTTGGATACGCGCCCGCAGCGGACGGAACAGTGCCGCGACCGCTAGCGTCGAGGCGGCGACCGCGATGTCGGAGTCGCGCGTGACGGGATCGAGCACTCGGCTCAGCGTGACGACGATCAGCAGATAACTGCCAAGCAACGCGGCTGTGAGCGCACCGTAGACGAGCGTGCGATTGATGATGACGTCGATTTCGTAGAGGCGGTGCTTGAGGATCGCCACGCCGATCGCGACGGGGATCATCGTGACGGCGATCATGTTAAGGATGAACTCAAGCCACTGTTCTCCGCCTTCCTGCGGCACGAGGACCTGAGAGACGAAGATGACCGCGGGAGCCATCAGGATCGCGAATGCGACGATTTTGATCTGAGCTTTTTCGTGGGGCTCAGCGCGACGCACGCGCAAGATCTGGGAGGCGATCGCGGCGAGCCCGGCGAGCGTGGTCGCCGCTTGCCCGAGACCCGACACGGCCTCCAGGATGGAAGAAGCGCCGGCGATACCCACGGGATTCTCGTGTGACGGGATGGCGGGAAGGGGTCCTGGCATGAACGCCACCGCCACGGTTGCGACCGCGGTACCCACGACGGCGCCGCCAGCTACGACCTTCCAGCGATGGGATAGGAGCGTGCCGGTCGGGAATAGCAGGAGCAGCAGCACCGCCAGACCGATGGCCGGCGTGCCGATCCACAACGACAGCCACCCTGCGAAAGCTCCCCCGGGGAAGTCTCGAGTTCCCGTCAGCGCCCCGACCGCGTATTCCTGCACGAAGCCGGCCGTCATGGCGATCAGCGCGACCGCGACGAGCAGGATGCCAACGGGATGCCCCGGGCGCCGCGCCGCGATCAGCGCGCCGACGGTG
>JALZEA010000111.1 GCA_030862265.1 Actinomycetota bacterium | reverse complement strand
GGCGCTCGAGATCCTGTTGATACAACCCGTCATCAGCTGGCAGGCGACGGTAGAGCACGTCGCCGGCCGCATCCCGTGGTTCGCCCTGTGGGTGCCGTTGAGCATCACGAACGAAGTCCCATCCGAGCTCGTCATCCGGCCGAGCGCGGCACACCTGCTCTACCTGACGGGACTCGTCATAGTTGTTGCGGTCTTCGCTCTCACGCGGCACCGCGGCCCCCGCGTTATGGCTCTGCTGATCGCGGGGGCGGTCGGGGTTATCGTCGGCGCGATCGGGCAATTGACGCCGCCCGGGCCCGCGCAGCGCGCCGCGCTCGCGGCCCTCATCGAGCATCCGGAAGAACATCAGGTGTGCGAGGAGCGGCGCGGCGTGACGTATTGCGCCTATGCCGCGTATGCGCCGTGGATCGACCGCTGGGCGCGCCCGATCGAAGGTGCGCTCGATCGGATCCCTGCCGAGGAGCGGCCGCAAGGATTGGTCGTGCGGCAGACCTTCGGGTCCTACTTCGAGGGCCCGATCGACGTACCCGAGAAGGTCATCCGCAAGATCGAACGCGACCACCGCCGGCTGGTGGGGAAGGGCCCTTCGGTCCCGACGTTCTGGACGCAGACGCACTGGGGGCGCGCTGAGACCGAAGGCGAGTACGAGATCGGTCTTGCCCTGTACGTGGCGATGGAAGCGGTCGGCTTCCCCTCGACGCGCCACGAGATGCGCCTCTCCGACTCTGAAGTTGCACTGGTCAGGGAGACGATGCTCGCAGGATTGCCACAGAAGCTGCGCGCACGGACCGAACGTCGCCTCTCGCGAGGTCGCGCGTATTACTGCACCTCGTTGGGTCAGGCGCGCGCGCTGGCGGCGCTATGGATCGCAGCCCAAGCGACCCCCGGGACGCGCGCGGCCGTGACGCGGGTCGCGGACGAGAACCAGTATGGGTTGGACATCTACGAGAACGAAGGCAAGCGGTTCGCGTATTACGTGTGGCCGTTCATCCCCCTTTATCCACTCGCGCCACCTCCGATGTGGGACCGCGTCCAGTTCTCCGATGCCGAGTTCCACTATGCCTCAACGCTGCTGCAGGACCCATCCGACGATGTCGCCGCGATATTTGCTCAGCGATGGGATGACGTGGTCGACCCGACCACAGCGACGACCGAACTTCTGGACGACCTGGGTCTCACGCCGCATCCGACGATCGCCGAACAGGTCGCGGCCCTACCCGACGACGTGAAATTGGAAGAGGGGTCGTTCCCGAGGCAAGGCGGTGCCGTCATCTCCGACTCGCTCCCGTGCTTCTGACGCGCGCTCGCCAGATAGCCCTTCTGGCGCGTCCGACGGCGCGCGCGATGTCATGGCAACCGCTGCTGTGGGCCGCGGTACTGGCGATCGCCTACGTCATGAAAGAGGCGACGGACGGTCTCGTCGACTACCGCATCCTCGTCTTACGCGTAGGAGCACTAATGATCTGCATGGGGGCCGCGTTCGCGGTCGACGACCCGACCGAGGACACTCTCGGGCACGTGCCGGCACCGCTGGTGATGCGCCGCGGAGTTCGCCTCGTTCTACTTCTCCCATTCATAGCGGTGATCTGGATGACACTCCTGCGATTCGTCGGCGATGTGCCCAAGCGCGCCGGCGGGCCACTACCGGTAGGGGACCTCACGCTCGAGGCCGCCGCTCTCCTCCTCCTGGCGCTGTCGGCTGCATGTCTCGGAGCGCGTTTCACCTCCGACCGGCTCGGAGGCATCGCGGCGGCACCGATCGTGCTCGGACTCGTCGCGCTGGCGTTGTTCCTTCCTCCCGAGTACAGACTGATCGTGTCCATTACCGACCCGCGGTGGAAGGACGCGCACGAGGTCTGGCGCGTCGTCCTCGCGGCGGCCGCGATTTCGTTCCTCTACCTGAACAGGTCCCCGGGTTCGTATCGCACGATGTCGCGCCTGCGCGCACTCAAACCGGCTGCCCGCACCATCTGATCCGCGGGCCCCGATACAGCGGTACGTTCGGAGCGTGGACGACAAGGTCCGAGCCTTCCTCGAGGAGTTCCACGGCGCGATCATGGCAACGACCCGCGCCGACGGGTCGCCGCACGTCGCGCGGATCGGCGTCGGCCTCTACGAAGGGAAGCTCTGGAGCTCCGCGACCCAGACCCGGGTCCGGACGAAGCACCTGCGCCGTGACCCGCGCTGCTCGCTCCTCATCCTCGGCAAGGACCCGTGGCATTGGCTGGGCTTGGATTGTTCCGTGGAGATCCTGGATGGCGACGACGCTCCGATGTTGAATCTCGCCCTGTACCGGGTCCTCGCGAGGGAGCCGGACGACGTCGACGAGTACCTCGCGGCGATGGTGAAGGAGCAACGGCTGATCTACGAGTTCCATATCGAGCGGACCTACGGGCAGTACTAAGCATCCTTAAGGCCGCTCGAGAGGCGGCCGATAGGTAATTAGCAGACCAAATCGGACATCTGAAGGGGTTTCGATTGCCCGCGATCGAACGCGCGCGCAGGCATGGGGGGAAGGTCACTTCCTTGACGCGCCCCGATTCCTACGAGCGTTTGTCGGACGTCTTCCACCAACTTCTCTCGGAGCAGGGCCTCGACGCGGTCCTCGAAACGATCGCCGACCATCTGGGCGAGCTGGTGCCGGTCGATAGCCTGACGATCTACCAGGCAAATGTGGCGGAACGGATGTTGGTGCCGGTGCTCGCGCGTGATCAATGGGCCGAGCAGATCCTGCAAAGTCGCGCGCAGTTCGGTCAAGGCATTACGGGTTGGGCGGTCGAGAACCGCGAGGCCGTGCTCGCGAACCAGGCGCATCTCGACCCCCGTGTGACGTTCATCCCGGGCACACCGATGGAGCCCGAAGCGCTGATCTGCATCCCGTTGATCGCTAGAGGTTCCATCAAGGGCGCACTGAATCTCTATCGCGTCGGCGAGGAAGGTCGATTCTCAGACCAGGAATTCGAGTTAGCCAAGAGGTTCGGAGACGCCGCCGCGCTGGCGATCGACAACGCCGAGACGCGCCAGGCCCTCGAACACCAGGCGCAGACCGATCCCCTGACCGGTCTCTACAACCACCGCTTCTTCCACGAGCGTCTTCGCTCCGAACTTATCCGGGCCGGGCGCACACACGACGCCGTATCACTGCTGATGATCGACATCGACGACTTCAAGAAGGTCAACGATGTCCACGGTCACGGCACGGGCGATCAGGTGCTCATCTCGGTGTCCGAGATCCTGAAGGCGACGTTACGCGGCTCAGACGTGGTGTGCCGACTCGGGGGAGAGGAATTCGGCGTAATCATGCCTTCGTCCGATGCAGGCGACGCCCTGGGTCTCGCGACGCGCTTGCTGAACACCGTTTCGGAAACCGACTTCGAACAAGTCGGCCACGTCACCGTTTCGATCGGTGTCGCGCAGGGACCCGACCACGCCATGAACCCCCGGGCCCTCGTGGCTTGCTCCGAAGCCGCCATGATGACGGCGAAGGCCAAGGGCAAAGATCGCATCGCGCTGTTCGACGAGAGCTCAAACGAACGGCCCGGTGTGACAACGAGGTCACACGACGTTCGCTCGCTCGCACACATGAAGATGCTCCAGAGTCTGGCCGGGAAGCTCAACCGCTCCAACGACGTGAAGGAGATCGGTGCCACGATCGCGAACGAGCTCCGGACGCTGATCGATTACATGAGTTGCTTGATCTGGGTGCGTATCGGAGACGAACTCCATCCGATCGCGGCGAGAGGAGAGCTCGCGGAAGTCATGGAGAGCGACCCCGAGACCCTGATCCGTCCGGTCGGCGAAGGCATCGTGGGGCACGTCGCCGCCGCGGGCCGACCCATGCTGGTCGGCAACGGCCTCGAGGAGGAGCACGCGGTCCAGGTCCCCGGTACGCCGGCCGTCGAGGAGTCGATCGTGGCCGTACCTCTCACGTATGGCTCGCGCACGGTAGGGGTCATCTACATCTCTTCTCTCGGAGTTGATCAGTTCGACGAGGACGACGTTCGGCTCATGGAGGTCCTGGCGGGCCATGCGTCGGTCGCGCTCGAGAATGCGCGGCTTTATGAGTCACAGCGTCGCGAGGCCGAGAACGCCAAAGCCCTATTGAACTTCGCCGACCACATCTCGGAACTCGGCTCCTTTTTCGAGATCGGACAGAAGGCCGTCCGCGAAACCGCAAGGTGGTTGGACGCGACGCAATGTTCGCTGTGGCTGAAGGACGCGTCTACAGGTGATTTCGAGTGCGCCGCGCATACCGGGTACGCGAACGATCCCGCTGTGGAGGAGCTGATCCGCGTGCGGGTTCCGGCGGAGTCGGGGCAGGCATTGCTGGCGAAACATCGGTCGCCCGTCCTGCTTTCTCCCTCGGAGCAGAACGACTATTTCGTGACCCCGGGCATGTCACGGACGCGCGAGATTGCAGTCGCTCCACTCCGGGACGGTGAGGGCGTCAGTGGTTGGCTCGTCGTGCGCAACCCATCGAATGGACATCACTTCGTCGATGAACGGATGCGTCTCCTGGAAGGCATCGCTTACCAATGCTCGGTCGCGATGCAGAAGGCTCTCCTCTACAAGAGCGAGAAGGAGAATGCGGATATAGCGAACTCGCTCTTGGACTTCAGCCGGCAACTCGCGATCACCGAGGATCTTGACAGAGTGTTATCGCTGACGGTCGAGCTGTCGGCTCGCATCCTAGGTTCCCCTCACACCTCCATCTGGCTGCAAGACATCTCGCGCGGGGGATCCGTCGTGCTCGAAGCGATCTGGGGATACGAAGAAGACAGGGTCGCGCAGCTCTCGCAGATCGAATTCGCGGGAGACGACGTCGAGCCGTTCCTCACGCGGCCAGCCCCGTTCAAGATGATGCAGTTGGAGTTCATGCAGATCCCGGGGATGCCCGCCGACCCGCCGGACTCCGCGATCGCGGTCGCACCGCTCCGGCTAGACGGTGGGCGCTTCGGCGGCCTGTTCATCGGCGCACCGGCTTACGGCGATTACGAGTTCTCCGAGCGGAAGATGCGTCTGCTAGCGGGGATCGCGAACCAGGCCGAGATGGCGATCAATCGAGTCGACTCCTTCGAGAACCTTGAAAGGACGTTCCTCTCTACCGTGGAGGCGCTCGCCAATGCTCTCGAGGCGAAGGATGAATACACCTCCGATCATGCTCGCTCGATAACCGACATGGCGCTCGATGTGGGCGCCGCGATGAATCTCGACGTTGTGACCTTGAAGCGCCTCGAATTGGCCGCCCTCTTCCACGACATCGGGAAGATCGGGATCCCGTCCGACATCATCCGGAAGCCCGGCCCCCTCGCCGACGACGAGCGAGTGATCATGGAGACCCACCCCGAGCTCGGCGAGAGGATCCTCGAGCCGATAGAGCGGCTCGTGGACGTGCGCCCGATAGTGCGGGCTTGCCATGAGCGTTACGACGGCGGCGGCTATCCGGACGGCAAGAAAGGCGACGAGATCCCTATAGAGGCGCGCATCATCTTCGTGTGCGACGCGTTCCATGCGATGACCACCGATCGCCCGTACCGCGCGTTTATGTCGGATGAGGAAGCGTACGCGCAGCTCAGATCCAATGCCGGTTCGCAGTTCGATCCTGACGTGGTCGAGGTGTTCCTGGAAACGATGCACAACCGCGGTGCGGTGGCGTTAGACAAGGTGTGAAGCGCGAGCACTCGCTAGAGATCAGACCGGCTTGAAGACCTCGAACGGATTGCGGCATGCCGCGCAGTAATAGATAGCGCGGCAGGGTGTGGGACCAAACGGATTCTCGGCTCGCGTGTCGCGACTGCCGCAGAAGGGACACGCGGCGATCGTCGGGATGCCGATGTCGGTGATCAGCACGGGACCATCTCCCGTGGGAGGCGAGATCCCGAACTCCGTGAGCTTGCCCCGGCCCTCTTCAGAGATGCGGTCGGACGTCCAGGGCGGATCGTAGGAGAACTCGACCTCGACCTCCTCTATGCCGTTAACGGCCGCGACCGCGGCGGCCACGTCCTCACGGATGATGGGCACCGCCGGGCAGCCGGTGAACGTCGGGAGGATGGTCACGGTCGCGCGTCGGCCCGAGACAGCAACGTCTCTCACCATGCCCATCTCGACGACCGAAACGACGGGGATCTCTGGATCCATCACGCGACCCAGGGCGTCCCACACCCGGGTATCGATCAGGGCGCTCACCACGAAGCTCCCGGATGGGCGCGGTACTGGGTAGTCATGTCGTTCCAGAGTGATTCGAAATCCGCGGTATGTCGCCCTCGCCGACCACCGCCGCCGTCGGACGGAGGGGAGTCGGTCTTCCGCTCGCCGGGGGCGTCGATCAGATCGCCGGAAGAAGAAGCGACGAACTCGGCGCGCTCGGCGGCATGTGCGTGTATCTCCGTCGGTAGACCCAGTTCGTCCAGTGCTACTTCCGTTCCGTCGAGAAAGCGTCTGCGCATCTCGTCCGAGGGGGTCGGGAGCCAGCCTTCCTTGACGGCGGCGTCCTCCTGCTCGATCGGTTCGAACAACGCGACGGCTTCGGGGAACGCGACTCCGATCGCATCCATGAGCCTCGTGCGCCCTTCCACCGGTCCCTTCGCGACCCGTCTCATCCATGAGTTCGCGTGGATGAGGTGATAGCGCTCCTCGCGCCTGATCTTCGTGACGAGCGCGGCAAGATCGTCGTGCGACGACCCCTCGAGCGCGGCAAGTCGGATGTCATCGGCCGTGTCGTACAGCCAGTGCCTGGCAAGGGTGTAGGCCCAGTTCCTGTTCGGTCGCTCACAGATGATCGCGTTGCGGTACGCGTCTTGCGACCGACCGAGAGCGAGCGCATCGGGTTCGTCTCCGGTCACCTTCCCGAGTAGCGAGTAATACGCCGTTGCGTGGCCGATCTCGTCCTGCGCGATGGACGAGAACGCGATGTCCTCTTCGAGATGCGGGGCGTATCCCGTCCACTCGGAATGACGATGGCCGATCACGAGTTCGTCGTCTCCGAGCACGGTTAACAGCGCAACGAGCGAGTCGCTCATGCGATCCCTGCCACGCGCTCGCGGGCCCGCTCGCGCTTGTTGACGACGTCACGATAGGCCTCGGCGAATCGGTATGACTTGTCCGCGGCGATCTCGAGGAGCGATTCATCAGAGAAGGAATGGATGTCGGACCGGCGTGCGACCCAGAGATGGTCGCCCTCACGCCGGCGCAGGAAGCATTCCTTCGCCATCAAGAGCGCCATGTCGGCATCCGGCGCGATGACGCTGCCGCAATGCTCGAACGCCTCCTTGTGGCCCGAACGACGGAAGACCTCGTAGACGTCCATCGATCAGGCCGCGTGGATCGCGGGTCCGCTCAATGCCTCGCGTACCCAGCGATGGCTGTCGTAGGTCTGCTTGCGCGTGGACAGCCGGCGGGCGGTCTCGGGTCCTTCGTTGCGCTTGATCGCCTCGAGTGGCGCCCAGTCGATGTCATCATCTTTGATCAACCAATGGCCGTCCGACTGGTACGGCGTCGGCGTCGGGAGCGTGAAGCCGAGTTCGAGGATCTTCGGCACGTAGCGATCGAGGAACTCCTGTCGGAGGTCTTCGTTCGTGCGGGTCTTGACCTTCCACCTGAGGAGGAGGTCCTTCGCGACGTTGCTGCGAGGGCCGAAGAAATGGATTATCGCCAGCCACCACCGGTTCAGCGCGTCCTGGAAAAGCTCGCGCTGTGCGTCTGTGCCGGACGCGAGCTCGAGGGTGATGTCCTCACCGTGGCGGAGGTGGAGCTGTTCTTCCGAGCAGATCCTCTTCAGGACGCGCGTGTAAGGAGCGTACGAAGAATCGAGTAGAGCTGCTTGCGTGACGAGAGCGGCGCCATCGATCAACCATCCGATCAGCGCGACATCGCCCCAATGTTTCACGGGGTAGTGGAAGACGTTGTGGAACTTCGATCTCCCGTTGATGAGGTCCTCGAACATCGCATCGCGGCTCTTGCCGAGATCTTCGGCGACCCGGTACAACAGTTGCGAATGACCGACCTCGTCCTGGATCTTGGCGCACAGAGACATCTTGCGTTTCAGACTGGGGGCCGCGGGGAGGCATTCGCGCTCGGGCAAGGCCCCCATGATCTCCGAGTTCGCATGCATCTCTATGAACTTCAGGACCCCCGAACGGTAGTCGTCGGGCATCCAGTCCTGTGCCTCGATCTTGTCACCGGCCTCGATGCGCTCGTTGAAACGGGCCAGTTTCTCTTCGTAGGTCATCTGCCCTCCAATCCTCTGACGATGAGTTCCGCGAAACGTTCACCGATCTCGGTGGGCCCGAGCTCGCCCCCGGGCCGGTACCACGCATAGGTCCAATTACCCGCCGACAACACGAGACGCGCCGCGAAGCGCACGTTCGCGTCCGTTCGGAAATCGCCGGCCGCGATACCGTCGTTGATGATCGCGCGCACGAGCGTTTCGTAATGATCGCGTTTGGCCTGCACCAGTTCCTTGAGCTCGGGAGAGAGATAGCGCCATTCGTTCAGGAACACGGTCGCGGCGTTGAGATGCTCGATCGCGGTTTCGATGTGGCCCACGAGCAATCGGCGCAGCCGGACGGTGGCGAGGGCATTCATGTCGCGGGCGCGCTCGCCGCGTTCGATGAAACGATCGGCTCCTTCGTTGACGACGTCGAAGAGCAATTCCTCTTTGCTGCCGATGTGGGCGTACAGAGAGCCCCGCTGTAACCCCAGCGCCTCGGCGAGGTGTTGCATCGAGGTCCCGTGGTACCCGCGCTCGGAGAAGAGCCGGGCCGCGACCGCGACCATCTCGGCGCGCCGGGGGCTATGTATCTTCGCTGCGGTTTGAGCCATTGGGATCCCCGTTCCAGACCGCCCGAACGAACGGTCGTTCGGGAAGCCTAGCCGATATGTTCCAGGCGTGCCCGTCGACCGCAGCGCCCCCGCCCCCGAGCGCATCCGCCCGATCCTGACTCGCCTCAAGAAGGCCTATCCCGAGGCCCGGATCGCCCTTGAATACGAGACCCCTCTCGAGTGCGTCGTCGCCGTGATCCTCTCGGCTCAATCCACCGATGCCCGGGTGAACATCGTCACGAAGGACCTCTTCAAGAAGTACCGCCGTCCGGAGGATTACCTTGCCGTCGACGAGGAGGAGCTACAACGCGACATCCAGTCGACGGGTTTCTTCCGCCAGAAGACGCGCGCGCTCAGAGGGATGTGCCAGCGGCTCGTGGATGACTTCGACGGCGAGGTTCCGAAGACGATCGCAGAACTCACGACCCTTCCGGGGGTCGCGCGCAAGACGGCGAACGTTGTGCAGCTCAACCTCTTCCCCGAGGTCGCACTCAAGGATCCCGATGCCGGCATCGCGGTCGATACGCACGTCGGTCGCGTGGCGGTCAGGTTGGCGCTGACCGAGTGGAACAGCAAGGAAGCCGTGAAGATCGAGCAGGACCTTATGGCGGTCGTTTCTCCGAAGGACCGGTTGCTCGTGACCGATCTATTCATCGAGCACGGGCGCCAGACGTGCGACGCGAAACGACCCCGTTGTGAAGATTGCGCCATTGAGCACCTGTGCCCGTCATCGCAAGAGGCAGGTCTGCCGGATCTCTTTCGCAAGCCAGTCAAGCGCCCGAAGACGACCAGGGGGCCCGGGGCGCGAGGATGACGTACCTCATTCAGACTGAGCATCTGGGGTTGCGCCAGCTGACCGAAGGCGACCTTCCGGAGCTGAACCGGATGCTGGGAGATCCCGAGGTCATGAGCTACTACCCGGAGCCGTGGTCGCCGAACAAGGTCGACGCGTGGCTCGAACGCAACCAATTGTCGTACGCGCATCACGGTCACGGGATCTGGGCGATCGAACGCCGCACGGACGGCACATTCCTCGGCGAGTGCGGATTGCTATGGCAGGAGGTCGAAGGCGTACGCGACGTCGAGGTCGGCTGGCACGTGCAGAAGGAGAATTGGCGGCAGGGGATCGCGTCGGAAGCGGGAGTTGCGTGCCTGGCACACGCGTTCGAGGTGGTCGGTCTCGCACGTGTCATCTCGATAATCCGTCCCGTCAATATCCCGTCGCGTGGTGTAGCCGAGAAGATCGGCATGACCGTCGGTTGGGAGGCCTCCTTCCACGACATCCACCATCTGATCTATTGCTCATCTCGTCCCGAGGGACCGCCCTAGGCGACTACCCTGGAGGTGTGAAGAAGGTCCTTCTCGCGGCCCCCCGCGGCTATTGCGCCGGCGTCGATCGCGCCGTCCAGATGGTCGAGCGCGCCCTCGACACACTCGGGGCTCCGGTCTACGTGCGCAAGGAGATCGTTCATAACCGCCACGTCGTGCAGGAGCTCGAGAAGAGGGGCGCGATCTTTGTCGAGTCGGAGTCCGAGATCCCCGAAGGCGCCGTGTGCATCTTCTCGGCCCACGGCGTCTCGCCCGAGGTTCGACGAAACGCCGAGGCCCGCAACCTGCAGGTCATCGATGCGACCTGTCCGCTGGTGACCAAGGTCCATCTCGAGGCCAAGCGCTTCGCGCGCGGTGGACGTCAGATCGTGTTGGTCGGTCATGAAGGTCATGAGGAGATCGAGGGGACCTCGGGAGAAGCCCCCGAGGACACCCATGTGATTGAGAGTCCCGAGCAGATCGCGTCCCTGGGTCTGGATCCGGGTCGACCGGTGGGCTACCTGACCCAGACCACGCTATCGGTGGACGACACCTTGAAGACCGTGGAGGCCCTGCGCGCGCACTTCGCCGACATCGCCGGTCCTCGCAGCGACGACATCTGTTATGCGACACAGAACCGTCAAGTTGCGGTCAAGGCGATCGCGCCCGAATCCGACGTGGTCTTGATCGTCGGCGCACTCAACTCTTCGAACTCGAACCGCATGGTCGAGGTCGCGCGCGCGGCAGGAACGCCCGCTTACCTGGTGCCCGACGAGACCGATCTAGACCCCGCGTGGCTCGAGGGGGCCGAGGTCGTCGGCGTGAGCTCGGGCGCGAGTGCCCCCGAGGTGCTCGTCGAGCGGTTACTCACTCGCCTCGCGGAGCTTGGCTACGAGACGGTCGAAACGAAAGAGATAACGACCGAGGACGTGACCTTTTCGTTGCCGCCCTGGCTGCGCGAAACGGAGGTTCCGATCAGCTAGTCGGTTTCGATCGTCTGTTCGATCTCGCCGGCGAAGTCGAAGTCCCAGTGGGTGAGGCCACCTTCGGCGTGGGTGCTGAGCACCAACTTGACCTTGTTGAAGCGGATATCGATGTCGGGATGATGCTCTTTCGCTTCGGCCATCTTGGCGACGTCGTTCACGAACTTGATGGCCGAGGCGAAGTCGTCGAATTCGAAAACCTTCTGTATCTCGCCGCCCTCTCGCTCCCAGTCACCGAGCTCGTCGATACGTTGTTCGATCTCTTCCTCGTCCAGCAGCTCAGGCACAACTCCTCCTTGCAAGTGCGTTTGGCCGGGAAGATACACGCCCCCGAGCGGTGTGCAAGCGGCGGCTTATAGTGCCCGAGCCATGGACTACGGGATAGGAGTCGGCGGATCGCTGGGGTTGGTCGCGCCGATGGCCAAGATGGTCGAAGACGCCGGGTTCGAGTCCTGCTGGGCGGCAGAAACACAGAACAGCGCGTTCGTCACCGCGTCGGTCGCGATCCAGGCAACCACGAAGATCAAGGTCGGTACCTCGATCGCCCTCGCCTTCCCACGCTCGCCGACGATCACGGCGATGGAGGCCGCCGATCTCGACGAGCTCTCCGGCGGCCGTTTCATCCTCGGCCTGGGGACGCAGGTCAAGCGCATCAACGAGGAGCGCTTCTCAGTGAAGTTCGAGCACCCCGCGCCGAAGATGAAGGAATACGCCGAGGTGATGCGCACGGTGTGGGCCGCCAACCGCGGTGACGACGTCACCCATCAGGGTCGCTTTTACACGGTGACGAGGCCCGTTTTCGGAGGTAAGCGTCAGCCTCCGCCGCGCGACGTGCCGATCTATTTCGCCGCGGTCGGCAAGATCATGGCCCGCACGTGTGGCGAGGTCGCCGACGGTCTCATCGCGCACCCTCTCGCGTCGCCCCGTTACATCGAGGAAGTGATCCGTCCTGCGGTGGCCGAGGGGGCCGAGCGCGCCGGACGCAAGCCGGACGAATGCAGCATCACCACCGACTGGATGGTCTCGATCAATGACGACGTGGACGCAGCCCGCCGCGAGGTGAAGCTGCAACTCGCGTTCTACGCCACGACCCGCACGTACACGCCGATCCTCGAGCTACACGGCAAGGCCGACATCGTTCCTGCCCTGCGAAGCGCGTTCGAGGCCAAGGACAAAGAGCGCATGATCGAGCTGATCGACGACGACCTCTGCGACGCGATGGGGATCGCGGGTCCGGCCCAGGAGTGCAAACAGAAGGCCGACGAGTGGACCAAGGGCGTGGCCGACCGCTTCATGGTCGCGGGGCCGTGGTACGGCCCCAAGCCGGAGCGCCTGATGGAGAACTACCAGGCCCTCGTGGAGACGTTCGGCTCCAAGTAGGCGTTCTAACTCTCTTGGGCGCTGAGGATCTCGACCCGATCCGCCTTCCACCCGGCATCCGTCGTATCCACCAGCGTGATCTTCAGGACGTATTCGAATGTGCGGCCTTCGGGATTGTCGCTTGACTGCGTCGTCTGGGTAGTGCGCAGGATCACTAGCGCCTCCGCTGGCCCTCGGAACGCGATATCGGGCTCATCGAGGATCTGACCGCGTGACGATGCAGACGCCTCTTCCAGCGCGGGGCCGAGACCCGCTCCCGATGAAAGCACTTCTTCGTATTGCTCCCGGAAGTTGCCGGTCGAGATCTCCAGCATCTGAGCCGACACCTCTTCGAGGTTGGTGGAGTCGTAGTTCATCAACAGATCCGCCACTTGCCGGGCTCGCTCGGCAACCTCGGGGCGCTCTTCGTCGAGATAGGAGTTCACGTCGTCGGGCGCCGCGGCAGCGGTCACGTACAGGAAGCCGAACGTTGCGGCGGACGCGATGCCGACGACGGCAAGTGCCGCCAGGACGGGAACCTTCCAGCTGCGCTCCGGAGCCTCCCCGGCGAGCTCCGCGATGCCAGGGACGTCCAGTGGGGCCCCGCCGAGTTCGTCGGCGCGCGCGTCTTCTTCGTTCATGTCGCCATCGTAAAGGCGTCGGCAGCGGTTGCCCTCAGCGGCTTTCGCGAAATTTCAGAAATCCGATTCGATTCAGCGAGTGAGTGACTTTGATTTCTGAAATTTCGCCAGGCCGCGTCGGGCAAACGCATGCCCAACGCCAAACGATCAGACGCTGTGCAGGTAAAAGAGCGTCCAGGACCAGTCGGACATGCGCGCGGGCAGCGATGATCCCGGATCGATCAAATCAGCATCTCCGGTCAGCAATCGCTCGAGCGCGGTCGGCGTGCCACCTTCGGACGTCGTCGACTCCGCCCTTCCACTGTATGCGGGCGGGCTCTCGCAGCTCAGGTTCTTCGGAGGGGGGCCGGTGTTGCGATCCTCGGGACTCTTGCGGGCGCGGCCGTAGCTGCACGGCTGGCGGTTCTCGTCCTGGACGAGCCCGAATCGCACCATGCCCGTGGCGGGTTCGAACGTCTTGTTCACGTTCCCGAGCGCGAGCGGCAGCTGCGTGAGCAGACGTAAGAGATCGTCTTGATGTTCGGCCTGCAGGTCGTTGACCTCTGCGAAGTCCGAGATGAACTCGTTGAGGGCGGCTCGATCTCGCTTCAAGAGCGCGATCACTTCCTCGGACGTGAGGTTGGTGTTGGTGAGGAGACGTTTGAGATTCTCGGTGCTATCCGACAATGCCGCGGCGACCGGCTCGAGGTCGTTGATGGCCGCGATGAAATCCTCCTTGGATTCAAGGAACGCATCTCCCACCTGCGTTCCCGATCTCAGGATGCCCTCGAACTCCGGCGCCCTTTCCGCGAACAGCTCGGCGAGATCCGCCAGCGACTCGATCAACGTCGCGATATCGGGTCCCGTCCCCGTCAATCCGATGCCCAAGGCATCGATGGCGCCCTTCAGGTCCTCCGGAGGCACGCCGCGGAGCACCCCTTCGAGCGACGTCAGCAGTTCCTGCGTGCTGACCGGGATCGAGGTCTGCGACATCGGGATCTCGTCGCCATCTTCCAGATAGGGCTCGACGTCGGTGGCCGGTAACAGGTCGACGAATTGTTCTCCGACCGCGCTCTTGAACATGACACGAGCCTCGACGTCCTCGGCAGGGATCAGCGTTCCTTTCTTGATCTTGAGGTCGATCGCGACGCCGTCCTCAACCACGCGTAGCTCACCGACCTGGCCGACCGTGATGCCCCGATACGTGACCTCCTGGTTGGTGAAGACACCGCCCGCGTCCTCGAAGAACGCAGTGACCGTGATGCGCTCCTGCAGGATGCTCAGGACCTGGTTCGCCATGGCGTAGGCGAGGAACATGGCGAGGATCAGGAACGCGATGAGGTTTATCTGTAGCCGCGTCCGCTCGGGGATCTTCATCGCGGCCCCCCCAACGGCGACCTGAGGATGAACTCGGTGTCGTTCGCGGCGCGACGCTCATCGCTGGAGCCCATCATTGGGTTGTTCTGCGGGCAGTTCGTGCCCTGGTCGAAGTCGTCCTCGCCCGCCTGGCAGACATCCAGTTGCAGGTATTCACCCGGCATCGTCTCCGGGAACCACTGGCTGAACGTCGCAAGTGTCTCGAGGCTGCGTCTCAGGTTGGCCGAGTTCGCGACCACCGTCTCGAGCACCGGCCTGAGGTCGGCGAACTGCTCGTTCAGCCCACGTTCGGTCGCGTTCAGGAGTTGAACCGCAATGTCCGTGAAACGCTCGAGGCTGAACAGCAATGACCTCAAGCCGTCGCGCTGGTTGGCGAGGACCTCCGAGGAATCTGCGAAGGATCTCAAGAAGTTGCGCAGCACCGGCTTGTCGGCGAGCAACGTCGACGCGACCGAATCGAGGTTGTCGACCGCGTCCGCTATCTGGACCTTGCGGTCGGCCAGCGTGTCGGTGAAGTCCCTGAGGTCTACGAGTACGTTGCGCAGCTCGCCGGCGTTATCGCGCAGGATGTTCGCCTGGGCCGAGGTGAACCTGTTGATCTGCTCGAGGTTGCCGGTGCCGAGGACGCCCGCGAGCTTCGCGAATACCTCTTCGAGCTCGGTGGCCTTAGACGTCTGATCCGTCTCGAGGACCGCCCCGTCTTCGAGGAACGGCGGCCCTTCGGACTGAGCCTGCAGATCGATGAACTTCTCGCCTAGAAGGGAGGTCGTCCGCACAACCGCGATGACGTCTTCGGGAATCTGCTCGTCGGCGTCTATGCACATCCCGACGCGCGCCTCCCAACCGTCCAAGGCGATGGTCTGAACGTTGCCGATCTCGACATCTGAAGACTGAACATTCGCGTTCGTGACGAGATCACCGACCTGGTCGAACTTCGCGATCAGCTCGCTTCCGTTGCACGCCGGTTCGAGCCCGACGAGTCCGCACGATCCCGTCAGCAGGCAGGCCACGGTTAATAGCGCGGCGCGGCGGATCACCATGACCACCCCAGGAACGAGGTCAGTCCGGACAGCCAATCCGTGAACGAGTCGAAGGCGGACGGCGACGTTTCCCCCACCGCGCCGGGACCGGCCGCGACCCCCGCGACGTCGGGCTCATCCGAACCCAGATCTGGGACGGTACCGAGGTCATCGGTGATCGAGTCGAGCAACCCGCCGTCGCCGAGGATGCCTCCCCTGCCGGTCAGTTCTTCGCCGAACTTCTTGCACTCGCGCGCGAGGCGACGCAGTTTGCGCTCCAGTGGAGCGATGGCCTGGTCGAGCACCGCGGCCGGCAGTTCGACGGCGCGGAGTCGCTTCAACTGCCGGCGCACTTTTCTGACGCCATCGCGGCAATCGAGTGGCTCGTCCCGTTCGGGCACGATCGTCGCCTCGGACTCGTCGCCGGTGGCAGTTTCGGGCGGCGGCTCGGTCGTGAAGTCGCGGCAGATCTCGCGCAACGCGTCCTTCACCGGGCCGTTCGGAAGGTCTTCCAGCGGCGTGCAGGAAAGGTCGTTCAAGCTGTCGCGCACGTCCGTGGCCTTGATCTCGCCCCCGTGGTAGGCGTTCTTCAGTCCGATCGCGACGACCGGCAACCATGACAGCGACTCCTCGACGGACTGTCGGTTCTTGAGGATGGTCGACAGGATGTTGGCGGCGAGTTGCAGATCCCCCCCGAGGCGGTCGCCATGTAACTCGACGACGCGGCCGACCTCTCCCGTCATGTCGGCGAGGTTCGCGAGCGTTTGTTCGAGGTCGTCTCGGCTTTCGGCGAGCGTGCCCATCACGGTTGCAAGGTTGGCGTTCAGGCTCCCTATCGAGCCGGCTTGCGTCGCGAGGGTCCCGAAGAAGTCGTTGAGGTTTATCAACGTCTGCGACAGATCGTTTTGCGCGTCCGCGAGAGCCCCGGTCAAAGCCGACGTGTTGACGATCGTGCCTTTGAGGTCTTGCTCTCGGTCGCGCAGCGTCTTGTTCAGCTCGACGATCAGCGAGCCGAGGGCACCCGGTTCACCCTCTTCGCCCGGCTCGATCGCCTCGAGCAACTTCTTCAGTTGCTTGAAGACGTCGTCGAGTTCGGCGGGGATTTGCGTCCTGTCGAGATCGAGCACCGCTCCGTCTTCGAGAGTGGGGCCGCTGCCGGTGTAAGGCGGGTGCAGTTGGATGAACCGGTCTGCGATCACCGAGATTGGGACGATCTGAGCGAACGCGTCGGCGGGCACCTTGTACTCGTCCGAGACCTGCATTACCACCTTGACACTCGAGCCCTGCGGATCGACGGAGGTGACCTTGCCGACGGGCACGCCGAGGATGTCGACGTCGGAGTTGGGGAAGAGGCCGATCGCCTTCTCGAAGTACGCAGTGACTTCGTATGTGTTGTCGCCACCGCGCAGCGCGAGCCCGGCCCCCCCGAGCACCAAGAGGACGATGACCAGGCCAGCGAGCGGTCTAATGAATCGCTGCATCACTCGTCACCCGCGCAGCTACTGGCGAAGATCGAGCAGGGAGCAACGTCGCCCCAGCGGCCCTGCTGGAAGATACCGCCGAAGTAGCGCGACGACGCGCCCGCATATTCGAAGGCAACGTCGAGGTGCTCGACGTTGCGATCGAGTACCACGAGGGCGCGGTGCAACTTCGTGAGGATTCCATCGACGTTCGCGCGGTTGTTGCGCAGCAGGCTCGTGAGCTCTCCGGACATCAGCTTCGTGGACTCAAGGAGCGCCTGAACTTCCTCGCGCTTGCTGGCGAGTGATGCCAGGACATCGTCGGAGGCAGAGATGAGTTGATTCAGTTCGTCGCTTTCTTCGGCGAGCACGCGCGTGACGTCGTTCGCGTTCGCTAGCAACGAGCGCAGTTCGTCTTGTCGTGCATTGAGACCCTGACCGAGCTCGTTTAACCCGGATAGAGCGGTTCCGACCTCTTCGCGTGCGATGCGCACGAGATCAGAAAGCTCCAGGAGCATCGCGTTCAGGGCGTCACCGTCGAGCTCCTCCAAGACGTCGGTGCCCTGGTTCGACGCCTGATAGATCTCGTAGGGGATAGCCGTGCGGTCCAGCGGGATCAGCGCGCCTGCTTCCAGGTAGGGCGCGCCGCCCTTGGCGTCGATGTCGACGAATTTCGTGCCGAGAATTGTGGCGAGCTTGATCTCCGCGAACGCGTCGTTGGGAATCTGGATGCCGTTGTCGATCTCCATAGTGACGAGCACGCGGTCGCCGGCGAGCTCGATGTTGGACACGGTGCCGACCTTGATCCCCGCGACGCGCACTTGGTTCTCGGCCTTGAGTCCGGCCGCGTCCTTGAACTCGGCCTGGACGTCATAGGCCTGCTTGAGGGCGGGGAACTTGTCGATCGAGAACGCGAACACAGTGCCGACCGCGATCGCGAGGATCGAGATCAAGCCGATGACGATCGGCGACCGCTCGCGGAAGTTCTTGATCGCCATCTAGCCGCCCGCTTTCATCGGCAGCCCACCGGTTCTTCGAGGCAGAGGTTGGGCAGGTACAACGTCCACCACTTGCCGTACGACTGAGTGCGGGCAGTCGCAAGGAGGATCTCCTTGAGGTTCTTGGCGACCGTGTCGAGGGGACCCAGTTCGTCGTCGATGATCCCGAGGACCGTGTTGAGGTCCTCGAGTTCGGAGTCGAGGTTCGCGCGATTGCGGATCAGGATGCCGCCGAACTTGCTCGACGCGGAGTTGAGCTGATCGACGACCAGTTCGATCGTCGGAGTCACGTCGGCGAGCGACTCCATCAACTCCCCGAACTTCCTCACACCCTTGCGGATCGAGTCGGATTCCTCGTTCAGGATCTGGGTCAACTCGTCGAGGTGAGTCACGAGACGCGCGAGCCGCTGGTCACGGTTCGCGAGTTCTTGCGTCACCTCGCCGACGTTGCCGAGGATCTTCGCGAAGTCGTCTTTCCGACCCTCGAATATCTCGAGTACGGCGCGCGCTACCGTGTTGATGTCTTCCGGATTAGTGCTCTGGATCAGGGGCCGCAGGTTGTTGAACACGACGGAGAGATCGAGGGCCGGGGTGGTCTGGTGCACGGGGATGATGCCGCCGGCTTCCAAAGGTTCGATGGAGGGGACCTCCGGCCTGATGAGATTCAGGATCCTCTGGCCGAGCAGGTTGCGGAACTTGATCTCGGCGAGCACGTTCTTAGGGAGCTCGACCTCGGCTGAGACCTCCATCGAGATGATCGCCTCGCCGCCTTGGACCTCGAACGACGTGACTTTGCCCACGTCGACGCCGGCGATCTTGACGGGGTCGCCGTTCAGGATGCCGGTTGCATCGGAGAACACGGCCTTGATCGGGTACGTCTTGTCGAATGGGTTCAGCTTCCCGATGACCGACGCCAGCCAGAACGTCACGATGATCGTGACGACGGTGAAGATCGTGAGCTTCGCGCCTGTGCTGCGGATCATTTCGGTTCCTCCGCGGCGGGCGCGAACAAAACGCGCTGGAGCTCCGTCGGGTCCTGGAAACCGAAGCGCGAATAGTCGAGCGGCTTTTCAGGCCTCGGTTCCTCGCCCGGGGCGTACTCACCCTGGCTTTGACTCAGGAGGTTGTGGACGCGCCAGCAGCGACCCGGCACGCGTTCGCCCTGGCTGCGGACATCGCTTGTAGAACGTTGCGTGCAGGTGTGATCGAGGTTGCGTATCCAGCTCGAGTTGAAGACCGGGAGGACCTCGAGTAGCCGGTCGATATCCGATGCGCGTGCCGCGAGGACACCGATCACGGTCGCCCCGCGGTCGACGATCCTCGTGAGATCGAAGATCCGCGTCTCGAACAGCACCGAGAGTTCTCGCAATAGAGCCGGTGCCTTCTCGAGGTTCTCCGCGATCAGCGCCGAGTTCTCGGTCGTGAAGTTGTTGAGCTCGTCCAACCGGCGGAGCGAGGCCAGCAGGTCCTCGTCGACGCGGTTGAAGACCTCGGCAGATTCGGCGAGCTGGTTCACGCCTTTCTTGAACAGCGCCGTGTTCTCGTTGGCGACGCGGACCGCTTCGCTACCGGCCTCGATGCCCCGGATCGCGGCGGCCTCGTGTCCCACGAATCCGCCCGCAAGCGCCTCGAGCGCACCGGCCAGGTATTCGGGATCGATCGCATCCAGCAGCGGGAGCGCGACGTTGAGGATCGTCTCGACCTCTAACGGGTCGATCGTCTCCTCGATCACTTGATCGGCTACAAGGCGTTCTTCAACCGGGTCGTCGGGATAGAGGAGTTCGACCCACTTCTCGCCGAAGATCGTCTTCGCACGGACCTGGGCCCCCACGTTGCGTGGGATCTGCTCGATGGACGCGGGGAACAGCGCGACGTCGACGCGACAGCGTCCGTCGTCGAGACGTTCAATCTTGTCGATACGACCGACGAGCACACCGCGCTCTTTGACATCTCCACCCACGCGCAGACCCTGCCCGCATGTTCCGAACACCGCGGCCGCGGGCACGCGCGCCGACCGGATCTGACCGGTGAGGAACATCCCGGTCAGAACCACCGCACCTGTCAAGAGCGCGAGGGCAAGGACCCCCACTAAAGCGTGCCGCAGCCTCGTTATGTCACAGCCTCCCTAAGTCCTTCTCGCCGAGTGCTGACCACGCCACGAAGTTCGTGGTCTCGTCAGCACTCGGCGTCTTTCCACCTCAGCCCGCGATACGAACCGTGTCGGACACGCCCCACATGAATGCCGACATCATCAGATTGAGCACGTTCACGGTGACGATCGACGCGCGGATCGCTTTGCCGACCGCGATCCCCACGCCTGCGGGCCCCCCACTTGCATTGAACCCGTAGTAGCAATGGATCAGTGCCACCGCGATGGCGAACACCATCGCCTTGATGAGTGAATAGAAGACGTCTTGCCACGGCAGGAAGAGGGAGAAGTAGTGGTCGTAGGTCCCCCCCGACAACCCCAGGAGCTTCGTGACTACTAGCTCGGTCGCGATGTAGCTGGCGAACAGCGAGATCAGATACAGCGGCGTGATCGCGATAATCGCCGCGACGATGCGCGTGGACACGAGGTAGGGGACCGGACGCACGGCCATCACCTCGAGAGCATCGATCTCTTCGTTGACGCGCATCGCACCGAGCTCGGCGGTGAATCCCGCGCCGACCTGCGCCGCCAGGGTCACACCGGCGATCAAAGGGGTGATCTCGCGGGTGTTCGCGAACGCCGACACGAACCCGGTGAAGGCCTCGGCGCCGATCAGTTGGAGGCCTTTGAATCCCTCGAGTCCCACCTGTGTCCCGGTGAAGAACGCCATGAAGAAGATGACGCCCGCGGTTCCCGCTCCGACGATCAGGGCTCCTGCGCCCATCGTGATCTCCGAGATCAGACGAGCGATCTCGCCGCCATGGCGCAGCGCAAAGATCAGATCGCCGAGCGACTTGGCCATGAAGGCGAGTTGCTCGCCGATGTTCGCGAGGCCATCGACGGCGCGCGTGGCCAGCCTCCCGGGCATCCCGAGCGTTCCCGTCAACCTCCCTGCGCGCGCTTGCGTGGCCACCGGTTGGCTCCTCTATCCGAACTTCTGCGGGACGATCGCGAAATACAGAGCGGTGAGGATGAAGTTCACGAAGAAGATCAGCATGAACGTCACGACCACGGCGCGGTTGACGGCATCGCCGACGCCTTTTGGACCACCCTTCGCATAGAACCCGAAATAGACGGCCACCATCGCCGCCACGAGCCCGAAGACGCCCGCCTTCAGGATCGCGACGATGAGGTCGGCGGTTTGAGCGAGTAACCCGAACGACGCGAGATACGCACCGGGCGTACCTCCTTGGATCACGACGTTGAAGAAATAGCCGCCGGCGATCCCGGCTACCGATACGAACCCGTCCAGCAACATCGCCACGAACACGGCGGCCCAGATCCGCGGCACCACGAGCGTCGCGATGGGATTGACGGCCAACACTTCCATCGCCGCGATCTCGTCGCGGATCTTGCGCGAGCCGATGTCGGCACACATCGCAGAGCCACCGGCCCCCGCGATCAGCAGGGCGGCGACGATGGGCGCGGCCTCACGCACCACGGCCAGGACCATGGCTGCACCGGTTTGCGACTCCGCGCCGAGTTGGCGCGCGACGTTGCCGACCTGGAGGGCGATCGTGGCCCCGAACGCGATCGAGACCAGGACGGCAGGGATCATCGAGACGCTGGCGATGAACCAGCTCTGACGGATGAACTCGCGCCACGGATAGGGCGGCTTTGGCATCAGCCGGAACGCTTCGAGCGTGATCGCGAACATGTTGCCGGTCTCGGTGACGAGGTTGCGCAGAGGACCGACCAGAGGAAGAGGTCGCCGGGGGACCGCGGGTGCTTCTGATGCCATCTAGGTCGCTTTCTTCCGTTGCGCCGCGAGGACAGCTTCCCGTTCCATCTCTTCGGTCTCCGCGGCCGTGAGACCGGCGCTCGACTGCGGCTTGATGTCTTCTTGTTTGACCTGGTCCTTCTCCTCGGACATCCCGATCGGGCCCTCCGTGTCACCCGTGAGGAACTGGCGCACGACGGGGATATCCGACTCGAACATCTCCCGGGCGGGCCCGAATTTCACAAGGTTCCGCCGGTAGAGCATCCCGATGAAGTCGGCGACTTGGCGGGCCGTTGCGATGTCGTGGGTCACGACGATGAACGTCGCCTGAAGCTGTTGGTTCAGGTCCATGGTGAGCTCGTTGAGGAACGCCGTCCGCACCGGGTCGAGGCCCGAGTCCGGTTCGTCGAACAGAACGATCTCCGGGTCGAGGACGAGGGCACGCGCCAGGCCGGCGCGTTTCTTCATGCCACCCGAGATCTCACCCGGGAGTTTCTTCTCGGCCCCCGTGAGGCCCACCATCTTCAGTTTTTCGTCGACGATCTGTTTGATCTCAGACTCTTTCTTCTTGGTGTGCTCGCGCAATGGGAAGGCCACGTTGTCGACGATGTTCATTGAGCCGAACAACGCGCCGTCCTGGAAGAGGACACCGAACTTGCGGCGGACCTCGTAGAGCTCCTTCTCGGACAACGCGGGGACGTTCTTGTGATCGATCCAGATCTCGCCGCGGTCGGGCTTGAGCAGGCCGACGAGGTGCTTGAGGAAGACGCTTTTGCCCGTACCCGAGGGGCCGAGCATGAGCGTGATCTTGCCCTTGGGGATGTCGCACGTGATGTCTTCCAAAACCATCTGCGGCCCGAAGGACTTGGTCAGCCCTTTGATACTGATCTCGGTATCTGGCATGGCCCCCCATCCAGGAAAGATCGGCGTGGTCCCCGCGCGCCCTCGCGAGGGAGGGAAACATTACCTCCGAAAATTCCCAGTTCACAGGGGTGTCGGCGGCGACCGATCGGACGGGGCATCTCGGGAGGAGGTCCCGTTGCGGGCACCGAAATAGTCCTCTGGGGGAGACGACATCCGGGAGGGGGTGCCTGGTGCCATATCGACTCGGTCGTCGCATGGTCACCTCGCGCCGACTGACTTCGATCGCGCTGCTGGTCGCACTGGTCTCGTTGAGTTCGGGGATCGCCCCCAAGCCGGCCGCCGGGCAGGAGCGAATGGATTGGCGAGCATCCAGCGGCCCGCGACCGGTCTTCGAACAGCGATACGTCGCCGAGTCGAACGCGTGGGAACCGACGATCGGTTTCGGACCGGATGGCGCGGCGTACTACGTGGGCTCCGACACGACTTTTCAGGGTGTGCTACCGCCGCCCGCGGTGTACAAGACCGTCGATGAGGGTCGGACCTGGGAGAACGTCAGCCCGTGGTTGACACCACTGGCGAAGTCGGTTCCGCCGCCGGTACGCAGCGCGTTCTACACACCGCCTATGTCAGGCGACCCGTACTTGCATGTGGATCCCGACACGGGACGCGTCTTCTCGTACCACCAGCAGGCTTACCTCTTCTGCGACTCGTGGAGCAGGTCGGCCGACGGCGGCGAAACGTGGAAGACCTGGGACACGTGCAACGAGGCGTTCTTCGAAGACGTCAGTTGGGGCGATCACCCGACGATCACGACCGGTCCTCCGCGCGTCTCCAAGATGAACGGGTATCCGAACGTCGTCTACTTCTGTTCGTCATGGAACAGTGAAGAGATAACCAGGTGCCGGCGGTCACTCGACGGCGGCGAGACATGGGAGCCGCTTCTCGACGCGATGACGAAATGTGGTGGCCTGACGGGCCACGTCAAGACGGCGCCCGACGGTACCGTCTACCTCCCCCGACTGGGCTGCGATGCGGCGTGGATCAACATCAGCCGCGACGACGGCCAGACGTGGACGACGGTCAAGGTCGATGACACGGTATGGACCGAGCCCGGCCAAGAGATCGGGTTGGATCATGAGGCTCACGTCGCGATCGACCAGGCCGGGAACGTCTACTACATGTGGCTCGGCGACAATGATCTTCCGTACATCTCGGTCAGCCGCGACGAAGGCAAGACGTGGTCCCCGCCCGTCAACGTCGCGGCACCCGGGGTTACCGCTGCGAACTTCCCGCACATCGTCGCCGGCAAGCAAGGCCGTATCGCGGTCATGTATCTCGGATCGAAGATCGAAGGTGGCTACGACGCGGAAGACATGTCGTCGGCGAGTTGGGACGCATACGTGGGGTTCAGTCTCAACGCGCTTTCTCCCAGGCCCGTCTTTGCCGCGACCACGGCGAATCCTTCGGATGACCCGCTGAAGAGAGGGAACTGCTTCGAACGCTGCATGGCCGAGAATTCGAACCCCATCGAACAAGAGCGCTACCGCTTCGACGGGATGTACGACTTCTTAGACATGGATCTCAACCCCGTGACAGGCGCGATCTGGATCGCGCTCGTAGATCTCTGTAACGACGCCTGCGCGACGCGGGACGGCACCTCCGACAACACGCAATTCGCGCGTGCTGCGGTAAGCGTCCAGCTCCAGGGGCCGCGTCTCCTGTCTCCGACAGACTGACAAGTTCCGACGAAGGCCCTGACGGCGTTAGGCGCTAGTTAGCGTTTCCCGGCACGCCGATCTCGGCGCGGAACACGCGCAGGAAGTTCTGTCCCATGATCTTGGCGACGTCCTGCTCGTCGAGCCCACGTTTGGCGAGCGCGTCGGCGACGACGGGGAAGTCGTGTGGCGTCCCGGAGGTGCCGTCAACCACCTGACCTAGGTCGATGTCCTGGATCTGGATGTCGATGGTGTCGGCGATTTCCTTGATGAAGTCGGGCCCGAGCCCGACGTGGTCAATCCCGGCGATGGACGCGACGTGTTCGATGTGATCGATCAGCCGGTCGAGGGTCGCATTCTCATCGTCGATGAAGAGCGGGAAGAAGTTGAGCCCGATGACGCCTCCGGTCGCGGCGATCGCCTTGATGCGCTCGTCACTCAGATTCCGATGCACGTCGCATAGGGCACGCGCCGATGAATGCGATGCGATGACCGGTCGCGTTGCGATCTCGAGGACGTGATCGGTGCCGGCCATGTTCAGGTGCGAAACATCCACGAGCATCCCGAGCGACTCCATCAACTTAACCGCTTCGACCCCGGCCGCGGTCAGTCGGCTGCCGGTTTCGTCCTCCGCGCTGCCGTCGGCGAGCGGCGTGCGGCCGAAGTGCGTGAACATCGCCGTCCTTACCCCGAGTCGGAAGAAGGTTTGTAGTAACTCGACGTCCTCATCGATCTGCCCGCACCCCTCGAGGCCTAAGACGAAGGCGATCTTGCCGGCATCGACGGTCGCGTCGATGTCGTCACCCGTCAGGCACAGCACGATCTCGTCGGAGTTCTTCTCGATCTCTTCGAGCATCAGCTCGGTGAGCCAGAGTGACCGACGCAGTGCGCCCTCGGGTGAGTACTCCGGGTCGACGAAGATCGGCGCGATCTGCAGCCCGACGCCGCCCGCCCGCAGCTGGGGGATGAGGGCGTTGCGAAAGTGATCGGGATCGCCGTGCTTGCGATGGTGGTCAATGAGAAGCACGAGATCGTTGTGACAGTCGGTGACGAAGAAGTCGCTCATCTCGTCAAGTCTTCCTGAGTTCGGTTACCAGCCCCGCGACGAGCGCGGCACGTTCCGGCATCGCGTCGATCTCGACGTATTCGCCCTCCGCGTGGGCTCCGCCGCCCACCGCTCCCAGTCCATCGAGGACCGGCACCCCCAGGCTTGCGATGTAGTTGCCGTCCGACCCTCCGCCCACGGATGCCTCATCCAGCGGCGGGAGTCCCAGACCCTCGCCCACCTTCCCAGCGAGCGTGAATAGCTCGCTCGTTGCCGAGCGCGGCATCGGTGGCGCGCTCCCGGTGCGTTCGACACTCACCGTCGTACCGGGCAGCACAGGAAGCAACGCGCGTAGCGCCGCATCGACGCGCTCCTGTTCCTCCTCCGAGGTGACCCGCACATCGATCCTGACGGTCGCCAGCGCGGGGATCGTGTTCGTCGCGGTGCCGGCCATCACGACGTTGGGACTCACGGTCGTGCGAAGCTCAGGGTCGGCCAGCTCTGCGATCGCGAGGACCTGGTGGGCCGCTTCGATGGCGGCATTGATGCCCTTCTCGGGCTCGAGTCCCGCATGGGCCGCGCGTCCGCGCACCTCAACGACGTAAGCGGATGAGCCCTTGCGTTCTGTCTTGAGCGCGCCGCCGGCGCTCGGCTCCAGAACCAGAACGGCGCGCGCCCCCTTAACGGTCTCCTCGATCAGGGCGCGTGACGACGGAGAGCCGATCTCTTCGTCGGTCGTCAGGAGCACCACGATCCCGTCGAGATCATCGAGACCTGCGAGTGCGTGGAAGAGCTGGACGACGCCTGCCTTCATGTCGAAGCAGCCCGGTCCGGTCGCCATCTCGCCGCGCACTTCGAACGGCCACGCGGCAAGGGTTCCGAGCGGCCACACCGTATCGAGATGCCCGACTAGGACGATGTCACGCGTCGATCCAAACGCCCATCTGAGATGCACCCTGCCGTCTCGCTCGACGCGTTCGGCGCGCTCGCCGAGGAGCTCCGTACCGATGTCATCCGCGACGCGTGCGCATGCCTCCGTCGCCGACACATCGCTCGTTGGAGATTCGATCTCGACGAGGCGCTCAAGGCTTTCGAGCATCTGTGGCACGCGCCCTCGCAAGATCGCGACGAGATCGGTCTCGCTCATGGCCGGCGCAGGGCCGTCCGCCACGTGGCGGCTACGCCGAGAGCGCACCACCCCGTCACGATCGCGAACGCGAGCGCGATGTCGTCGGCGAAGCCCCCGGTCAGACTCCACCGCACCAGATCGGCCATGTACTTGATCGGCAGCACCTGGTGGATCGACTGGAGCACTTCAGGCAATCGCTCCAGGGGGAAGTTCACCGGCGAGAACAAGAGGATGAGGATCGCCAAGAAGGAACCTGCCTGCGCCGCCGCTTCCGGGCGCAGCACGTCGCCCAAGCCGTATCCGACCGCTGCCCCGCTCAATGCGACGAGAAAAAGCGCGGGAACGACCATGAAACTGACATCCAAGGCGAAGTTGAATCTGAGTGCGGCCACCACGATCGCGACCACCGTCCCGGGCAATTGCATGATCAGCGAGAACGCCAACCTCGCTGCTGGGAGAGCCAAGCGTGGGACTGGGAGGGCCCTGATGTATTCGTGGCGTCCCGAGAGCTTGTCCCGGGCCACCTCCTGTGGCCCCGAATTGAGTCCGGCGATGAGAAGTGTGATTGTGGGAGCACCAGTCGCGAGGTAGGCCGCCGACCGCGGATCGATGTCCGGTATCAGGAAGGCCATCCCGTAAACGATCCCCAACGCCAGTGCCAGCTGGATCACGATCAACAGTGGCAGTTCGCGACGCATCTGGAAGAACTGCCACCGGAACAACAACCGGAACGCTCTCAGAGCATCCGTCATGGTACGGGTGCTTCTTCCCGCCGATCGATGTCGTTCGGCTGCGCGACCTGCCGTACGTAGACATCCTCCAGGGTCGCGGGGCCGATCGAGAACTCCTCGGCGATATTGCCTTCTCGCAGCGACGTGGCCCACGTGATCGCGTCCTGCAGGTGGCGAACGTCGATGTCGGCGAACACGCGGCGGCCCTGGCGAGTCGTATGTCTGATGAAATCAGGTGTGATCGAGAGGTCGGTGTCGGGTTCCAACGTGATCTCCAAACGGAGTTCTCCGTGGAATCCGGACTTCATCGCCGCGGGCGTGCCGGTGCCGATCACTCTCGCATGATCGATGATCGCGAGTCGGTCCACGCACCGCTCCGCCTCCAGCACGTTGTGCGTGACGAGCAGGACCGCGGAACCGTCGTCCGCGGCCGCTCTCACCAACTGCCACAGCAGCTTCCGTCTCAGAGGATCGATGTCGTTGGTCGGTTCGTCCAGCACCACCAATCGCCCGGGAACCACGATCGCCATGCAGAACGTGACGAGCCGAGCCACACCGCCAGACAGCTGCATGACCTTCGTCGCCCACTCCCCGAGTTCCAGCAGTTCGATTAACTCTTTCGCGCGGGCTCTTACCGCGTCGGGTTTGCCGCCTCGGATCTCCCCGATGAGCTGGATCGCTTCCAGAGGGGTCATCCCGTCGGTCGGCGCGCTGGACTGGGGCTGATACGAGCAGATCCGGCGCGCCACAGCGGGATTGCGGACAACGTCTTGCTCCGCGAGCCGGATCGCGCCCGATGTGGGCACGATCGATCCCAGCACCTGTCCCACCAGCGTTGTCTTCCCCGCCCCGTTCGGTCCGAGGAGCCCGAAGACCTCACCCGCGTCGATGCCGAGCGAGATGTCGTCGTTCGCCGTCACTCCGTTGCGATAGATCTTCGTCAGGTGAGCGACCTCGACCAGCACGGTCAGCTCGCTCGCGACCGCCGCAGGATTCGACCCCCGTACCTGATCCACTGGACGCGTCCTGCCTTATCGCGCAGGAACTCGGCCGTTAGACCCCCGAGGCGTCCGCCCTGGATGACGGTTCGGTCGGTGTCGAAGAACGCGAGGTGGAAATTCGGAGGCAGGGGACCGTCGTCGTCCTCGGGATCGAGGATCTCGAAGTGTCCGTGCAGTCGCCGGCCGCGCGGCTCGAGGACGATCCCCCAGGTCTTGAACGCATCCACGAATCGGCCTGCATAACGAGTCACGTCGAGATCGTCATCCGGGCGCGGATCGGGAGGTACATGCTTGAGCCCTATATAGAGCTCCAAGGCGCGCGCCACCACCGCGCGATGAACCTCCCCACCCCGCGATGAGTTCGTCAGTACCGTGACCGCGAAGTCACGTTCGGGGACCATGTCGAACGCCGAGAGGTGACCATTCGTAGTTCCTCCGTGCGCAACGATCCACGTCCCATCGACGTCCGTGAGCAACCACGAGATCCCGACATGGTCGGCGATACTCCCGGCAGGTGCCTGCGGTGTCTGCATCATCTTCATCGTCGATTTCTTCAGCAGACGCGTCCCGTTCGGAGCGCGGCCGTCGCCCATGTTGAACTGCGCCCACCGGAGCTGATCGACCACGTCGGCGATGATCGCCCCCGACGGACCCGAGCTTCTGTCCAAGGCCCACGGTTTTGCGACTTCATGTTGGCGGGACTTGAACGTCCGCGCGATGTGACCGGCCGCGATCCTGTACGCGTTCGCTTCATCGGCGAAGAAGAATGACCGCGTCATCCCCAGTGGATCGACGATCAGTTCCCTGACGGCGGCTTCGTAGGTTTGACCCGTCACCTTCTCGAGCACGTGCCCGGCGAGAACGAACCCCGCATTGTTGTAATGCCAGACCTCCCCAAGAGGTGTGAGCTGCGGGATCTTCGCAAGCCCCTCCACCAAGCGCGCGACCGCATCCTCACCGCGACCCGTATCGGGGAAGAAATCTCCGGCCCAGCCTCCGGTGTGCGTTAGCAGGTGACGCAGCGTGACCTTCTTCAGAACGTCGGGATCTTTCAGCCGAAGCGCTTTGACGTACCTGCGTACGGGAACGTCGAGGTCGAGCTCTTTGCGTTCCACCAATCGCATGATGGCTGCGGCGGTGAACGTCTTGGTCGTGGACCCGATCTGGAAGAGCGTCTCCTCGTCGACGGGATCGGGGGCCTCGATGCTCCTTACGCCGAATCCCTGCGCGAAGGCGCGGCCTTTGTGCAGCACGCCGACGGCGACGCCGGGCGTGCCGGTATCGCGCATCTTCTGTCGGACGAAGCGCGCCAGCGCCGGATCGACCGGCGATGTGCGGAGCCGCCGTGGCGGCTGCTTAGTTGCCATCGACGCGCGCGGCCATCCGGCCGCCGATGTGGACCGCCTCGACCTTCCCGGAGTCATCGCGCACGAAGTAGCCCTTCATGCCCTTGCCTAGGCCCTCGGTGATGATGTAACGATCGCCTTCTCCCGACAGGAACCCCAACGGGAAGGGCGGGTAGTCCGGTGGTGGATCCTCACCCGACTCGGTCATCTCTTTGATCGCTTCTTCCTTGGGGGTGATCTTCAAAGAGAGGCCGCCCTTGGTGGATGTCACGGCGATCTCCACGACGCGCGTCTCATAGTCACCGACGAACGCGGCGAGCTCCTCGTCGGGGAGTTCGATCGGCTCAGGGTCCTTGTCGACGACCCCGACGTAGGTCTCGAGCGCCCACTTGACGATCTCGTCCATCATGTGGCTCCCGCAGAGATCGCAGTTGCTCAGGGTCGAGATGGCGAAGTTGTGCTCGGGCACCATCACGAACTCGGAATGCTGGCCGTTCACGTCGCCACCGTGAGACACGAGCTTCACGCCGTCGATGTCGCGCAACAACCAACTGATGCCGACCGCATCGCCCAGCGCGCTGCCGGGCATCTCGAAAGTCGGCTCCTGCATCTTCTTCAGCAGCTCCTCGGACAGGACCCTCGTGCCGTCCTCTGCCGTCCCATCTCCAAGATGGAAGCGTGCCCACTTGATGAGGTCGCCAGCGTTCGACGAGACCGCGCTGCCGCCCGACGGCGCCCCCGCGCGCGCCATCGCCCACGGCCGTGCGATCGTGATCTCTTGAGTGTTGGGGTCCTGCTTGTGGCCCACCGCGAAGCGCCGCGTGATGACCTCGTTGGTGAAATAGAACATGTTCTTGAGCGCGAGCGGCTCGTGGATCAGTTCCTTCATCGCTTCTTCGAATTTCTTCCCGGTGACCTTCTCGATGATCCGACCGGCGAGGTTCACCGCCGCGTTGTTGTAGTCAACCGTGGCACCGAGTGGATTGACCTGCTCGATCTCTGCCATCTTGGTGACGAACTTCTCGAGAGCATCGTCACCCTCGCCTGTGGACTCCATCACGTCGCCCTGCCAGCCCGCGGTGTGGTTCAAGAGGTGCAGCACCGTGACCTCACGCGCGACATCCTCGTCTTTGAGCTTGAGCTCGGGGATGTACTGGCGCACCTTTGCGTCCAGCTTGACCTTGCCCTGTTCGACCAGACGCATCATCGCCGTAGAGGTAAACGTTTTACCGGTCGACCCGAACAGGAAGAGCGTGTCTTCGGTTATCGGGAGTTGAGTTTCGATGCTGGTGACACCGTGGAACGCGTAATGCTCCTCGCCATCGATGAACACGCCGACCGCGGTGCCGGGAACGCCGTGTTTCTCGGCCGCCTCTTCCACGAACGCTTGTAGTTGCTTCTCTTCCACTGCCATCGCTGCCTCCTATTCCGCGAGTGCTTCGAACATCTTCACGACAGACTCGTTTGAAAGGCTCTTCGGATCGCGTTCGAGTTGGATTACGACACCGATAGCGAGCGCGTTCAGAGCCGTATAGAACTCATCTGCAGGGATGGCGAGGCTCTCGTCGCGCTCTTTCATCGTTTGCTCGAGCCGGGGGAGCTCTTCCAACATCGCGGCGCGGTTCTCGGCCGCCATCCGCTTGCCCCACAACGCGTGTCTTCGCTCGTACAGATGAAGTTCGAGAAAGAGCGCGAACTGATCGCGCGTGAGCTTCTTACGCACCGCCATCAGCTCGTTCGCGAACCAACGAAGTACCTCTTTGATCGAGATCGTCGGGTCGAACAGCACGCCCTCGCCCACGTTGATCGAGTTCGCCGAAGCGACGGCCTCGACGAGTTCGTCCTTGCTCGCGAAGGTGGAATAGATCGCGCCCTTGGTGAGCCCGACCTCCTTCGCGATGCGGTCGAGCGAAGTGGCCTCGATCCCGTGGCTTGCGAAGAGCTTCGTGGCGGCCGCGACGATCGCGTCGCGGGTTTGCTCCTTGCGGGCCTCGCGGGTGAGGGGCGCCTGACTCATCTGAGATACCGTCTAGTAGCTAACATACCAACTAGTATGTAGCATACCTGACGGTATCCGTTTTGGCCATCGCGACTGGGGGACGGCCGGGCTCTTGGTCGTTTCGACGAATCGGGCAGGCCCCGGCGCGAGGAGGATTGCCCACATGCAGCTCGAGGCCCTGGAGATCCGCCGCGTCGCCCTGCCCCTGCGGGCTCCATTCCGCACCTCGTTCGGGGTCGAGCAGGAGCGCGACGTCCTCCTTGTGCGGGCGATCGCATCCGAGGCGGAGGGATGGGGCGAGTGTGTGGCCTCGCGCGAGCCCAGCTACTCGAGCGAGTACACGGCCGCCGCCAAGCTGACGATCGAGCGCTTCCTCGCACCCCGCGTTCTCGACGGGCCCATCACCGCCATCGAGGTCGCGGAGCGGCTGAGCCCGATCCGGGGCCACCGCATGGCCAAGGCCGCGGTCGAGATGGCGATCCTCGACGCAGAGCTGAAGAGCATCGGTCAGTCGTTCGCGCGCTTCCTCGGCGGCGTGCGTGAGCGCGTGGACTGTGGCGTCTCCGTCGGGATCGAGGACGACATCGGTCGCCTCATCGAGATCGTCGATCGCTTCATCGGCGAGGGCTACAAACGCATCAAGCTGAAGATCGAGCCCGGCTGGGATATAGAGCCGGTGCGCTCCGTCAGAGACAAATTCGGTGACGACTTGCTGCTGCAGGTGGACGCGAACGCCGCGTATTCGTTGGCCGACGCGCGTCATCTCGCGCGCCTCGACGAGTTCGATCTCCTACTGATCGAACAGCCACTTCCCGAAGAAGACATCGGTGGTCACGTCGAGCTTGCACGTACGGTCAAGACTCCGATCTGTCTCGACGAGTCCATCACCTCGGCCGCCGTCGCGGCGGATGCGATCGGACGGGGCGCGTGCTCGATCATCAACATCAAGGCGGGGCGCGTCGGCGGGTACATCGAGGCGCGCAAGATCCATGACCTGTGCGCCGCCCACGGCGTGCCGGTGTGGTGCGGCGGCATGCTCGAATCCGGTTTGGGGCGCGCCGCCAACGTGGCCCTGGCGTCGCTGCCGAACTTCCTTCTGCCTGGAGACACCTCGGCGTCCGACCGCTATTACGCGACCGATCTCACGAAACCCTTCGCGCTCGAGGATGGGCAATTGCGCGTTCCGATCGGCCCCGGACTCGGCGTCGAACCGCTGCCCGACGTACTAGCGGACATCACCCGCGGGGTGGAAACGATCCGGCTCTAGATCTCTTTCGTCTCGCTGAGCTCTGCGGCCGCCATGGCTTCGAGCAGTCTCAGCTGCAGGTCGAGCACCAGTCGCTCGTCGTGATCATCAAGATCGAGCTCGAACAACTCGATCACCCGGCGCAACCGATAGCGGAAGGTGTTCGCGTGGATGCCGAGGTGCTCTGCCGCGGTGGGGATATCGCCGAACGCTTCGAGATACGCCCGCAGCGTCGGTAGGTAATGCGTCCCTTTCTCGCGATCGTGCAACGCGAGCTGCTGGACGGGACCCTTCACGAGTTCGGTGTGCTGGGTGGCGAGGTCGCTAAGTTCGAGAAGGATGGCTTTGCTCTGCACGTCCTCGATCGTGGCCGCCCCGCGCTTGGGCGCGGACACGGAGAGAACCCTGAGAACGCGATCGACCTCGAGACGAGCGCGGGGAATCTCGGCAACACCTTGCGCGGGCAGGCTGATCGCCGTTCGCAAGCGCGCGCGCGAGGTCGATTCGGCATGCTTCAGGATCTCGTTCGCGAGCTTCCTCACCCGTGCCTCCGGAATGTCGCGCGCCATCGGCAAGACCGCGTACACGCGCCGGCCGAGCGCGACGCACGCGGCTCCCAAGCGGAACGCTTCCGAATACATCGCGACGAGATCGACGAGCCGCTCTCTGCGTACCTCGTCCTGGGCATCGGGAGGATCGGAGAACTCGAACGCCATCACGGCGACCTGCGCCGATGGGTCCAGCCCGAGACGCCCGGCCGCCGAAGCACCTTCGTCACGCCCTTCGAGCAGCGAGCGCAACAGGTCGCCGCGCACCCTCCGGTCGATGTCCCGCGAAGCCCGCACATGGATCATGTGCAGCGCTGCGACGCGTGCGGCCTCGGCTAGGGCCTCTTCCGCCTCCGAGCCTAGCGGCGTCGCACCTTCTACCGCCCAGATCGAACCGATCGTCTCGCCTCCGACGCGCACGGCCACCGCGAGACGAGGAAAGATGTCCAGGCCCTCGATGCGGTCCGCGCGGATCACTCCGTCGGAGGCCCATAGGTCTTTGTAGAGAGCGCGCACGCCGGGCGTGTCGGGTACCTGACGGCCGAGGATCGTCTGTTGCCGCGGTTCGTCGATCACCTGACCCTCGAGATTCGAATACGCGAGCACGCGCGCCCTCGGGTCCTCGATCGTGACCGCACCTCCAACCATCGCGGCGATCGCGTTGGCAAGAGCAAATAGATCGCCGAGGGGGACGCTCGCGATCCCCGGCAACGCCGTCATGCGCCGCCAACTCGGTATCGCGAGCGCCAGCAACGAGTGGAGAGAGGTCCAACTCATCTCGTCCGGGATGGAGATGAGCGCGACGTCGGCCTCCTCGGCCTCGGCGCTCCACTCGCAACGACGACCGTGCATCTTGAAGACGATCATCGTGGCGCCACCCTTACCGGCACGCGCGATCAGTTCTCTAGCCTCGGTCGTGTCCGGACGAGTGCCCACTGCGAGGACGATCGCCTCGGCGTCGAAGTCCGCCGGATCGGCAGGATCGTCGATCACGGGCTCGCCTACGGGGACATCGAGACCGCCGGACGCGACGATCACGCGGGCGATGCCGGGACCAAGGTTGTCGAGGACCTGGCGCAGCGTGACCTCGACGGTCGGGTCTGTCTCGGGGGGTGGGGCTGTAGGCGGCCGCGTCCGGGGGGCACGGGCCTTCGCAGGTGGTCGGCGCGCGGGTGCCTTCGCGTCGTCCTCCTTAGCGCGCCGCTGAGCCACGGGGACCTCCTAGTGGTTCCGCACAATGATTCGACGAAACAGTAGTCCCTCCTCCCAAAGAACTGGCTGGTCCTTGTGCCGCGCGCTCGGTCGCGGTAGGTGCCGCCGTCGACCGCGGCGCATCAAAGCGGCCCGCCTACTCCTTGATGGCAACCTGCTCGCGCCGCTTGAGGTTCGTCGCGGGTCGGGAGACGAAGCTTGCGTTTTCGTGGAGGAGCCGCGCCACGCGCTGCACGATCGCGTCCGTTCCCGCCGCCCCGGTCACTTGCACCCCGATCGGCAGGCCGTCGTCGTCCAGGCCAACCGGCACCGTCGTCGCAGGGATTCCCGCGACGTTCTGAAGGATCGTGTACGGCATGACCGCTTGCCGCACCGGGATCGCCTCGCCGTTCAGGTTGACCTCGTTCGGCGTCGAGCAACGCGACGGCCCGCAGGCACCGACCGTCGACAGGACCACATCCACGCCCGTGAACATCGAACGCGCCGCGTGGATGATCTCCATCCGGGCCATAGAGGCGCGCACGTAGTCATCGAGGGTGAGATCGGCGGCTTGCTCGAGCCGTCCAGCTACGTCGGCGCTGTAGAGATCCTTCCGCGCGGGATAGGTCTCGAGCACGGAGGTGTGCACTATGCGCGCTTCGACCGGCTGGATCGTGCGAAACGCGCTCTCGACCTCGCCCGCATCGGGGAGGACGGTGGGACGGAGGTCCGCCCCCCGTGCGAGCAATGCATCGCGCGCACGCTCGAGAGCGCGCGCATAAGCCGGCACGGTCTGCGGCTCGATGTTGGGCGCTACCGCGATCAGCAAACCCTCGAGAGACTCCCTCGGGACCGTCGCGCTGGGTAACTCATTTACGGCCTCAGCCGGGACCGCGCCGGCCACAGAGACTGCGGCAAGCACGAGCTCCACGTCGACCGTGGTGCGCGCGAGCACTCCCACGTGATCGAGTGACGGAGCGAGCGGCACCAACCCTTTGACGGAGATCGACCCGTAGGATGGTTTCACCCCGACCACACCGCAGAACGCGGCCGGGATACGAACCGAACCTCCGGTGTCGCTGCCGAGGCAGACCGGGACCATCTGCGCGGCTACTGCCGCAGCCGCTCCCCCGCTGGAGCCCCCGGGCGTGCGCGAGAGGTCCCACGGGTTCTTGGTCGAGCCCCGCTCCGCGTGCTGGGTGGTGATGCCCCACGCGAACTCGTGTGAGCGCGTGAGACCTACGATCACGGCCCCCGCTGAGCGCAGCCGCGCGACGGCGACCGCATCCGTCGCCCCGATCCGATCGGCGAGAGCGAGAGATCCTCCCGTGTGAGGCCAATCGTGCACTTCGAAAAGCTCTTTGACTGCGACCGGGATTCCGTCGAGGGGTCCACGCAGCACTCTCTTGGCCGCGCGTTGCGTCGCGCCGGCCGCATCGCTCTCGGCCTCGTCGAAGGCGAGATGCGTGAACGCAGATACAGCGGGGTCGACCGCGGTGATCCGCTCGCGACAGCTTGCCAGGGCTTCCAGCGGGCTCAGGCTCGCGTCGCGGTAGGCGCGCCCCAGGTCCGCGACCGTCATCTCGAATGGCTCCGTCATGCGTGTGCGCGCCGCTTCGGAGCGGTCTTGTCTAGTCCGGGATAGGCAGGCGCCCGCTCACATACTTGAAACATATGCAGTCGTCGTAGAACTTCGCCCGGGCGTAGTTCTCGAGAGGGTCCCGGCGAGATGGGCTCAGCCGAATGGGATCCGGGCTGTTGGTCAGCACCAGGTTCATCTGGCTCACGCGGGCAAGGGACTGATACCAGGTCTGCTGATTGATGACGTTGCCGGGGATCGCGTCGAGGGTCGCTTGGATCGCCCAGACGTTGTTGCAGACGTTCTCCGCGAGACCCTCCGCGTTCGCGTCGGGCATTTCGATCCCCGCTTGGCGCATGATCTTGTGGCAGACCTTCTTGCGAGGCGACTTGCCCCACGAAGGGATGTCCTCGAACCTCACGTCGATCGTCGGCCACCATCCGATCATGACCGCGTCTTCGAACTGGTTGCGGGCATCCTGCTCGCCGGTTGTCCCACTGAAGGCGTTGGCGAGCGCCGTACCGCCAGAGCCGCTGTGGAGCCCATAACGGGGGCGGTATTGCTGGCGCTCGGCCGCCTGCCCGAAGAAGAACATGAGTGATCCGTGGGAGTCCATGAGCATGACGTGCGTGATGTTGTCGTTCTTGTAGCGCAGCGCGGTGTTCCCGATCTGCGCGATCGGCGTGGCCGCCTCGCCGCCGCTTTGGTTGGGTGTGATGTAGGTGACATCGGCGATCTCTACCCCCAACTGCTGCAGGCGAGGGACCAACACGTCCTTCGTCGGATTCGCGTATCCCGGTTCGGCCCACGTGATGATCCCGAGCTTGTAGCCCTTGTCGAAGAAGCCCATCTTCTTCATGTTGTCGGCGTACATCCCGGCGATCGCGTCGTTGTCGATGCCGTCGAACTCCATGTAAGTGGGGTACCGCTCGAAGAAGGCAGCGTCGACGAATTGGAGGCCGTTCGCTGCGATCGTGACCATGCCGTTCTTCTGGAAGCACGCGATGCCGTTC
>JALZEA010000171.1 GCA_030862265.1 Actinomycetota bacterium | reverse complement strand
GACGTTTACAGCCTCAGGCCCCTTCTGACCCTGACGGGCTTCGAAGGAAACGGTGGAACCCTCTGCGAGGGTCTTGAAACCGTCGGCCTCGATGTTGGAGAAATGCACGAAGAGATCCTTCGAGCCGTCCTCCGGAGTGATGAAGCCGTAACCCTTGGCCTCGTTGAACCACTTGACGGTACCGGTTGCCATGTAACACCTCCCTTACGTACTAACGAACGAGCGAAAAGGGAGGCAATGCCAACCGATCTCACGTTCTGTTCTGTTGCTCACACCCTACAACCCAGGCCCGGAATGACCTATTCCGACATTCCGGGCACCCTCCCAGGGGGCGAGAGGGCCTGTTTCGAAGGGTAAAAGCAAGATGTGAGCTCGATCGACACGTTGCCGGGGCCAATGCTCGCTCGGCTTGCGCGCACCCTTCCCCTCGGCGATTCCTACGTCTACGAACCGAAGTGGGACGGATTCCGCTGCATCGCGGCGTGCCGGGCCGGAAACGTCGATATGCGCAGCCGGAACGACAAGCGATTGGCGCGCTATTTCCCCGAGATCGTGGATGGTCTCGGCGCTCTCGGACGAGACCTCGTCGTGGACGGCGAGATCGTCGTGTTCAAGGACGACAAACTTGATTTCGCGTCGCTGCTCCAGCGCCTGCATCCCGCAGCCTCGCGCGTCGAGCTGCTTCGCCGGCAAACGCCAGCCTGTTTCATCGCCTTCGATCTCCTCGAACTGGACGGGCGCGCGCTTCTTTCGAAGCCCTTCGGGATCCGCCGCGCCGCGCTCGAAGAGGCGCTGCGCGACGCACCTGCGCCCTTACGTCTTACGCCCGCCACGAGCGACCCGCACGAAGCCGAGCAGTGGCTGGACCTGTTCAGCGGCGCCGGGATCGACGGGGTCGTCGCGAAGGACACCGGAGCTGTCTATCTCCCGGGCAAACGCGCCCTCGTGAAGGTCAAGCGCGAGCGGACCGCCGACTGCGTCGTCGCGGCGTTCCGATGGCACTACGCCGAGCCCGTCATCGGCTCGTTGCTACTGGGTCTCTACAACAGTGACACGCTGAGCCACGTCGGCCTCGCGGCGTCGTTCACCGCCGAGCGGCGGCGCACGCTCACCGAAGATGTCGTTCCCTACGTCACCGAGCTCGAGGGCCATCCCTGGGAACACGGGTTCAACGTCGCGGGTGGACCGGTTGGGCGCCTGCCGGGGGCGGCGAGCCGGTGGGCGGAGAACGGCGAGATCACTTTCGTTCCGCTGCAACCGATGTTGGTCGCCGAGGTCAGCTACGACCACTTCGAAGGCGACCGCTTCCGTCATCCCCCTCGCTTCAAGCGATGGCGCCCCGATCGCGATCCCCACTCGTGCACGTATGACCAGTTCGCGTTCGCGGCGCGACCACTCACGGACGTCCTGTAGTGGGCACGAGAATCGCGATCGAGGTCGGGGGCCGCGAGCTCGAGGTCTCCAGTTTGGACCGCATCCTGTGGCCCAACGTGGGATTCACCAAGGGTGACGCGCTCCGCTACTACGCAGACATCGCGCCCACGATGGTGGAACGCATCGCCGGCCGGCCTCTGACCCTGAAGCGCGCCCCCCACGGCATCGCGGGTGAGTGGTGGTATCAGACCGAGTGCCCTCACGCACCGGGGTGGATACGGACGGTTCCTGTCCCGAACGCGCGCGGCGACAAGACGTGGCAGCAATGCGTCGTGGACGAGCCCGCCGCGATCGTGTGGCTCGCGAACCTCGGCTGTCTCGAGTTCCATCCCCTGATGACGCGCGGCACCGACCTCGATCGTCCCGTCGAGCTCGTGTTCGATCTCGATCCCGGGGTGCAAACCGGATTGCTCGGGGCGGCACACGTCGCGCTCGCTCTCCGGGGCCGGCTCACCGACCGCGGCATCGATTGTGCCGTCAAGTCTTCGGGGATGATGGGTCTTCACGTCACGGTCGATCTCGACGGCACGACGACTTTCGCAGAGAGCAAAGCACTCGCAGGCGAGGTTGCAGCCGAGGTCGCGAGCGATTCCGATGTGCCGGTCACGACGTCGCGTCACGCGGCGCGCGACGACGCCGTACTGATCGATGTCGCACAGAACGGGCGCTATCGGTCGGTCGTCGCTCCGTTCTCGCTCCGGCTCAACGCTCTGCCGCTGGTCGCGGCTCCTCTAGCGTGGACCGAAGTCGATCGTGCCGTGACCGCCCGCGATGCGGCGAGCCTGTTGATTACACCCGAGGACGCGTTGGCTAGGTCTCGCGCTCTCCAGTGACGGGTTCGTCCGGGGCGTCGCCCGGCTCTTCCGCGAGGTAGGCCGCACGCCGCTTGTCTTCGCCTTCGACGCCGTAGACGCTTTCCGCCTTGTTCATCTCCTCGTCTAGCGTCTCGGCGTCGACCTTCTCGGCCACCTCTTTCCCGGAATCATCCCGGTACTTGATCTCCTTCTTTTCAGGCACGTCGGGCCTCCTCTCAGACCTTCGCCCCTGGTCCTCGGATACGTACCCACACCGCTGTCGTCGCATACTTGAGGGCCATGGCCGATCACGTGTTGATCCGCAAGCTCGAGCACCTCACCGGCGACGCGTCGCGGCCGGCGCTGCGCTACGCCGTCGAGACGCGCACAACCGCGGGCCCCGCGTTCAAAGAGGGGGCGTTCCCGGGCGATGTCGTGTGGATCAAACTGCACGGAGGGCTCGTCGTGGGCAAGGCACGGATCGAGATCGCATGGGTCGGCGAATTCTCCTCCCTCGGGGAGATCCGACGGCGTACGTACGGAGCGCCGATACACGACATCGACGCGTTCTGGGCGGGACGTCCGAAGGTGGGTTACGCGGTCGTGGCCGACCTCGTCAACGAACGCTGGGTCGAACCGCGCTGGCTCGGCCCCCGCAGCTACGGCTACGAGTGGGTCGTGCTCGACTCCGACAAGAAGATTGCGACCTGGATGGAAGAGAAATCTGCGCCCCGAGGTGGCGAAGACCTCGTCCGGGCCTTCCTGGCGTGGCGAGGTAGCTGAACGCTCCGACCGGGTAAGGGATACGGGCAAGCCCTTGATGGAGGAGGTTGCCCCCATGACAGAAAGCGAGACCCGCTCGCTTGTCCCAGATCGCTTGCTACGTGAACCGGGACCGTTCGTCTCTCTCTATCTCGACACCCAGGCCGCAACCGAACAGGGCGATGAGGAACTCGCCCTGCGCTGGAAGAACCTGCGCGAGGACGCCGCCGAAGCCGGCGCGAGTCCCGAGGCGCTCAGCGAAATCGAAGGCATCGTTGCGGGATCGCAAAGACGAGGAGATGGACTCGCCGTCATCGCGGCGGCAGATGACGTCGTCATCGAGCGTTATCTCGGAGCGTTCATTCGGGATTCGATCACCTTCGGACCGCTCCCCGATCTATTGCCGCTGGTCGAGTGGTCCCAAAACAACCCGGACTACGCCATCGTGTTCTGCGATCGCACCGGAGCCGATATCCATGTCGTTCATCGCCAGTGGCGAACGCGCACGTTCGCGTTCAAGCGCGATCTGGAACACCACGACGTTGCCGTGCCGCGCCCCGGCGGCTGGGCGCATTCCCGGTGGCAACGCAGCACGGAGAACCTGTGGGAGTTCAACTCACGAGAGGTCGCCGAGCGCCTCGGCAAGATCGTCCAGGAAGAGGATCTCGACTTCGTGCTCGTCTCCGGCGACGTCAGCGCGGTCCGCTACCTGAAGGACCACGCGTCCGAGCTTCTCCGGGAGGAGATCATCGATACCGGCATCAACGCCCACAGCTTCGACGAGATCGGCGACGAACTAGAGCGCGCTCTCTCAGGTGTCGTGGCAACGCGCATCAAGGCGACCCTCGAGCGCTACCAAGAGGAACGCGGTCAGCACGATCTCGCGACCGAAGGTTGGGAGGACACCTTTGCAGCGCTGCGGATGGCGCAGGTCGCGACGTTACTGATCGGCGATCAGGCGCAGCACCGCCACGCGTACTTCATCCTCGACGACCCCAACCAGATCTCGCTGGACAGGGCGGAGCTTGAGGGCATCGGCGCCGGAGAGGTCCTGGAGGCCGACGCGGTGACGGTGGCGGTACGCGCCGCCGTTGGCACGGATGCGGATGTTTGCGTCGTGCCGGATCTCGGCTCGCAGCACGGTCCGAAGCACGGCATCGGCGCGCTGTTGCGCTTCAAGACTTAAAGCAAGCCGTAACGTGGCGGCCGTGGCCGCTCGCCGGAAGCAACCGACGTGGGTTCAGCCCATGCTGGCGACGCTCACGCGCGATTACTTCTCGGATCCGGACTGGATCTTCGAGCCGAAGCTCGACGGCATCCGCTGCATCGCGTTCAAGTCGGGCCGTAATGTGCGGCTCCTGTCGCGCAACAAACTGGAGCACACCGCGCGTCACCCAGATCTCGTAGCCGTACTTCGGCAGCAGAAGGGTGACTTCATCCTCGACGGCGAGATCGCGGCGATGACCAAGGGCAAGACCAGCTTCTCGCTGCTCCAGCAAGCGTTCCGGCAGACCGTCCAGGTTCACTTTTTCGTCTTCGACATCATGTATGTGGGTGGTCGCGACGTGCGCCGTCGCGATCTCCTGGCGCGTAAGGAACTGTTGCGCAGCGCTATCAGATGGGCCGATCCGCTGACGTACGTCGAACACATCGTCGGCGAAGGTGAAGCGGCTCACCGAGAGGCCTGCAAGCTCGGGCTCGAAGGCATCATGGCCAAGCGGATCGGGTCGCATTACGTGGCGGGGCGCTCGCGGGACTGGCTGAAGTTCAAGTGCGGCAACGAACAAGAACTGGTGATCGGCGGCTATACCGACCCGCAGGGGGCCCGCGCCGCGTTCGGGGCGCTACTCGTCGGCTATTACGAGGATGGCGAGCTTCATTACGCCGGCAAGGTCGGCACCGGCTTCAACGCCGCGTTGCTGCGAGATCTCCTCGCCGAGATGGAGCCGCTGGAGATCGACGAATCGCCGTTCGCCGGCAAGCCGCCGCTGAAAAAGAACGTCCACTGGCTCAAGCCCAAGCTCGTCGCCCAGGTGGGCTTCGCGGAATGGACAGGTGACGGTCGGTTGCGCCATCCGCGCTTCCTCGGCCTGCGCCGCGACAAGAAAGCCAAAGAGGTGATCCGCGAGGCCTAGTCCTCGCCAGACCCGATGGGGCAGCTGGGGTGACTGGGGTGCCCTAGCTGCCCTAGCTGCCCTAGCTGCCCTAGCTCCCTTCTGTATCGTCGGTACATGGCTACGCTTGACGACACCCGCGCCGTCTATGGCCGGGCATGGCTAACGAAGGATCCCGATGAACGGCGTCGCCTGCTCGAAGAGTGCTTCGCGGAGGACGGTCTGTTCGTTGATCCGACCGGGCCCGTCATCGCGCGCGGCCGTCAGGCGCTCTTTCAACACATCTCCGGGTTGTGGGGTGACACTGCTTCCCTGGAGCACCAGGTTGGGTCCGGGTCCTCAATAAGGGTCGAAGCGGTCGGAAGAGTTGAAGAGAACCTCGATGGCTGGTTCAGGTTCCGTTTCAGGTGGCACACCCCTGAGGGTCAAACGGTAATGATGGGAACAGATTTCGGACGAGTCTCCGCCGATGGCCGTTTCGAACTGATCGTGGTTTTCATCGATCCCATCGAGTGACTAGGCTCATCGACGCCGCCTAGCAACACCTAACTCTCCGTAGTCGGCCTTCTGAGTGGTGCATGTGGCGCGTGCGTGTACCACTGCGACCGTTCAGAACCGACTTTCTGAAAAGACATTGAGCGAGGCAACCTCGCTGCCACCTGGGAGGTCTGTTCGATGTGAGACAGATCGCTTGCGTCGCCGCGCTCGTGATATTGCTTGTTGGGTGTCAGGTCGAGCGGCTCTCTCGGATCGCCACGCCGACCGAGCTCCGAGCGGCCACCCCGGAGCCACCGGAGAAACGCAAGCCGTGGCAGGTGCCGGAAATTCCCTCCGACGTGCCGACAGCGCGCGCTATCCACTGCCCCGAAGAGCAGCCGATTCCCGAGGGCATGACCCGGGTCGAACTCTGGTACTCATACTTCTCCCCCGAGGGGATCCCCTTCCTCGAGACGATCGTTGTCGTCCGGCGCGATATCCCCGCCACGGATGCCATCATCAACGCAACCCTGGAAGCATGGATAGAGGGTCCGACCGCAGATGAGAGAAAGCGCGGAGTCGTTAGCGGTGTCCCTCGAAACGTCGAGGTGCTTGGGATCAACACCGATCGGGGAAGCGCAACAGTCGATCTGAATGAAGCGTTCGAGCGCAACGGTCTGGGGACGCTCTACGAAGGCTGGCTGCTTACCGAGTTAGCCGGGATCGTCACGCAGTTCTCGGGCATCGATCGTGTGGTCTTGCGCATCGAGGGTGAAGAGAATGATTACTTCGGCGGCCACGGCTTCATCATCGAAAACGGGCTGCGCAGGCCCGAACGCCGCGGGATCCCGCATCTATACGACCTCTGCCTGAGTTAGCCCCAGTAACGCTGGTACGTCAGACGACGGAAGATCGCGAGGAGCAACATCGCCACCAGGATCGAGCCGATCCACGCCACCCCGCGCTGACGGCCGAAGATCTCTTCCCACAACTTGCCGCCGATCACCGCTCCCGCGATACCGATGAAGATCGTGCCGAGGCATCCGACCGGCGTCGCGCCAGGCAGGAATAACCGTGCCAGCATCCCGACCGCGGCGCCGATGATGAGCCATTCGATCGGGCCGAACGGTCCCATGCTCGCCGAGACTCCGAGGCGCCTAAAGAGCGGCGGCGCGGGCGATGTCGTCGGAGCGGGTCAGGACCTCGTAGCCGGACTCTGTGATCGCGACGGTGTGTTCGAAGTGGGCCGACAGCGACCCGTCGGCGGTCACGACCGTCCAGTGATCCGACAGCACTTTCGTCTCCGGGCCCCCGGCGTTGATCATCGGTTCGATCGCGAGCGTCATCCCGGGAGCGAGCACCTCTCGCCGGCCGGGAGGGCCGAAGTTCGGGATCGAAGGTTCCTCATGAAGTGCACGGCCGACACCGTGGCCCGCGTACTCGCGCACGACCGCGAACCCGGCAGCCTCCGCCGCGGTTTGCACCGCGTGGCCGATGTCGCCGAGCCGGGCCTTCGGCTTGCACACAAGAACGGCGGCATCGAGCGATGCCTCCGTGATGCGCAGCAGTTCTGCTGCCTCGGGCGAGATGTCGCCGACGGGGAACGTCCAGGCGGAGTCGGCATGGAAGTTCTCATAGAACGCTCCGACATCGAGCGAGATGATGTCGCCCTCCACCAACTTCCGGTCGGCCGGGATCCCGTGCACGATGACGTCGTTCGGCGACGTGCAGATCGATGCCGGATAGCCGCGGTATCCCTTGAACGAAGGCACGGCCCCCGCGCCGATGATGCTCTCCTCGCCGATGCGATCGAGTTCCTTGGTCGTGACACCGGGACGCACGGCTTGTTGCAACCGCGACAACGTGTCGGCCACGATCCGGCCCGCGCGCCGCATCGAGGCGATCTCTTCGGGAGACTTCTTGTAGATCACAGCGCGCCCTAGAGAGCTTCGGCGATACGGGCGAAGACCTCGTCTTCGGTCCCGTTGCCCTTGATCACGCGGAGTAGACCCTTCTGCGTGTAGTACTCCTTCAACGGTTCCGTCTGCTCGTGATACAGCTTGAGGCGTTCGCGGATCGTCTCCTCGTTGTCGTCGGTGCGCGGCACGACGTGGCCGCCGCAGCGATCGCACGTCCAGTCCACCTCCGGTGGTGAGTCCACGTGATAGTTCTTGCCGCAGTCGGGGCATACCCGGCGCCCGAGCAGGCGGCGCAGAGACACCTCTTCGGGGACTTCGATGACGAGGGCGGCGTCGAGCTTGACGCCCTGCGCGGCGAGGATCTCGTCCAGGGCTTCGGCCTGGCGCAACGATCGCGGGAAGCCGTCCAGCAGGAACCCGTCCTTGCAATCGTCGGCGCGCAGACGCTCGGCGACAACCTCGATAGTGACGTCGTCGGGCACGAGCTGGCCGGCCTCGACATAGCGCCTGACCTTCATGCCCAGGGCCGTTCCACCCTTGAGGGCCCAGCGGAAGATCTCGCCCGTGGCGATGTCGGGGATCCCATACTTCTCCGCGATGCGCTCGCCCTGGGTCCCCTTGCCGGCACCCTGCGGACCCATGATGATCAGACGCAATCTAGCGCTCCACTACTTGAGGAAACCTTCGTAGTGACGCATCAGGAGCTGCGACTCGATCTGCTTCATCGTTTCCAACGTGACGCCGACGGTGATCAGGATCGAGGTTCCCCCGAACGGCAATGCCTGCACGTTCGCGACCGCGAGCGCGATCGACGGCAATAGTGCGATAGAGGCGACAAATAAGGCGCCAGGGAGCGTGATGCGCGTCAGGATGCGATCGAGGTACTCCGCCGTCTGGCGGCCGGGGCGGATGCCGGGGATGAAGCCTCCGTACTTCTTCATGTTGTCGGCGACGTCGGCCGGATTGAACGAGATCGCCGTGTAGAAGTAGGCGAAGAAAACGACGAGCAGTCCGTAGATAATCATGTAGGTCGCGCTCGATGCGTTAATGAGATTGTTGTTGATAAAGTCCTGGATCCCTTGGTTCTGGACCACATTCTGTAGAAGCGTGGGGATGTAGAGCACGCTCGACGCGAAGATGATGGGGATGACGCCAGCCTGGTTGACCTTCAACGGGATGTAGGTCGACGAGCCTCCGTACATCTTGCGGCCTACGACGCGCTTCGCATACTGGACGGGGATGCGGCGCTGGCCTTGTTCCATGATCACGATCGCAACGATGATGAACAGACCCAACAGGACGATCCCGAGGAAGAAGCCGAGACCCTTCTGATCGAGGATCGACTTGCCCTCCTGGGGCAGCGTGGAGACGATCGACGCGAAGATCAGGATCGACATCCCGTTGCCGATCCCCCGCGACGTGACGAGCTCGCCGAGCCACATGACCAGAGCAGTACCCGCGGTGAGCGACACCACGATCAACGCCACTCGGCCCGGCCCGAAGTCGGGGATCAGCTCGAGCTGGGTCTGCGGTCCGCCCTGTCCGAGCTGTCCTCGGCGCAGAAGGAACGCCAGACCCGTCGACTGCAGGATCGCGAGCATGACGGTGAGATAACGCGTCCACTGCGTGATCTTCTTGTAGCCCGACTCGCCTTCCTTGCTCCACGCTTCGAGCTTCGGGATGACGACGGTCAGCAGCTGCATGATGATCGAGCTCGTGATGTAAGGCATGATCCCGAGCGCGAACACCGCCATCTGCGTAAGCGCCCCACCGGAGAACAGGTTCAGGAACGCGAGCGCTCCCTGCCCCCCCTGACGCGAGAACTCCTGCGCGGCCTCGACGTTGATACCGGGGGTCGGAACGTGCGCGCCGAAGCGGTAGACCGCGATGATGATGAGCGTGAAGATGATCTTGCGACGAAGATCGGGGATCTTGAACGCGCTGACGAACGCGCCGAGGAGATTCACTTAGCGGCTTTCTCGGCCGACTGCGCGATGACTTCGACGGTTCCGCCCGCGGCTTCGATCTTCTCTTTCGCCGAGCCACTGAACGCGTGCGCGCGCACCGTGAGCTTCTTGGAGAGCTCCCCTCCGCCGAGCACCTTGACGAGCTTCTCGCGCTTGCGTACGAGGCCTGCCGCCCGCATCTCGTCGGGCCCGATCTCGGTCGCGTCCAGGCCGCCCAGCGCGCCGACGTTGACGCCCCCGTAATGGGTCGCGGTCGGGTTCCTGAAGCCCTTCAGTTTCGGGATGCGGCGGTAGAGCGGCATCTGGCCGCCTTCGAAGAACACGGGCACCTTGTTGCGGGCGCGGGTTCCCTTCGTGCCGCGTCCGGCGGTCTTACCCTTGCCCGAGCCCTCGCCACGTCCGACGCGCATGGCCTTGGTGCGCGAGCCCTCGGCCGGTTTCAGATCGTTCGGTTTCACTTCGACTCCTCGACTGTGACGAGGTGCTCGACCACACGGATCATCCCGCGCACGATAGGCGAGTCCTCATGTTCGACGGTTTGCCCCAGGCGTTTCAGACCCAGGGCACGGATCGTCCCTTGCTGTTTGGCCACCCGCGAGTGGGCCGAGCGCACCTGGGTGATCTTCAGTTTCGCGGCCATTACGTCGTCACCTCGACCTCGTCGGCAGCAGGTGTCGCGACCGTCGCCGGCTTTAGCAACCACGGCGGCGCGACCTCTTCCTCGGTCTTGCCGCGCTTGGCGGCGATGCTCGTCGCGGTGCTCAGATCCTTCAGCGCTTTGACCGTCGCATGGATGATGTTGATCGGGTTGTCCGATCCGAGGCTCTTCGACAGGATGTCGCGGATACCGGCGCACTCGACGACGGCACGCACCGGACCACCGGCGATCACCCCCGTACCGGGCGACGCCGGCTTGAGGAGCACGACGCCGCCGGATTCCTCCGACAGGATCGCGTGCGGGATCGTTTGCCCGACTAGAGGCACTCGGAAGAAACCGCGCTTGGCCTCCTCGATGCCCTTCTGGATCGCGGCCG
>JALZEA010000049.1 GCA_030862265.1 Actinomycetota bacterium | reverse complement strand
GTTCTTTCGGGAGCTTGCAGAGGCGGAACACAAAGATGCCGACATGTCCGATGCCTATGCAGCAGCATCTAAGAAGTACGGGGTCACCTGGCTATAGGAGCATCGTTCGGACGATTTCGCTCTAGGTAGTGATCCGTCTGGAGATTGATCCAGCAATCAGACGTGGCTGACCGCAATCCTCTAGTGAAGAAGTTCCGCTAGCTCCTTCGCGTTCTGTTGTGCGTAATCTCTGTAGCAGTTGTTCATCAGCACGTGGGTCTGTTTCGCGGTGGAAGCAAGTTCCTTAACCTTCGGAGCCCACTGTTTGAGTTCCTTCTCTGAATAAAGGTACGCAAAGCGTTTCTGGACCGAACCCGATTCCCACTCCGCGTCGTTGTGTCCATGGAATCGCATCATCGCGACGTCGGCCGTCGCCGCCACGACGGGTGGGACCGAGCTCTTGAATCCCTGCGGCATGTCCACGCACACGTAAGGCAGACCGTGGCCCTCCAAGAAATCGAGCGCCTCTTCACGGTTGTCTTCTGTCATCCACGTCTTGTTGCGGAACTCGACCGCGATCGGCATCGGGGCGGCCCGCTTCGCGCACTCCAGGACGTAGTCCTTGTTCTTGCGCGCGATAGTGAACCACGGCGGGTACTGGAACAGGATGACTCCAAGCTTGCCGGCCTTGTGCAACGGTTCGAGTGCGGAAAGGAATCGAGCCCAGACCTCATCGATAACCTTCGGATCGAGGTCTTTCGGGTAGACGTTGCGTTTATCGGCGGGGCGATCGAGGTCCTTGTACAGGGCGTCCGCCTTCGTTGGATGCTGGGTGAGCAGCGAGAACGCTTTGATATTGAAGGTGAAGTCCTTCGGTGTGCGCTCGACCCACAGCTCGGAGTTCTTCTCCGACGGCGGGAAGTAATAGGTCGAATCGACTTCGACGATCGGGAAGTTCTCGGCGTAGAACCGGAGCCGCTCCTCCGCGGAATCGACGCCCTTCGGGTACCACCCGGACGCGAGCAAGGACTTGTCGGTCCACGACGCGGTCCCGATGAGGATCTCGCCCATCGCGGGAGCCTAGGGGAGGAGGTTGGTGCGTTCAGCCGCGCCTAGCGCGGCTCAGCTCACCGACTTCTATCAGGCTTTGAGGCGTTCCCGGTATTCGGGGGTAGACCAACCCTCAGTTCCTTCTAGATCGATCGTCACCTCGCGGGGGCCCGGTACGCGCGTGACATCGAAACCCGTCGCGGCTGCCATGCGAGCGAACGTGCGCGCGTCGCGGAGCGCACATGCGCGGGGATCGTTGTTGAAGTACACCCAGATCTCGGCGTCGGTCCCCCATCCCTCGGCGAGGCGATCCACCCACGCCTGCAGCGCGCTGCGCCCGTAACAAGGATGAGGCGAACCGCGGCCCTCGTGGAAGCGGAGGATCGCCCATTCCGTCGACTTCCAGACCGGCGTGATCGGTTTCGACATCCGATCGGCAAGACACCACGCCGCGCCGAACTTCTCAAGGAGCGCGCGACATTCCTCGGTGAACCACGAATCGTGGCGGAACTCGACGGTGACGCGCACGTGATCGGGGAACCGGCCGAGGACCTCCCCGAGGTTGTCGAGGTCCGCCTGAAGGTTCGGGGGAAGCTGGACGAGGATGGGACCGAGCTTCTCCTTCAAGGGTTCGATCGCAGTAAGGAAGCGCTCCATCGGCTCCTCCGACTCACGAAGGCGCTTGATATGCGTCAGGAACCGACTCATCTTCACGGTGAAGATGAAGTCGTCCGGCGAGCGTTCGCGCCACGACGCGAACTGTTCGGGCGAGGGAAGCCGGTAGAACGAGTTGTTTAGTTCGACGGTCTGGAAACGCTCCGCGTAGAACTCGAGCCATACTTTCTGTGCCAGACCTTGCGGATAGAAGGTCTGGCGCCAGTGCTTGTAGTTCCAGCCCGAAGTCCCGAGATAGAGCAATGCGTTACTTGCTCTTGCCGGCGAGCGCGTGCTGGAGCTGGGCCTTCGTCATGGTGGAACGACCTTCGATCCCGCGGCGCTTCGCCTCGTTGTAGAGCTGTTCCTTCGTCCGGCCCTTCGGCCGCTTCGTACCCGACCGCAAGCCACCGCGGCGACCCGACGAGATGTCGCGAGTCGAAGAACGACTGTTCGTCTTGGCCTCGCCCTTCCGGGCCCTTTCTTTGTTCACGGTCGCGGCCGCGATCCGCTTGGCGGTCCTCGTCGGCCTCCCCTTCTCCTTGGCGCCTTCCTTGATGTGCTCGTACTGTCGTTCCCGCTTGTTGCTCCATGCCTTCTGTGGCACGACGGCCTCCTTTCGGCACGCGGTTCCTCGTTTCGATACCTACCCATCCATACCTTCTCGGGAACGCGCCGTCGGGAGACTAGAACTCGGGCAGACCTTCGTCGGGAGTCGAGGCCTCGGCATACAGACGCTTCGGTATCCGTCCTGCGCGCCGTGCGAGACGACCGGCTTCGACGGCTTTGCGCATCGCTTCCGCCATCGCGGCCGGCTCGCGCGCGCGCGTGACCGAGCTCGCCAGCAAGAGGCCCTCACATCCAAGTTCCATCGCGAGGGCCGCATCCGACGCGGTTCCTACGCCCGCATCGAGGATGACCGGCACGCCCGCGTTGGCGACGACGATCGCCACGTTGTAGGGGTTTCGGATACCCATCCCCGAGCCGATCGGCGAGCCGAGTGGCATGACGGCGACGCAGCCGGCCTCCTCGAGCCGGCGCGCGAGCACCGGATCGTCGTTCGTGTAGGGGAACACCTTGAAGCCGTCGGCGATGAGTTCGTCGGTCGCCTCAAGGAGGCCAACCGGATCGGGGAGCAATGTGCGGTCGTCTCCGATCACCTCAAGCTTCACCCAGTCAGTCTCGAACGCGTCGCGCGCCAACCGCGCGGTCGTGACCGCGTCGCGCGCCGTGTAGCACCCTGCGGTGTTGGGCAGCACCCTCACGCCGACCCGTTGCAAGACATCCACGATCGACCCTTTGGCGTTCGGGTCGACGCGCCGCAGAGCGACCGTCGCGATCTCGGTGCCAGAGGCGATGAGCGCGGCCTCCAATGCGTCCAGGCTGCGCGCGCCCCCCGTCCCCAGGATGAGGCGCGAAGAGAACTCCTCGCCGGCAAGTACGAACGGATCTTCCATCAGTGGGCCACCATCACCCGCCCTGGCTCGCGACGAGGATCTCGAGCTTGTCACCGTCGGTGACCGGAGTAGAGCCCCAGTCGCGGCGCGGGAGTACCGACCCATTCAATGCAACCGCGATGCCGAAACCTCTCGGGTCGTGACCCGCTTCGACAACGAGTTCCGCGACCGTCACGGCACCAGGTAAGTCGGTGGGCTGGCCGTTGATGACCGCGTTCACGATCGCTCGAACCTCCTCGGCGAGAAGGCGTCCAGACCCGATGGTTCCTCGCCGGCCGCCATCGACGCGATGGCATCGGCGGTAACGGGCGTCAGCAGCACGCCGTTGCGGAAGTGCCCCGTCGCGATCAAAAGGCCGGGCACGGCACTACGTCCGATTAGGGGCCCGTTGTCCGGGGTGCCCGGTCGGAATCCGACCTGCGCACCGTCGAAGCGAAATTCGGCGACCTCGGGGATCAGCTCGTAGGCCGCGCGCAGCAGCTCCATCACCGCCGCCGCGGTGATGTTGCTGTCGAAACCGCGCTCCTCCATGGTGGCTCCGACCGCCACTCGCCCGTCGCCTCTCGGGACGATGTAGGCGTCCAGACCGCGTACGTTCGCGTGTGTCGGTGGGGCCGGTCCGCTCAAAGCCACCACTTGCCCTTTGACCGGTCGCACTGGAACGTCGACCCCGGCCGGCACTGCGATCTCAGCGCTATGGGCGCCGGCGGCCAGGACAACGACATCTGCCCCATGCGACGCGGTCTCGGTCACAATCCCTTTAGGTTCGATGCGTCCCACGCGCTCGTCGATCAGCTTGACACCCGCGCGCTCGCATGCGACCAACAGCGCGTTCGTCAGAGCGACGGGATCGACACGATGGTCGGCCGGTGCGAAGGCGCCTCCTCTGACGCGCGGTGACAACCCCGGTTCGAGCTTGCGACACTCGTTTGCGGTCAACCGCTCGACGCGAAGGCCAAGCTCCTTCTGGAACGCGAACACATCGGTGATCTCGGCAAGGTCGTCGGCATCCCGCGCCACGAATAACGTGCCCTGCTGCTCGTAACCGCACGAGATGCCCGATACCTCCTCGAGTTCGGCAACGAACGCCGGGTAATGCTCGGCGGACAACACGTTGAGGCGGAGAAGTTCTTCCTCCCCGTAATGGACCTCGGTGACGGGCGCGAGCATCCCCGGCGCGACGATCGAAGCGCCCGAACGAGGCTCAGGATCGAACAAGCTCGTTGTTAGTCCTCGCTGCGCGCAGCGCCACGCCACTGCTAGTCCGATGGTGCCCCCACCGACCACGATGACGTCGGTGATGTTTGCCTCCCTTCGCGGGTCCTAACCCGATCAGGTTCAACGGTCGGCGCGCATCGCGCCCTCTCAGCCCTAAAGGGCTCCCGTGCTGAATCGCGATGATACGGCGTTAGTTAGGCGACGATGCCTCCGCCAGCCGCTGCAGGATCGAGCCGTTTGTGGTCGCGAGCGTCTTGTGAAGGTGGACGATCGTTCCCCGCGGAGGGCGGGACTCGAACGTCATCGAATCGACGAGGTTGCGCATGAGGTGGATGCCACGTCCGCCTTCCGAGGTGGAGTGGGCGATCTCACGCCCGAACTCCTCGTGCGTGAAGCCACCGCCCGAATCGAGGACCCGGATGATGCATTCCTGATCGTTGACCTCGATCGCCACCTCGTAGTCGCCTCCGCTGCCGTTCGCGTGCTGAAGGACATTCGTGCACGCCTCGGTCAACGCGAGCTGTACGTCGTGGACGCACTCTGGCGCGACCCCCAGATCCTCGAGCGCGCAACGACAGACGCGCCGCACCGCAGGAACGCTCACCGTGTCGCGCGGGAGCTCGAGGGAGAAAATGATCCTCATACAGATGTGATTCCCTCGCGCGAAAGTGAGAAACGCAGGTCAAGCAGCAAGAACCGAGGCAAGCGCCTTCAGGGCCACCTCGATGTCTTCGCGCGATACATCGCGATGCGTTACCAGGCGTATGACATCGGTCGAGACGTCACCCAGCGTCAGCACTCCCTCACTCAACAGCGCCCGCCCAACCTCGGGCCCCTGTTTGTCGAACGGCTTGAGGCGCAGATAGACCATGTTCGTTTCCACCGCCGCGACGTCGACCGCTTCCGGGTGCAGCTCTGCCAGCCCTTCGGCCAGACGCTTCGCGTTCGCGTGATCCTCGGCGAGCCGGTCCGGGCCCGTCTCGAGAGCCACGCGGGCGGCGGCCGCGATAACGCCCACTTGTCGCATCCCGCCCCCGAGTCGCTTACGGAGCCTCCGTGCTTCCGCGATCACGTCCTCGGTCGACACGACCATCGAACCGATCGGCGCACCGAGTCCCTTCGAGAAACAGAAACTGACGGTGTCGGCGCACGCGGCCCAATCGCGGGCGGGGGTGCCGGTGGCGGCTTGAGCGTTGAAGAGGCGGGCGCCGTCGAGATGCACCGACGCGCCCGCTTGGTGAGCCACCTCCGATAATGCGCGCGCAGCATCGATCGGGAAGACGCGGCCCCCGGCCGAGTTGTGCGTGTTCTCGAACGCGACCACCGCAGTGCGGGGATTGTGATCACTGCCCGATCGAAGCAGCGGCGCGATCTGTTTCGCCGTAATAAGGCCGTGAACTCCGGATACCGGCCGGGCTACGAGGCCGAGATGCGCGGCGACGGAGCCGCCTTCGTAATGAAGGAAGTGTGCGCCTGCTTCGCATATGACCTCGTCGCCTGGTCGCGTGAGTGAGCCGAGGGAAACCTGGTTACCCATCGAGCCGGTCGGGACGAACAGCCCGGCCTCTTTCCCAAGCAGATCGGCGGCGTACTCCTGGAGGGAATTGACGGTCGGATCGTCGCCGAAGACATCATCGCCGACCTCGGCCTCCGCCATCGCCTTACGCATCTCGGGCGTCGGCCGCGTGACCGTGTCGCTTCGAAGATCGATCATCCGAAGAACACCTCCGCGGTCTCGAACAGGGTCGGATCGACGGTTTTCAACGTCCCGACACCGTCACCGATCGGGACCCGCACGATATCGGTGCCTTGCAATGCCACCATCTTGCCGTAGTCACCTTCGGTCACCGCGTCGATCGCGGCGATGCCGAAGCGCGTCGCGAGGACCCGATCGAACGCGGTCGGCGTGCCGCCACGCTGGATGTGTCCGAGGATCGTGACGCGCGTCTCGTAACCGGTGCGCTCCTCGATCTCTTTCTCGAGGTAGACACCGATGCCACCGAGACGTACGTGTCCGAAAGCATCGGTTTTCCCGGTCTGAACGTGCTCGCCGCCATCCTCCGGCATCGCGCCTTCGGCCACGACGACGATCGAGAACGTATGCCCACGCTTGTGACGGTGCTTGATGTGTTCGCAGACGTCTTCGATATTGAAGGGGCGCTCGGGCACGAGGATCGCGTCGGCACCACCGGCGATACCGGAATAGGTCGCGATCCAGCCCGCGTGGCGGCCCATCACCTCGAGCACGATGACCCGGTTGTGCGATTCCGCAGTGGTGTGCAACCGGTCGATCGCGTCCGTGCAGATCTGGACCGCGGTGTTGAAGCCGAACGTGAAGTCGGTCGCGTTGAGATCGTTATCGATCGTCTTCGGGACACCGACGACGTTTATGCCCTCGGAGGTGAGCTTGTCGGCGACGCCGAGGGTGTCTTCGCCCCCAACGGCGATCAACCCATCGATCCTTTCGGAGGACAGCGACTCTTTGACGCGCTCGACGCCTTGTTCCTCCTTGAATGGGTTGGTCCGTGACGAACCGAGGATCGTCCCGCCCCGATGGAGGATGCCGGAGGTGTTCTCCGGCGTGAGGTGGGTCACCCGGTTCTCGAGCACCCCCCTCCACCCGTCCCGATAGCCGACGATCGCGTGCCCGTACTGATTGACCCCCTTGCGTACGACCGCCCGGATCACGGCGTTCAATCCGGGGCAATCGCCTCCTCCCGTCAGGATCCCGATGCGTGCCATAGGGGACATATTCCTACCGAAGCGACGTCTGGCTCAATCCGGCCATCCTGATGGCCGAAAACAAGGAGATGAGAGGGCGAAGGGTCTACGCGCGCGTCCTGACGGCCGCGGTGCTCGTGGCGATGGCGGCGTCGACCTTGCCGCGGGCTGCGACCGCCGCCGACATCTCGGAGCTGCGACGCCGAGCCCAAGCACTAGGGGATGAGGTCTCGGCTCTCGAGCACAAGCGGGCCGGTTTGGTCGTCAAGTCGAAGCGTCTCAGCGAGCGGATCGAGAACACCACGGTCGAGATCGGGAGTCTGGAACTCGAGATCCACGAGGCCAACGCAGCAGTCGACGACGCGCGGGAGAGATACATCGAGCGCGCGATCGAGGCCTATAAATCCGGTAGCACGACACGACTCGCGCTGTTGCTGTCGGCGCGGTCGCTGGGCGAACTCGTGTCGCTCGCGGAGACGACCATGCAGGTCGGTGCCGCCGACGGTGAAGCTCTCGCCCAGCTGATAGAGGCTCGTGATGCCGTCGCGGCCGCGCAGGACCGCGTCGACGAACACAAGCAATCCTTGCTTGCGGCACAAGCTCAGGCCCAAGGCGTAAAGACCGAGATCGACTCGACGATCGTTTCCCGGCGCGAACTGCTCGCCGAACTAAACGACGAGATCGCGACCCTCGAAGCACAGGCGCGCGCGGCCGCGACGGTGACCGCCGCCGCGCAAGGGATCTCCGTTGGCGACGAACTGCTCAAGCTCCTCGAGCCGTCGGGCCCGGCTCCCGATATCCCCGACGACTTCGTTTCGACCGGCGTCAGCTTCGAAGGGATCGCGTCGTGGTACGGCCCCGGCTTCGAAGGCAATCACACCGCGAACGGCGACATCTTCGACTCGAGTCTGTACACCGCGGCGTCCAAGGAACTCCCTTTAGGGAGTTGGCTGCACGTGCAGCACCAGGGCAAAGGCGTCGTCGTGCTCGTGAACGATCGTGGGCCTTACGTCGAGGGACGCATCCTCGATCTGAGTCAAGCCGCCGCGGCTTCGATCGGCATCACCGGACTCGGCTGGGTGAAGGCGACGATCATCATCAAGAAGTAGCGTTCGCCGCCATGGCCGATCTCGTCATGGCGATCGACGCGGGTACCACCGGTATCACTGTTCTCGTCGTGGACGGCGCCTCCGAGGTGAAGGGCCGCTCTTACTCGGAGTTCTCCCAGCACTATCCGCAGCCCGGATGGGTCGAACACGACGCGGACGAGATCTGGACCGTCACTTCGGAAGTGATGAAACTCGCTCTTGTCGAAGCACGCGCCGACGGCTCAGATGTCGCGGCGATCGGCATCACGAACCAACGCGAGACGACGTGTGTGTGGGAACGCGCTACCGGCCGCCCCGTCGCTCCCGCGATCGTCTGGCAATGCCGCAGGTCGACAGCTATATGCGAGCGCCTCAAGGCAGAAGGCCTGGAGAACGAGCTCAAAACGCGTACGGGTTTGGTACTCGATGCCTACTTCTCGGCAACGAAACTGATCTGGTACCTGGAGAACATCGATGGTTTGCGAGCCCGCGCCGAAAAAGGCGAGCTCGCCTTCGGCACGATCGATTCGTGGTTGATCTGGAACCTCACCGGCGGTGAGATGCACGCGACCGAACCGTCGAACGCATCCCGGACGATGCTCTACTCGCTAGAAGAGCGTGGATGGGACGAGTGGATCCTCAAGAACCTGGATATCCCGCGCGCTCTCCTCCCTGAGATCCGTCCCTCGAGCGGCGCGTTCGGCGAGGCGGACGCGTCTCTCGTCGGTCGCTCGATCCCGATCGCCGGGGTCGCGGGCGACCAACAAGCGGCCCTCTTCGGCCAGGCGTGTTACTCGCCCGGCATGGCGAAGAACACCTACGGCACGGGCTCCTTCGTCTTGCTGAACACAGGCGAGGAGATAACGCGCTCGAACACGCTGCTCACGTCGGCGGCGTGGGATATCGGCGACGGCGTGCGTTACGCCCTTGAAGGATCGATCTTCATCACGGGCGCCGCGATCCAGTGGTTGCGCGACGGTCTGGGGGTCATCTCGGCCGCCTCGGAGACGGGCCCGCTTGCCGAGACGGTCGCGGATAGCGGCGGCACGTACCTCGTGCCGGCCTTCGTCGGTCTCGGCGCGCCGCACTGGGATCCGTACGCGCGCGGTGCCCTCCTTGGCATCACGCAAGGGACCACCAAGGCCCACCTTGCGCGTGCCGCGGTCGAGGCGATGGCGTTCCAGACGCGCGATGTCGTGGAGGCCATGGGGGTCCAGGCGGGCGTAACGCTCGGCGAATTGCGCGTGGACGGCGGAGCCAGCGTGATGAATCTCTTATGTCAAATCCAAGCCGACCAACTCGGAGTCGTCGTGAGGCGCCCGGCGAACCTCGAGACGACCGCGCTCGGCTCTGCGTACCTCGCGGGCCTTGCCACAGGCGTGTGGAACTCGACCGATGACATCAGCTGGAGGGCCGCGGCGGAATTCGAGCCGCGCGCAGCGCGCGACGAGGCCGACGCCGCCTACGAGGGGTGGAAGAAAGCCGTGATCAGAGCGATGGGCTGGACCCGAACCTGACACCGAGTGCGCAGATGAACACGTAATAGGTGTTCGATTGCGCACTCGAGATACCTACGAGGCGATGATCTCCTCGGAGAGATCGATGTCGTCGACGATGCGAGCAGACTCGGGTAACGGTTCCGTTGCGGTGCGCGACGCGTACTCGTCGTGGTACTGCTGACCCGACAGCTGCATGATCTCGAACATGATCTCGTCGGTCACCGAGCGCAGGACGAAGCGATCGGTCTCCTGCCCCGCGTAGCGAGAGAAATCGAGAGGCTTCCCGAAGCGCACCGTTACTTCGACACGGCCCAGCAGTTTGGGGATCTTCGCCGCCTTCGGCATGACCTTGTCGGTCCCGATCAAGCCGACGGGGACGACGGGCGCTCCCGAAGTCAGCGCGAGGCGCGCGACTCCGGTGCGGCCGCGATAGAGATCACCGGTCGGCGAGCGCGTCCCCTCCGGGTAGATGCCGAGGAGACTCTTGCCCTTAAGAACGTCGAGCGCGATCTCGAGACTCTGTTGCGATTTGGATCCGCCCTCTCGCTCGCAGCTGATCTGTCCGACAGAGTTGAAGAACCACGAGGTCTTCCAGCTCTTGAAGTAGTCGGCCTTGGCGAGATAGGTCATCTTCCGGCGCTTGATGACGAGCGGGATGAAGAACGAATCGAGGAAGCTGACGTGATTGGCCGCGATGATCGCCGCGCCTTTCTTCGGCACGTTCTCCAAGCCCTCGACCCGGATGCGATAGAGCCCCAGCATCAAGGGCTTAACTATCGCTTTGATGAACCAGTAAGCCACGCGAGCAAGCCCCTCTCATTCCCCCCGCACGATGTTAGAGAATGTCACCTCGAAGCACCAATCTGCACCCCTACCTGCTCCGACGCAGGGCGGAGCGCGTCGTTACGTAGAGGAGCCAAGTGACAGCCACCGTCAAGATCATCGAAGGGGCCGAGGCTTTCGAACTCGGTCAGGGCCCGGTCGGAGCCTTGCTGGTACACGGTTTCACCGGCAGCCCGCACAGTATGCGCCCGGTCGGCGAATACCTGGCCGCGCGCGGCATCGCGGTCAGTGCGCCGCTCCTTCCGGGCCACGGCACCACCTGGCAGGACCTCAACACCAAGCGCCTCGAGGACTGGGTCGAAGCGACGGAGGACGAGTTCCATCGCTTCGCCGCCGAGAAAGAAGAGGTCTTCGTCGTGGCGCTTAGCTTCGGTGCCGCTTTAGCCCTCGACCTCGCGGCGCGCTATCCGGACCGGATCGCGGGACTCGTAACCCTCGCCGGGTTCGTGCACACGAAGGACCCACGCAAGTACCTCGCGCCTG
>JALZEA010000140.1 GCA_030862265.1 Actinomycetota bacterium | reverse complement strand
CACTACGGGAGTGGCGGGCACTACGGGGGTGGCGGGCACTACGGGGGTGGCGGGCACTACGGGGGTGGCGGGCACCACGGGAGTGGCGGCCACCACAGAGATCGCGGCCGCCGCGGGGGCTCGAACTAGCCCAGAGCGGCTGTGGGGTCGGCTTCGCCGCTCTTGAAGCGACGCATCAACTCGCGCTGGATGTGATCCAGGACGTCCTGTAGAGCCTTGCGTCGGGATGAGAGCTCGGCTTCGTACACGCGCAGGGATTCGATGATGCCTCGGACTTCTTCGTCGGGTACGTGCGGCAGTTGGGCAAGCGTGCGCTCACCCACGATCTCCTCCACGCGGCGCCTCGGGATGTCGGCGGTGCGCGGGATCGAAAGATCTGGCGCGCGTTCGGGCAGTAGCTGATCTCGTTCGACGTTCTCTGTTGCCAGGATCTCGGGAAGGCGTTGGAGAAGGTCACCGTCCCCGCCCTTGCCCTCCCTGCGGGCAAGCTCCGCGCTCAGGATATCGATGCGAGCCTGACATAGCCGCCGCTCGAAAGAGACATCGTTCTCACCGTCTTTGCACTCGTCGCGCATCGCCCGCAGCTCGTCTTCGGCACGGTCGGTCAATCCCTCCGTATACGCGGGGTCGGTAACGCGGTCGACGAGGCGGCGCTTGTCGCTCATACGATCAGGGTACCGCCTTCAACCCCAGGATCGCCCGGGTTTGCTCGGGTGACGCGATCTGGCGGCTTTCTGCTTCGGCCATCGCCACGACGCGGTCGACGAGTTGAGCGTTGGAGGACGCGAGAATCCCAGGTTCGAAGTAACGAACGTCCTCGAATCCCGTACGCACGTGACCTCCCGCCCGGATCGCGGCCTTGGTCACCTCCAGATGCGCGCGGCCGATGCCGGTCGCACTCCAGGTCACGCCCGTTGGGAGATGGGAACGGAGGAACGCGATGGAATCGGGCCATGCCGGCATAGCTCCGGGGACACCGAGGACGAAGTCGAAGTGTTGGTGATGTCCGTCGCCGAGATCGGCATAGACCTGCTCGGCGGTGGCGATCATGCCGGGTTCGAAGATCTCGAACTCGGGAAGGATGCCGAGCTCTCGCATGCGTTCATAGAAACGGCGCACGAGGGGCAGTGGGTTGAAGAAGACCTCGTCGCCGAAGTTCACCGTGCCGGTCGTGAGACTCGCCATCTCCGGACGCAGCTCGAGGGGACCGACACGCTCCTCCGGGCTGTCGCTCACCGCGCCTCCGCTCGAGAACTGCACCACGAGGTCGGTCGCCGCGCGGATCGCGTCGTGCGCGGCCCGGTAGGCATCTATGGCCATCGTCGGCCGCCCTTCGGAATCGCGCACGTGAAGGTGATAGATCGACGCCCCCGCCGTCCGGCACTCCGCCGCATCGGATGCGATCTCGTCCGCCGTGAGAGGGAGATGCGGCTGCTCGCTGCGCGACAGTTCCGCGCCGACACCGGCGACGGTGATGACCAGGGGATCCAACGGCTAGCGGAGTGTTAGCAGAGGCTCGCGACGAGCGGCGTGGGATTGACCGCGGCGCCGCCGCCGGGGTGATACTCGAAGTGCAGGTGCGGGGTTCCTACCGCGTTACCGGTATCGCCGAGGGTCGCGATCTGCTGGCCGGCCGCGACATGGCCTCCACTCACGAGGTTTTGCTGGTTGTGCATGTACCAGTACGCGTTGCCGTCGTCGCCCGACAAGAAAATCATGTTGCCGCCCGAGCCGTCGTACGCGGCATAAGTGATCGCTCCCGAGACGATCGCCACGAGCGGCGTCCCGTACGAGCCCATCATGTCCACGCCCTGGTGGGTATGACCCGACCGCGGGGCACCCCAGCTATCGACGAAGGATGTTGGTCCTCCGACGGGACAGAACATCCCGCCGGTCGCGCGGATGCGAGCCGCCGAGGGAGCCGCCGGCGCGATCTGATCGCGCAGGCGCTCGTAGTCGGCGGCGATGGAATCGAACAATGCTTGTTGTTTCCGATGCTCAGCGCGTAGCTCCTCGGTGGAGCGGGCGAGCTCTTTCCGTCCTTCGAGCGCTTGGGTCCGGAGTTGCTGCATCTCGGCACGCGACCGCGCGAGCTTGATGAACACGGTCGTGTCGACGGTGCTCGCCTGTGACAGGGCTTCCGCGACGGCTGACAGCTCGGCGATCGACTGCGAACCGAACAACACCTCCAGCACCGGTGCGCCACCGCTGCGGTAAAGCGCGTTGGCGCGCTCAACGACTTCAGCGACGAGTTTCTTGTCTCGCTTTTGAAGGAGTTCGATACGGTCCTCGATCTCGGCGAGTTCATGGTCCGCGTGCTCGAGCCGATCTTCGAGTCGTTCGATCTGGGCGGTGGACGCGTCGAGTTGAGCCTGGACTTGAGCCATCCGGGCCTTGAGGTCGCCAGCCGACTCCTCGCCCGACGCGGACCCCAACAGGGGGACCACCGAAACGACGAGGAGGGCAGCGACGGCCGCTATACGGCCGCTGATAGAGCCGCGCCCCGCGAACACGAGAACCGACCGTAGCACAAGGTTCGCGGGCGGCCCCGGCAGCAAAAGTGCTGGTCAGAGCGCTGATCCGCCCCGTTAGGCTGGTCTAAGTGAGAGGCGTCGAGGACTATCTCGAGGAGATCAAGCGCCTGGAGGAAGACGGCGATCGCATCACCGCGACGGTGATCGCGAGGATCCTCGACGTTTCCCTTCCCTCCGCGTCCGAGATGCTGAAGCGCCTCGCCTCCGAGGGCTACCTAACGAAGGAGCAAGGCGGCGCGATCAACCTCACCCCGGAGGGCCGACGCCTCGCTCACACCATGCTTCGCAAGCACCGGCTCGTGGAGTGCATGCTCGTCGAGAAACTCGCCATGTCCTGGTTCGAGGTTCATGGTGAAGCCCACAAGATTGAGCACGCGATCTCCGACCGCGTCGAAGAAGCGATGGCGAAGGCCCTCGACTACCCGGATTACTGCCCGCACGGCCATCCGATTTGTCCCGTCGATCTGCGAACCCTCAAACGTTTGAGCGATCTCGATGCCGGCGAGCGCGGATTAGTCGCGCAGATCTCGGAAGTGAAAGAAGACGTACTGCCTTACCTCGATCAGATCGGATTGCGTCCCGGTGTCGAGGTCGAGGTCAAAGACGTCGCCCCCCGAGAGGGGCCCATGACGGTCACGACCGACGAAGGTGCCACGTCACTAGGTCGTGAACTCGCCGCCATCATCCGCGTCACCTCCGCCGACTAGCAGCTACTACAGGCCGTAGGTCTTGCCGATGATCTCTTTCATGATCTCGGACGTACCTCCGCCGATGGGGCCCAGTCGAGAGTCGCGCCATGCCCGCTGCGCGGGGAACTCCATCATGTAGCCGTAGCCGCCGTGGACCTGGACGCATTCGTCGGCGATGTGGAAGGCGAGTTCGCTGGTGTAGAGCTTGGCCATCGCCACCTCACGGATCGGGTTCTCGCCCGCGATGTACTTCCGCAACGCGATATACGTGAGCGCGCGGCCCGCTTCGATGCGCGTGGCCATGTCGGCGAAGCGGTGGCGCCATACCTGGAACTTGCCGACCGGCCGACCGAAAGCGTTGCGATCGAGGGCATACGACTTCGCCAGCTCGTAGGTGAGTTGCGCGCCGGTGACCTGGCCGAGCGCCATGACCAGTCGCTCCCACGCGAAGTTCTGCATGATGGCGTAGAACCCGCTGCCCTCATCCCCGAGGCGATGGGAATCCGGCACACGGACGTCGTCGAACGAGAGCTCCCCGGTCTGTCCGGCACGCCACCCGAGCATCCGCATCCGCCGGGCCTCGAAACCGTCCATGTCCCGCTCGACCACGAAGAGCGTGATCCCGGAGTGACCCGCATCGGGATCCGTCTTGGCCGCGACGACTACGTAATCGGCCCACGACCCGTTCGTGATGTAGGTCTTGGCTCCGTTGATCACCCAGTCCGCTCCGTCACGCCGAGCGCTTGTACGGATCGCGGCGACGTCCGAGCCTGCGTCCGGCTCCGTGACGGCGAGGCAACCGACGATGTCGCCCGCGATGGACGGCGTAAGCCACCGCTGTTTCTGTTCGGGCGTCCCGAAGTTGGAGACGTACAGCATCGCGAGGTCCTTGTGGCCTCCGAACGATGACGACACACCCGCCGAGCCACAGCGCGCGAACTCCTCGGTCACTACGGCGTCGGCGATGTAGTCGGGTCCCGAGCCTCCGTAAGCCTCCTCGTACTTGAGTCCAAAGAAGCCGAGTTCACCGACGCGCTTGAAAACCTCTTTCGGAAAAGCTTCGTCCTTCTCCCACGTCTGCGCGTTCGGCAGCAACTCCTTGGACACGAACGCGCGTACCGCCGCCCGCAGTTCCTCGTGTTCGGTCGAGAAGATGTCGTCGGAAACGGGCCGGGACTCGGTCTGGAATCGCAGAGACACCATTAGAGCCCTTCCATCTTGCCGATGACCTCGCGCATCACTTCGTCGGTGCCGCCCCCGATACGGATCAAGCGCGCGTCGCGCCACGCGCGTTGGAGGGGGAAGTCCATGGAGTACCCAAGGCCTCCGAAGATCTGCATCGCTTTGTCGACGGTCTTCCACGCGACCTCGCCGGTAATGAGCTTCGCCATCGAGATCTCGCGCACGGGGTACTCGCCCCGGTTCACCTTCACGGCCGCGGTGTAGACGAGCTGGCGAGCGGCCTCGATCTCCGTGGCCATATCGGCGAGCGCGTGGCGGACGGCCTGGTGTTTGCCGATCGGTTTCCCGAACGTCGTCCGCTCCTTCGCGTAGGCGAGCGCGGCTTCGAACGTGCGACGCGCACCCTCGATCGATCCCGCGGCACCGATCAGCCTTTCGCCTTGCAGCTCCCATGAGATGTTGTAGAAGCCATCGCCTTCGTTGCCCAAGAGAGCGTCGTCGGGGACGAACATGTCCGTGAACGAGATCTCGGCCGTGTCCGAGGCACGCATCCCGACCTTGTCGAGCGTCCGTTCGACCTTGTAGCCGTGTGTATCGGTGTCGATCACGAATAAGGAGACGCCTTGATGTCCTGCGGCACGGTCGGTCTTGGCGACGAGGGTCATCGCGTGCGCTCGGCGACCGTTCGTGATGAAGATCTTGCGACCGGAGATCTCCCAGCCGCCTTCGACCTTCTTGGCGGTCGTAGTGATGTTCTGGACATCCGAACCGGCGTCCGGCTCGGTGATCCCCAGGCAGAAGATCTTTTCGCCCTTGATGGCGGGGACGAGGTAGCGCTCTTTCTGGTCCTCGGTTCCGAACTTGTAGACGGGCGGGACGGCCATGTCGGTCTGGACCGCGACGGCCATGCCGAGACCGCCGACGCCACAGCCCGTCATCTCCTCGGCGAGCACGATGTTGCAGAGGTAATCGCCCCCGCTCCCGCCATATTCCTCGGGGTAGGAGAGGCCGAGGAATCCCAACTCGCCCATGCGAGAGAAGACGTCGTCCGGGAACCCCTCCTCCCACTCCTGCGCATGGGGAGCGAGTTCCGCCTCCACGAACGCGCGGATCGTCCTTCGCAGTTCGTCGTGGTGGTCGGAGAACGGCCACTCAGCCATGCCAGCAAGCGTATCCGTGTGTTGTTAGTTGCTGAGAGCCTTTCGCACGAGTTCGCGGTCGTGGTCCCAGGCAAAGTCGATGTCATCGAGATCGTCGAGCGCGACCCAGCGGTAATCGGCGACATCGTCGCCCGTCTTCGGATCCCCGCCCGGATGCTTACCGATGAAACCGATGGCCAGTACCCAGTCGCCGTCGTCGCCGTAGGGATGCGGAACCATCTGCACCACATCGGATATCGCCACGTCGACGTCAAGTCCTAGTTCCTCTTTGACCTCGCGCTTAACGCCGCTAACCGGATCCTCGTCCTCCTCGAGGAAACCGCCGGGGATGTCGAAGCGGCCCTTTTCGGGGTCGCGCGCGCGCTGTGTGACGAGCGCGCGGTTCTCTTCGACCAACACGATCCCGGCCGTGGGGGCCGAGTTGTGATACCAGGCGCGCCCACATTCCGGGCACTTCGCGCCGGCGTCGTTGCCCGGTTCGCCGAGTTCGATGCCGTCGGCCGGACAGAACTTGAAAGGTCGGCTCATCGCTCTCGGGACGGCTTCGCGCGGACGCCCTCGGTTCCCTCGATGTAACGAGCCAACACGAAAAAAAGGTCGCTTAGGCGATTGAGATAACGAAGAACCTCGTCATCGCTCAGCTGCCCGACACGTTGCATCGAGACGGCTTGCCGCTCGGCTCGCCGGATGATGGAGCGTGCGAGATCGAGTCCCGCCGAAGCCTGTGTCTCGCCGGGAAGGATGAACTCTTGGGGCAAGGGATTCTTCTCGAGCAACAAGTCGATGTCCCCCTCCGCCCGCGCGGTCATCTCGGGGGTCACCCGCGATACGCCCGGTTCTAGTTTCGCCTGGTTCTCGTCTGCGGTCGCGAGTTGGGCCCCCACGACGAAAAGCTCCCGCTGCACGCGGATGACGACGTCGGAGATCTCGGGCGGTAACCCCGCAGCGCGCGCTATCCCCAGGGCGGAGACGGTTTCGTCGAGCGTGCCGTAGACCTCGGTGCGGATGTCGTCTTTGGAGACGCGGCCCCCGTACAACAAGCCGGTCGTGCCGTCGTCGCCCTTCTTCGTATAGATCCGCACTAGTGCGAATGCGAATGCGTGTGCTGGTGTTCGTGCTGATGTCCGCCGATCACGCCGCCGACCAACGGCAGATTGATGCGCTTGGAGGGCTTGGGCTTGGGCGGAAGGATGTTCACCAGCTCCTTCGCGGCCTGGTCGAGCCTCTGTGCGACTTCGCTGTCCGGGTTCTGCAGAACAATCGGAGCGCCGGCATCGGCGAACTCGCGCAATTCGGGATCGATGGGGATCTGACCCAGCAACGGGATGCCAAGTCGATTCGCAAGGCTCGCGCCGCCGCCGGACCCGAAGATCTCATAGGACTTGCCGTCGTCTCCGCGGAAATAACTCATGTTTTCGATCACCCCGGCGAGCTTGAGTCCCGTCTTTTCGGCCATGAAGCCGGCGCGCTGTGCGACCTTTTCGGCGACCATTTGCGGAGTCGTGACGACGACCATCGCCGCCCCCGGGAGGAACTGCGCGATGGAGATGGCGACGTCGCCCGTACCCGGCGGCAGGTCCACAAGTAGGTAATCGGGCTCGTCCCAATGCACGTCGGTGAGGAACTGCTGCAGCGCCTTGTGCAGCATCGGCCCGCGCCAGACCACGGGATTGTCCTCCGTGGTGAATAGTCCGATCGAGACGACCTTCACGCCGAAGACCTCCGGCGGCATGATCATGTCCTCGACCACGGTCGGTCGCTCGTGCACTCCGAGCATCCGCGGGACCGAGAACCCCCAGACGTCTGCATCCAAAAGTCCCACCGAGTGGCCGAGCTTCGACAGCGATGCCGCGATATTCACGGTTGTCGTCGACTTCCCAACCCCACCTTTGCCGGAGCCGATCGCGATCACTTGGGTGGGCGAGTCGCTGCGCGCGAACGGTGCGGGCGCGTCTTGGCGGAGACCCCCGATCAGAGACTGACGCTCCTCCTCGGTCATGGAAGTGAGCTCGACCTTCACCGCGGAGATCTCGGGGAACGTCTCTTTCAGCTTGGCGGGGATGACCGAATGGAAGTAGTCCTTGAGGGGACATCCCGGGATCGTCAGAGCGATCAACACGCTGACCTCAGAACCGTCGATCGCGATGTTGCGCACCATGTTGAGGTCGTTCAGACCGCGGTGGAGCTCGGGGTCCTGGATCTCGCCTAGGACGCCCGAGATCTGGTCGGTGGTCGGCATCGTCATAAGGTTCTCCTGACAGTTGTAACCGTCAGAAGGGTAAGCGAACTGGAGCTTCGCTTATTCCCCCTCAGGCGAGGATGCTGAGCGCGTCCGGCACCGAGCGGACGACCGCGCGATCCCACTCACCGATGTAATCGCCGTCGACCTGAACGGGCATCGGCCTACTCGCACGCCACGACGCACCCGGCACATCGTGGTGGTAGTGACCGTGCTTCCATCCGACATGTGCACGGCTCATCAGAACGCCCCACGCGATCCGGGGGATCGTGAGAGTCGAGACCCGGTCGAGCGCAAACATGTCGAGGCGCTTGTCGAGGCTCGCTTGCGGACAGACGTCCACCGGCAGGTTCTTGAAATAAGTGAATGGGCGCGCGTTAGCGCAGACGCAAAGAAGCGCGCGGTAAGGATCCGCATCATCGACTTCGACGACGATCTCTGGGTCGGCGCCTCGATATCGCGTAAACGCGGTGTTAAGGGCATGGCGGAGGTAGCGCCATTCTGTCCCCGCTCGTTTAGCGCGGGGGCTAGCTTCCATCCGCCTCACGACCTCGGCATCGAGGCCTATCCCCGCACAGAATAGGAAGTAACGAGCGTTGACGCGCCCTACTCCGATTCGGCGCGTGCTCTGCGAGCGGAGCCGCTCGCCCACGAAAGCGGTCGCTTCAATGGGATCGCGCGGGACTCCCAAGGTGCGAGCCATCACATTCGTCGTGCCTCCCGGGATGATGCCGAGTGCGACGTCGGTCGCAACGAGGCCTTGGGCCGTCTCGTTCACGGTCCCGTCGCCGCCGAACGCGACGACGGCATCGAAGCCCCGGTCGACCGCGTCTTGCGCTAGTTCGGTCGCGTGATCGCGGTGGTTGGTGTGAGCGACGTCAAGCTTGAAGTCGGCCTGCAATGCCTTGACGATCACTTCCCGCGCGCGCTCCGAAACGGATCCCGCACGTGCATTCGAGATCAGAAGGACCTGCTCCACGATCGGAATGCTACTGATGCGTTTCTAACGCGCGACGAAATCGGTCCTTGCCGAATACCAGCCGGAAGGAAGCAAATAGCTGAAGCGAGCACTTACATACTCGCCGGGTTCCAGTCTCTTGGTGAGAAGACGCGACTTCAATCTTCGAATGAGGGTCTCACCCTCGGCCCAGATCTTATGAACCAGGCGTCCATCAAGGACGATCACCTCATCCGAGACGTTTTTTAGCGTGGCCCTCATCGCGATCCGATTGGGCCGGTCGCGCAGTGAAGTCATTATCCGAACCCGGCTTTTATCGGAGATCCGCAGCGAGGACGTCGCGGTTGTGACGCGACGTTCTTTAAGGTCCCACTCGAAGTACAGGCTGTTGTCGCCGTCGCGCGAATCGAGCGCGGGAGCGCCGGCCGCTTGCAACCCGGGTCCTGCGAGGACCAAGAGGAGCACGAACACGAGGACGGCACGGAGTTTCATCCCTCAGGATTGGCCGCTCACCTCCCAATTCCTCCCAGAGCATCAAACCGGCCCGCTATCCTGCGGGGATGCGGTTTGAGGTGTCCCATTCCTTCCCGGTCGGTCCCGACGAGGTTGCGGCGGCCCTGCTCGACCCCACCTTCCAGGCGTCCCTCGACACCATCGGCCCCCTCAAGGAGCGCAGGGTGCTGTCGCAGGACGCCGCCCCGGACGCCCGGGTCGAGCGGCGCGTGCGGTGCGTCCTGGAGCTAGACCTCTCCGGGATGGCGGCGAACCTGCTCGGCGATGCCGACCCGGCGTGGATCCAGGCGGAAACGTGGGACGCCGCGACAAGGACGTGGACGTGGCAGATCGAGCCCGAGGTCCACGGTGATCTTCTGAGCGCACGCGGTACGACGGTGATCGCGGGGGACGCCGAGAAGGCGACCCGGACGGTCGTGGGGGACGTCAAGGTCCACGTCCCGCTCTACGGCGGAAAGGTCGAGGGCTGGATCGTCAAAGGGATATCGGAGGCCTACGACGAGGAGGCCGCACGGCTCGAGGAATGGTTGCGAGCTCGGAGCTGACCATTCAACCGGCGCGAGTTCGAGGTGCCGACAAGCTACGGCGCGTACAGAACGCTGTGTTTTCCGGGGAGATGCGTGACACCGCGTTCCGGACAGTTATGAGACAGAAGTTAGCTCAGGCACCTCCTTCATGGGGTACAGATGCCTTCCGGCAGCAACGGCCAAGACTCGGACGAGCTCCTCGCCCCAGTAGATGTGGGTCAGGCCGCCGACGTCGATGACTCTGACATTGGCGCCGCGGAAGCGTTTGCCGATCGTGATCTGGGAATTCCGATAGCCGATGTTGCCCACGCTGGTGACCTTGCGCACGATCGAGCGTGGCGGATAGATCGGCTCACCGTTCTTGTCGACGCCACTTGAGATCGGTCCTTCAGATGCTGGCTGCACATATCGATAGCGCTCGATCGGGGTGAGGTTGCCAATCCCTTGATGGGGTCGTTCGGTGTTGTAGTGGTGCTTGAAGCCATCGAGTAACTCTTGGAGATGGCCGAGGTCTTCGATCGGTCCTTCATCCGCGAGCCACAGCTTCAACGTCTTGTGGAAGCGTTCGAGCTTGCCGAGGGTCTGCGGGTGATAAGGACCGGAGTTGATCAGATCGACCCCGATGGCCTTGAGCGAGCGTTCGAACTCGACCTCGACCTTGTGGAGACGTCCGGTGAAACACAACCCGTTGTCGCTCAACACTTGGCGCGGCAAACCGTAGCGATTGGACGCCTCCTCGAAGCAGTCCCATGCGGCTTCACCGGTGGGAGCCTTGGCGGCCAGGGCCGAGAGCAGATAGCGGGAGTGGTCGTCGATCATGTCGAGCACCCAGACCTTGCGCTGGTTCACGAGACGAACCTGGGTCGCATCGATCTGCCAGAGGTCGTTGGAGATCTCCCGCTGGAAGCGTTTGTAGGCCTTCTTGCGCCGCGGTGGCTGATCGGCAACGAGGTGGTTGCGTCGCAACGCCTGGTGGATCGACGACACCGCCGGCGGGATGAAGCCGGCACGTTCGAGCTCGGCATGGATGCGACGCGCGCCCCAGCGCGGGTGGGCCTTGCGCAGCGTGCAGATCTTGATCTCGATCTGCGGGTCCATGCGGTTGGGTGAATGGTTCGGTTGCCGCGAGCGGTCCTCGAGACCGTCGATTCCGTGGGACAGATAGCGGCGACGATAGCGATAGAAGGTCTGGCGCGAGATGCCGTAGCGGGCACAGATCTGGGTGATCGTCTCGCCTGTTGTTTGGGCCTCGAGGACGATCTCTCTTCTCAATTCAGCCATGTTGACCACCTTCAGGGCCACAGCCACCTCCTCGGATCAGTGGGATTCCGAGGTCAGGCTCAGCCTCAGCTCAGGCGGTGTCGTGGATTTGAAACGCTCCGGGGTCTGTCACAGATGTCTCCGGAACGTCACACATGTGTCCGGAACACCTGTCTCACATGTCCCCGGAACATTTCGTCACCTATGTCCCCGGGCTGCACAGCGCGTACAGAACGCGAAAAAGGGCGGCTGCGTAACAGGGCCGTAACAGGCTCGAAACTCAAGAGAAATGCCCTCTCAATATGTTTCCAGCTAGGTTCGGCCGAGAAGCCGAGAATGCCGCTTTAAGGAGGAGTACATGCCAGACGCGACCCCATCTGATGTCCTGAAACTCGGGCAACAGAACGGCGCGCAGTTCGTCGATATCCGTTTCTCAGATCTTCCAGGTCTGATGCAGCACTTCTCGATGCCGTTCGAGGAATTCACCGAGGAAGGTTTCGAGGAAGGTTTCGGCTTCGACGGCTCGTCGATCCGTGGCTTCCAGGAGATCCAGGAATCCGACATGATCCTGGTCCCGGACGCGAACACCGCGGTTATGGACCCGTTCCGCCAGCATCCCACCTTGATCATCCATGCGAACGTGAAAGACCCGGTCACCGGCGAGCACTACACGCGCGATCCCCGTTACATCGCTAAGAAAGCACAGGACTATCTCGTCGGAACGGGGATCGCCGACACCGCGTACTTCGGGCCCGAGGCGGAGTTCTACATCTTCGATTCGATCCGCTTCGATCAGAACCAGCACTCGAGCTACCACTACATCGGCGCCGTCGAGGGTGCGTGGAACTCGGGGGCCGAGGAGGGCGGCCACAACCTCGGTTACAAGCCGCGCTACAAGGAGGGTTACTTCCCGGTCCCGCCGATGGATCACTACCAAGACCTCCGCAGTGAGATGGTCTTGGTCCTGCGCGAACTCGGCATCCCGGTCGAGGTCCATCACCACGAGGTGGGGACCGCGGGGCAGGGCGAGATCGACATGGGCTTCGCGCCGCTGCTCGAGATCGCCGATCGGCTCATGCTCTACAAGTACGTGATCAAGAACGTCGGGCTGCGGCACGGCAAGACGATCACGTTCATGCCGAAACCGATCTTCCAGGACAACGGCTCCGGCATGCACGTCCACCAGAGTCTGTGGAAGGACGGCGAGCCCTTGATGTACGACGAGCTTGGTTACGCCGGGCTGTCGGACACGGCGCGCTGGTACATCGGCGGGTTACTCGAGCACGCGCCCGCGCTGCTCGCGCTCTGCGCTCCGACGACGAACAGCTACAAGCGTCTCGTGCCCGGCTACGAAGCGCCGGTGAACCTCGTCTACAGCCAGCGGAACCGCTCTGCCGCGGTCCGCATCCCGCTGTACTCGAAGTCGCCGAAGTCGAAGCGCATCGAGTTCCGCTGCCCCGACCCGTCGTGCAACCCGTATCTCGCCTTCTCTTCGCTGCTGATGGCGGGACTCGACGGGATCAAGAACAAGACCGAGCCGGCCGAGCCGATGGACAAGGACCTCTACGAGTTGCCGCCCGAGCAGCTCGCGCAGGTACCGCAGGTGCCGGGCTCTCTCGAAGGTGCCCTCGACGCGCTCGAGGCCGATCACGACTTCCTGCTGGAAGGTGGCGTGTTTACCCAGGACGTGATCGATCACTGGATCGATTACAAGCGTGCGCACGAGGTCGACGAGATGCGCCTGCGTCCGCATCCTTACGAATTCCATCTCTACTACGACATCTGAAATGTAGTAGCGCTTAGCTCAAGCGCCATAGGAAGGTGCCTCCGAGGAGGCACCTTCTTTCGTTTTCAGCGTTTCAACGGCAAGCGCCACGGCCTCGTCGATCGTCAGTGCCCGCCCCTGCTCCCATGCCTGCGCGAAAGCACGATCTCCGAGGCGGTCCTGCAATGAGTTCGCGATCTCCTCGACCAGATCCGTGAACCATCGCCCCTGCCCGCCCGCCTCTTCGAACAGCAACGCGCCGCGCGCTAGAAGCCTGGCCGCACACTCCGCCTCGCCAACGCGGACGAAAGCATCCGCCATGGTCCGCAGGTTTCTCCCGAGCATGAGGAGGTCGCCCGCATCGCGCCACATCTGGAGACTCTCTGTCAGCAGCATGATCGCGTCGTTGCTGCGATCTTGGTCGAGCGCGAGACTTCCCAATCCCATCAGCGACAACGCCTCGACCGTCTCGTTGCCCATAGCGCGAGCGCGCTCAAGATTCTCCTCCCGGAGGCTCCGAGCGCGTTCGAACTCACCGAGCTCCTGGCAAACCCACGCGAGATTGTCGGTCGATACCTGCGCGTAGTACTCGTCGCCGAGTTCCCGGAACAATCGGACGCTATTGGCATGAAGCTGCTGGGCCCGGCGAAAGTTCTTCTCCTCGGCGACCGCGTTTGCCAACATGAAGGATGAATAGGCAGCACCCCACGCGTCTCCGAACCGGCGATGGAGGTCGAGTGCCTCTTCGGCGCGGAGCTTGGTCCATCCGACGTCACCGGCGTTAAGGGCCATGACCGCGGCTCCGTCAAGGGCCGCCGCCCGCGCGGGTGTGTCGGCATCGTCGGCCTCGAGGAGACCCTCGAGTCGTCTCCTACCCTCAGCGATGTGACCGCGCATGTACCAGAAACGCCAGAACGCTCCGGCTAATGCGAGAGCGGGCTGCGTTTCACCTAGCGCCGCCAAACGATCGAGCCCTGCGCGAACGTTGTCGTGTTCCCGTTGCAGTCGGTGCAGCCAGGCCTTCGAACCACCTTCGCGAAGGTGCGGTTCCGCCTCTTCGGCGAGCGCAAGGAAATGGGCCGCGTGGGCCCGAAGCGATCCGTCGGCTTGGCCACTCCGTTCGAGGCATTCGGTTGCGAACTCGAGGATCGTCTCCAGCATCCAAAGGCGACCTTCGGTGTGACGCACGAGGCTTTTGTCGACCAGTGATTGCAACGTGTCGATGTCGGTATCGACAACCGCCTCGGCTGACTCGAGGGTGCAGCCACCGCGGAATACCGAGAGGCGCGCGAACAAGGTCTTCTCGGCATCCGACAGGAGGTCGTGGCTCCACTCGATGGTCGCCCGCAACGTCGCTTGCCGGGGATCAGCGTCGCGGCCACCCTTGAAGAGATCGAGGCGGCTCGCCAGCCGCTCCAGGATCTGTTGCGGGGTCAGAACACTCGCGCGCGCCGCGGCGAGCTCGACCGCGAGCGGAAGGTTGTCGAGCCGCGCGCACAGCTCGGCGATGGCGTCGTCGGACTCGAGCCCGGAGCGGGCGCAGAACAGCTCGACCGCGTCACGTTGGTCAAGCGGGGGCACCGGGTAGTCGACTTCGCCGTCGATGCGCAGGAGCTCCCGGCTCGTGACGAGGACCCGAAGGTTGGGACACTCCTTGAGCACCGCAGACAGTTCAGGGGCAGCGTCGACGATCTGCTCGAAGTTGTCGAGCAGCAGCATCATTTCGCGCTCGCCGATGTGGTCCGCCAGACCGTTTTTCGCACCGATGGTCTGTCCGATCGTCGCGCTGACGAGCGCCGGGTCGCGCAGTGTCGCGAGCTCGACCCAGAAGACACCATTGGGGAACTCCCCCACGAGCTCGGCGGCAGCTTCGATCGACAGGCGCGTCTTGCCGGTGCCGCCCGGTCCGGAGAGCGTCACGAGCCGGGCGCCGTGACGCAAGAGCGCGATCACTTCGTCACGCTCCTGCTCGCGGCCCACGAAGCTGCTCGCGGGACGCGGCAGGTTCGTGTTGGAGATCGTCTTCAGCGGTGGGAAGCGCTCGGCGCCGAGCTGATAGATCCACACCGGCTCGGCGAAGTCCTTAAGGCGGTGCTCGCCGAGGTCCAAGACGTCGAGGTCGATCAGGTCCCGGGTCTCCTTGGACACCAGCACCTGCCCGCCGTGACCGGCGGCGCCGATGCGGGCTCCTTTGTGCACGTCAGGCCCGATGTAGCCCTGACGGGTCAGATGCGGGGTGCCGGTATGGATGCCGATGCGGACGCGGATGGGCCCGGTCACGAGCGAGTCGCGACCTTCGCCTGCGGCTCGCACTGCGCCGCTCGCGTCGGGGAACGCATAGAAGAACGCGTCGCCCTGGGTGTCGACCTCGACCCCGCCGTGTCGGGTGAACGCAGCGCGCAGGATGCGGCGGTGCTCGGCGAGTGCTTTCGTGTAGTCGTCGGGCCCGAGCTCGTGCAACAGCTTCGTCGAGCCCTCGACGTCGGTGAACAGCAGCGTGACGGTGCCGGACGGAAGGTTGCGTTTCATCGGAAACAAGGTAGTCGCGCGTGCTCACTTCCGCTCCGTCCCTCCGTTCCCTATCCTGCGGGCTGACATGGTCGGAACCAACACAAACGAGCGGAGTGCGGTACGTCAGGCACTCGCGTCGCGCGATTTCCGGCTGCTGCTGACCGGCATGGCCGTTTCCGAGGCCGGCTCGTGGCTCTATGGGGTCGCCTTGCTCGTTCTGGTGTTCGACCAGACCCAGTCGGCCGGATGGGTAGCCGCGGCGACCATCTTGCGAACGATCCCCTATGTGGTCCTCGGCCCCCTCGGAGGCCTTGTGGCCGATCGCTACGACCGTCGGCGCGTGATGGTGGTCGGCGACCTGACCCGAGCGGCTCTGATGGTCATGCTGGCAATGGCGGCTGCGGCGTCCATGCCCGTCGCGATCGCGATTGCGCTCGCATTCCTCACCGCCGCCGCGGGCACACCGTACGGTCCGGCGGTCGCCGCACTCACTCCGTCCGTCGTGAAAGAACGCGCCCTCGCCGGCGCGAACGCAACAATGGGAACAGTCGAGCACACCGCGCTGATCGTCGGTCCCGCGATCGGGGGCTTATTGCTGATCCTCGGGTCTCCTTCGCTTGCGTTCGTAGTAAACGCGTTCACCTTCGTGTTTTCGGCCGGCTGCATAGTGCTCATCCGCACACCCTCCGGTGGGGGCGAAACATCAGAGCGGTCTTCGATGCTGCGGCGGTTGGGGGAAGGCGTCTCCGCCGTAACGTCGTCACCTCAGGTATCGGTAGTGATCGGATTCGTTTTCGTCGCGAGCTTCCTCTATGGGCACGAGCTGGTTCTCCTCGTCTTCGTTTCCGAACGATTGTTGGGCACCGGGTCGGAAGGCGTCGGTTTCTTGAACGCCGCGATCGGTGCTGGTGGCGTCCTCGCCGCGGGTCTCACCTCACGGCTCGCCGCGAGCCGTCATCCGCGTCGGATGTTGACGTTCGGGATACTCGCTTCGGCCTTACCCCTCGCAGCCCTCGCGGTCCTGTCTGCACCTTGGATGGCGTATCTATCGATGGCGATCATCGGAGCGGGCAGTATCTCGTTCGAAGTCGTCTCGATGACCTTGCTGCAACGAGGCTTGGCCCGTGACGTCCTTGCGCGGGTTTTCGGCATGCTGGATTCACTTGGTATCGGAGGAGTGATGCTGGGATCTCTCGTTGCGCCGTTCCTCGTCGGCGGGATTGGTCTGCGAGGCACTTTGGTACTCGTCGGCGTTTCGCTCCCGGTTCTGGTGGTCGCGCTTACGCCTACCCTCAGACGATTCGAAGAACGCGCCGTAACCCGTGCCGACGAGCTGTCACCCATCGTCGACGTACTCGATGGATTGGCGGTGTTCTCGGGAGCCCCTCGGCAAGCGCTCGAGGCGGTGGCCGAGGAGGCCCACCGCGAGACGGTTCCCGCGGGGACTATCGTGGTTCAGGAGGGCCAGCCCGCCGATGATTTCTTCGTCGTGCTCGACGGCTCGCTCGACGTGTCCTCGATCGGCGAGGGCGAGCGGGAAGCGGCTCCCCTCGGCAGCATGGGAAGGGGAGACCACTTCGGCGAGATAGGTCTCCTCGAAGATCTGCCTCGGACCGCGACTGTCGTCGCGACCACCGATTGCGATCTGCTCCGGGTCCCGGGTGACAGCTTCCTCGCCGCCGTCAATCAAGAACCAACCTTGTCGGGCACGTTGATCGATGGCATCGTCGGCAGACTGTCGAGGACCCACCCCACCTACCGTCCGAAGGTTCTCGCCGAGGAGGCGCGATGACCGCATCGTCGGATCCACTCCGCGAGGTCGCGCGGCTGGCTGCCGACCTAGGCCCCGCGCTGGTCCCCTCCGGCGACCGCGAGCTCCTGCGGTCGATCACTATCGCAGCCAAGGCGTTGTTCGATGCCGCCGCATGCTCGCTCGCGGTGCTCGACGAGCAAACCGACGAGCTCGTCTTCCACGTGGCGTCGGGTGAGGGGTCGAGCGACGTCGAAGGTATGCGCGTTCCGGCCGGCCAAGGGATCGCGGGATGGGTCGTCTCGTCAGGACAAGCGATCGCGATTGACGATGTTGCTCGGGACCGGCGGTTCGCCGGCGAGGTTGCCGAAAGCACGGGCTACGTCCCTCGTTCGATCCTGGCCATGCCCCTAGAGACCGACCGGGCGGTCATCGGCGTCATCGAGGTGCTCGACCGTCGCAGCGAACGCGACAGCGACATGGAGCTACTGGCGCTGTTCGCGCGCCAAGCCGCTCTCTCCATCGAGAACTCGCGGGTGTTCACGGATCTGGGTCGGACTCTGTTCGCCGCGCTCGAGAGGATCTCGGATGGAGATCTCTCGGCGGCACTGGGAGAGATCGCTCGAGATGCCCCCCCGCCGGACGCCAATCTGGCCGATCTCGCCGCGCAGATGAACCGGCTTGCTGGGATGGGCGACGAGGAACGACGGGCCGCGACCCGGCTCGTGGGTGAGTTCCTCGATTATCTCGAGGCTAGACGGCGCCTGCGGTGAAGCCCGCGTGGTCGGAGCAGTTCGACAGCGACAGGCTGATGAATGTGGAAGCGATCGCGCTACAGGAACCGATCACGAAGGAATGGGCGTGGGGCGGGAGCACCGGAGCCAACGTCAAAGTAGCCATCATCGACTCCGGCATCGAGGCGTCCCATCCTGCGGTCGGAGCGGTCGCCGGGGGAGCGGCGATCGAATTCGACCCAGATGCCGATGACCTCGTTCGGATCACCGAAGGACCGCACGAGGATCTCTTCGGTCACGGAACGGCATGTGCCGGCATCGTTAGGGCCGCGGCGCCGGACTGCGAGCTGTATTCCGTGCGCGTTCTGGGGGAGAGGCTCACCGGACAGGGTGCCGTGTTCGCGGCGGGATTGCGGTGGTGCATCGATCACGGCATGAACGTCGTCAATCTTTCGTTATCGACGGGCAAGCGGGATCTGTTCGATCTGTTCCACGAGCTCGCCGACGAGGCCTACTTCCGGAACATCATGCTGGTATCGGCGGTCAACAACGTGCCGAAGCCAAGTTATCCCTCGCTCTATTCCAGCGTCTTCTCGGTCGCCGCTCACGGCGGCAAGGATCCGTTCTCCTTCGACTACAACCCCGTCCCGCCGGTTGAGTTCGGCGCCCCCGGCATCGATGTCGAGGTTCCCTGGTCCGGAGGTTCACGCTGCCTCGCGACGGGCAACAGCTTCGCGGCTCCGCATATCACCGGATTGGTAGCGCGGATCCTTGGGAAGCATCCGGGTCTGACACCGTTCGAGATCAAGACGATCCTGCGAGCGGTCGCGGACAACGCGACCGCGACCTAAAGATAAAGATCGGGACCGGTCTAAGCCGGTCCCGATCGTGAACGGTGTCGTGGGGGCTAAAAGACCTACTTCGGCTTCAGGGGCCGCCGCGATCCGCCGTGGCCCTCGACGTCTTCCTCGACGCTGTCCAGGGGCCGGCGTCCGGCACCGTGGCCCTCGACGTCTTCCTCGA
>JALZEA010000132.1 GCA_030862265.1 Actinomycetota bacterium | reverse complement strand
AGCCGAAGCACTTCGTCGTGGAGAGTTCCGCACGTCGTGACGCACATCTGATCCTCGGCCCACGGTGCGCCGGCGGCATCGCGGGTTTGGCCGCCGGGCGGTGGTTCTCGTTGATCGCCGCGGGACTGCTGGTGTTCGTCTTCTCCATCGCATCCGGCGCCGCGAAGGTCGCGTTCGATTCGATCGTGCAACGCGAGCTTCCCGAAGGCGCGCGCGGCTGGGCGTTCGCACGTTTCGAATCGACGCTGCAGCTCGCGTGGGTGGGCGGCGCAGCGGCTCCCTTGCTGCTTCCGATCCCGGGGGGGCCGGGCGTATTCGCTGCGGGCATCACCGCGAACGTTCTGGGCATCCTCTACATCGCAGGCCGCCGCATGGGACGAGGACTAGGCTCTCTGCCGTGAACATCGTGTTCAAGAGCTCGGAGCGACCGACCCTCGGCGTCGAGATCGAGGTCCAGGTCGTCGACGAGTCCGGTGCCCTCGTGACCGAGCCCGCGGCGACGAAGATGCTCGCCGAGCTGGACGGCCATCCCGGCTACAAACACGAGCTGCTGGAGTGCACGGTGGAGGTCATCACCGATATCTGCCCTACCGTCGGGGCGGCGCGCAAGGATCTGTCCGACAAGCTCGAGCGCCTCTATGAGGTCGCCGACCGCTTCGGTTACCGCGTCATGTGCACCGGAACGCATCCGTTCTCGGCGTGGGCCGACCAGACCGTGTCACCCGATCCGCGCTATCACCGTCTGATCGACGACTGTCAGTGGACCGCGCGCCGCCTGCTCATCTTCGGCATCCACACCCATGTCGGCGTCGGCTCCGGCGAGGAAGCGATCGCGCTGTCGAACAGCATGGGCACGTTCATCCCACACTTCCTCGCGCTGAGCTCGAGCTCACCGTTCTGGCAGGGCCGCGACACCGGACTTGCGTCGACCCGTTCCAAGATCTTCGAGTCGCTGCCGACCGCGGGGCTGCCGTACCAGATGGAGAACTGGGGGCAGTTCCAGCGCTTCATGCGCACGTTGATCGGCGCAGGCTCGATCCGGTCCATCCGCGAAGTGTGGTGGGACATCCGACCACACCCGGGATTCGGCACGCTCGAGCTTCGCATCTGCGACGGCATCCCGACGATGGACGAGCTGTGCGCCATCGTCGCTCTGTCGCAGTCCCTAGTCGTGTGGATGCAGGAGCGTTACAACGCCGGGCTCGAGGTTCCGAAACACCGCGCCTGGACGATCCGCGACAACAAATGGCGCGCCGCGCGCTACGGCCTGGATGCCGAGATCATCCGCGACGAGGAGGGCAACCTCGTGTCGTTGCGGCGCTCGATCGGCGATCTCGTGGAGACGCTCGAGCCGGTCGCCGAGAAGCTCGGCTGTATCGATGATCTGCGTGGCATCAACGCGATCCTCGAGCGAGGCACGTCGGCGACGCGCCAGCGCGAGGTCTTCTCCGAGCACCATGACCTGTCGCGCGTAGTGGATTCCCTCGTCGAGGAGATGCGCACCGGCACGCCGAAGCCGCTGCCGGACGGCGATCTCGTCGGCGGAGGGCCGCGTCGTGCCGGCACAAAGATCCGAGGGGAATAGGCGGCCTCAGGGTTTGGGGCCGAGGACGCGGAGGTCGCCGCGGCGGATCGTGGCGCCGGTCGAATCGAGCCATTCGCATAACGGCACCGCGTACTTACGAGTCGTGCCGAGGAGGTTCCGGATATCCGCGACCGTGACGCCGCCCGTCTCCTCGATGCGGGTGCGCACCAAGCGGCGTGCTTCGGCCGCGCGCGCGCCGGTCAGATAGAAGTCGCCGATCCGGACGAGCTCGCCGGCATCGACCAACGCCCGCAGCAACGATGCATCGGTCTGGAGCTCCTTCGCTAAGGGAGGCGTGAAGGCTCCGGCATCGATCGTCGCGAGGACAGTCTCGCGTTCGGCAACGAGAGCGGGATCGAATGCAACCGTGTGCGACCCGAGCCGCAGGATCGTTCCCTCCGCGACGACGTCGTTGGTGAGACCGACGAGGGCATCGAACCGGTTCTGCTCGAGGCCCACCGCGGCCCGCGCGGTCGCGCGCTCCAGGCCTCGTTCCAGCGGATGAGCCTCGTGGTGCTCGGCCAGGGTGCGACGGAGCCGGTCGGTCAGTTCGTCGAACTTGTTCTTGGATACGAAGGCGTCGTCGAGGCGCGGCAGCTCGACATCGCCGATAGGGGGGATACGGGCGTTGACGCGATCGATCGAGACGATCCCTTCCTCGACCACGATCGCCGCGATCGCGGCCGCCACGTCACCGCCTTCCAATTGCTCGAGGATGTCGGCGTGCTCGTCGCTGACGCGTCGTTGCAGCGGAGGAGCCGGGTCGATGACGAAACCTCCGCCGAAGGTGAGGACCCGCCCGGCGTCGCGCAACACGAAGCGATCCCGATGGCCGATCGGGAGAGCGCGGTCGAGTTGGAGGCGCGCGTAGCTGCTCTCGCCGGGGGTCAGGCGACGACGGTCGCCGAACAGTCGTACGCGCACCGGCGTCTCCGCCGAGCCGAGATACAGCAGGTGGGCGCCCTTTTCCTTCAGCTCATAGTTGCGGCCGACGAGTCCCGCGGGCAGCACGCGCAGTTTCACGTCGACCGTCTTGGTCGTACGCCATTGACCGGGCCGCACGACCGCGTCGCCGCGCACCGCCCCCTCCCGTTCCAACCCTGTGAGGTTCAGAGCGGTGCGGTTGCCGGGTCCGATCTGCTCCACGGGATGTTTGTGGCTCTGGATCGAGCGGATGCGCGCGTTGCGACCCTCCGGGGCGATCTCGATGGCGTCCCCGGCGCCCAGCGATCCGCCCATAAGCGTTCCGGTGACGACGGTGCCGGCACCCGCGATCGTGAATACGCGATCGACCCACAGCCGAGGGCGTTCGACATCGGGGGGTGGGGGGGCCGCGCGCACCACCTCGTCGAGCGCGGAAACGACGTCGTCGATGCCTTCTCCCGTGACCGCCGAGCACACGACCACCGGGGCTCCCTCCAACACCGTCCCTGCGACGCGCTCGCGCACCTCCTCTTCGGCCAGGGTGATCTCGTCCGCTCCGACGAGATCCGCTTTTGTCAGGGCGATCACTCCGCTTTGCACCTCGAGGAGGTCGACAATCGCGAGGTGCTCGGTGGACTGCGCGCTCCACCCTTCGTTCGCCGCGACCACGAACAGACAGACGTCGATCCCTCCCGCGCCCGCGAGCATGTTCTTGATGAAGCGTTCGTGGCCGGGCACATCGACGATGCCGACCTCATTGCCGGATGGGAGCCCGAACCAGGCGAAGCCGAGGTCGATCGTCAGCCCGCGGCGCTTCTCCTCGGCGAAGCGATCGGGGTCGATCCCGGTCAGCTTCTGGACGAGTGTTGACTTGCCGTGGTCGACGTGTCCCGCGGTTCCGATGACGTGCATCAGTGGGTTTCCTAAAGGCCCTTGTGTTCGAGAAATACCTTGATCGAGCGCGCCACGATTGCGAGGTCGAGCTTCAGTAACCTCCATCCAGAATAGGTGCGCAGCGCCTTCCAGTACTCGGTGTCGATATCGAGGTCGGTTCTTTGTCCGATGCCTTTCTCTGCCTGTACTGGTCCGATCAAACCGGCCGGCATGTCGCGCTTGCGCGTGATGCCGCGCGCGAGCTCGGCTTCATAGATATCGAGGGGCCACGGGCGCGTTCCGATCAGCGCCATGTCGCCGCGCACGATGTTGATGAACTGCGGAAGCTCGTCGAGGTACCACTGCTTCAGCACGTGTCCGGTGCGCGTGAGCGCCCCACCGTTCTCGAGGTGCTTGATATGGGTTGGTCCCGGGGGCAAGCCGGCGAGCGCCTCGGCGGTCAGGGTGCGGAACTTCAGGAGCTTGATGACCCGTCCTCCCGACATCCGGTCCTCGGCGAAGAGGACCGGGCCGCGCGCCCGCCGGGAGAAGAGACCTTCGAGCTTGATCGCCAGCGCACAGGCGACGAACAAAGGTGAAGTAAGGGCCAGCAGTACTAACGCCGCGACCCGCTCCCGCAGTTGCTTGCCCCAGCGGCGAGGCGTGCGCTCATCCACGAACGGAGGCTACGGCTCGGCAGGGCGCCGGGGGAGCCTTTCTAGTCCTAAAGGACTAGTCACGAACTGCCGATACAGATTGCAGATTCAAGCGGCAAGCCCCGGGGATCCCCTTCCCCTGGTGCCAGCAAGAAGAGGAGAGCGACCGTCGCCCCCGGTCGCTCTTTCTCGTTGTAGCGCCTAGGTAAGCGCCGCGACGAGCGCCTGGGTCAACGCCGCGTCCTGTTCCGGAAACACCGAGCGCAGATCGGCCAAGACGGTGTCGTCCTCGATACGGGCGACGACCGGGGACGCCTCCTGGCGCAGCGCGCGTCCGAGGTCGTCGGGCGACCGTTCCGGGTGCGTGATCGCTATCGCCCACGAGTCGAGGGCGCTCGAGGGAGCCGCGCCGCCCCCGGGGAGCGCGACCGAGGCCACCGCTTCGATCTTCACTTCGGACGCGACGCGTTCTCCGACCGCCGCCACGATGGTGCGCGCACGCGCCGCGAGGTCCTCGACCTGCGCCTGCGCGAGCCGCCACAGCGGGAGCTCGTCGATGCGACCGCCCAGATACAGCGAGAGCGTCGCCTCCAGCGCGGCCAGCGTCATCTTGTCGACGCGCACCGCGCGCATCAACGGATGCTTCGCGATCTTCGCCACAAGCTCCGCGCGCCCCGCGATGATGCCCGCCTGCGGCCCTCCCAACAGCTTGTCGCCGGAGAAGGTCACGACATCCGCGCCGTCCTCGAGGGCGGCATCGACGAGAGGTTCGGGGCCGAGCCAGGGCGCGTCACGCGGCTCCGCGATCAGACCCGAGCCGAGATCGTGGACGAGGTAGAGCCTGCGCCCGCGCGCCAGCCGCGCGAGATCGCGCGCCGGCACGGCGGCGGTGAAGCCCACGACCGCATAGTTGGAGGGATGGACCTTGAGCAGGGCCGCGGTATCGCCGGTGATCGCACGCTCGTAGTCGGCGAGATGCGTGCGGTTCGTTGTGCCCACCTCTACGAGACGAGCCCCGGATGACGCGATGACCTCGGGGATCCGGAACTCGCCTCCGATCTCGATCAGCTCGCCCCGACTGATGACTACTTCTTTATGCGCGCATAGGGCCGCCAGCACGACGAGCACGGCAGCCGCGTTGTTGTTGACCACGACTGCGGCTTCGGCCCCCGTGACGGCGCATAACAGTCGCTCCGCGTGCACGAAGCGCGACCCGCGCCGGCCCGCATCGAGGTCGTATTCGAGGTTCGAATACGACGACGCCACGCGCACCACCGCCTCGAGCTGCGCCGCCCCGAGCGGAGCGCGCCCCAAGTTCGTATGGATCAGTACGCCGCTGGCGTTGATCACGGGGGTCAGCAGGCTGCGCTGCCCCGTCTCGAGGAGGGACGACGCTATTTCTATCAATTCGGACTCGCTCGGCGCCGCCTCTCCGCCCACGATCCGGGCGCGCGCCCCTGCGATGGCGGAGCGGGCGGCAGCCACCGCCAGCGCCGGCGGGTGGCGGTCGCCGAGCGCCGCGACCAACCGATCGACGGCCGGGAGCTTGCGGAGCTCCGCGTTCGTATCCGCCCCCGAGACCACGGACGACCTAAGGGTTGTAGTCCAGGATGCGCCGGCGCATCGCTTCCTGGATCGCGCTGACCCGATTGTTCACGTGTAGCTTGGCGTAGATGTTCGCGACGTGCGTCGTCACCGTCCGTTCCGAGATCGACAGGCGCGACGCGATCGCCTTATTGGGCAAGCCCTCGCTCATGAGTTGAAGGATCTCGCGCTCGCGCGGCGTCAACGGCTGGAACGCCTCGGCGACGTCGGTTGGGTAACTGTCGAATTCGGTCAGTACCTGCGACGCGAACTGGGGAGCGAGGCTCACCTCACCGCGCGCGACCGAGCGCACGGTCGCCACGACTTCCTCGAGCTCGGCGGTCTTCAAGAGGTAACCGGAGGCGCCGGCCTTCAGGGCATCGAAGACGAAGCGCTCCTCGTCGTGGCCCGAAAGGACCAGCACCGCGACGTGGGGGAACGATTCCTTGATCTCCCGGGTCGCCTCGATGCCGTCTTTCTTGGGCATGATGACGTCGACCAGCACGACGTCGGGCACGGTGTTCTCGACCTGCGTGAGGGCCTCGGTCCCGTCCGAGGCCTCGCCCACGACCTCGATGTCGGCCTCGGTCTCTAACATCGTGCGGATGCCGCGGCGCAGGAGATCGTGGTCGTCGACGAGAACCACGCGCACCGGATCGGACGTCATAGTCGGTGATGATAGAGGCGTTCTCCCGAGGCGGAACGAGGAACAAGGGTGCGTGACATGAACGATCGGACGATGAGCGCGGAGGTTCGTTGGACCCTCGGCTGCCTCGTGGGGGCCGCGGCCATGATCGGAACCCTCATCCTCGTGCTACTGGTCGCGATCGCGCTGCGACCCCCGGTGTGGGTGCAGGTCGGACTCGGCGTGGGGCTTGCGATCGGCGGCGGCGCGCTCACGTGGCTGGTCGTGTCCGCTCTGGGGGAGGCGCGCGCGGCCCGCGGCGAGAAGGGGTCACGCGGCGAGAAGGGGCCCCGGGGCGTGTCGCCTAACGATCGACCCTAGAGATCTTTCCGGTCCGCGACGCACTCGAATAGGACCTCGACTGCGGCGTCGTCTTCGCTCAGCTCGTCATCGGGGGGCCAGTCGCTGGCCTCGACCGCGACGTCGTTAACGGCGGTGAACTCGAGATCCGCGTCATCGCCCTCCGGGTCGGTCGTCGTCGCCCACAGCGCGACGTCGCCGTCGCCCTTGAAACCCTTGCCCTCCATCTCTCCGGCGACGAGCCACGTGTCGCCCGCAGTCGTCGCCTCGATGCTCTTGAGGTTGAGGATGTTTCCGCCCGTGATGCCGCTCGCGAGCACCCCCAAGGTCGGCTGACTCAGGGAGCCGCAGTCGGCCCTCTCTATGGGGGTCGCGTCGGGCTGGATCTCCTCCAGCGGATCGTCGTTACAGGCCCCGAGGGCCAGCATCAAGGCGACGATCACGCCTGCCATGGTCTTGGACATGGCGACCGAGGCTACCGCGCGCCGGCCGGGTCCCAGGACGATGTCTTGGCCTATTCGCGGCTTTCGGGCGATTTCGCTTAAAGAGTCGGCGACGGCGGCCGAAGTATCAACCATGGGAGGTTTTCACCGCACGTCTCGTCGCCTCGTCTGGCTGCTCGCCGCGCTGGTCGTGGGCCAGATCGTCGCGGCCGGGCCCGCCTCTGCCTACACGTTCACCCGCACCCTCGGCCCCGGTGACAAGGGCCCCGACGTCAAGGTCTTACAGATCCGGGTCGCCGGCTGGTACGGCAAGGCCGACCAGAGCGCGCTGCGACTCGACGGCTCCTACGGGTCCGCGACGGTCGACGCGGTCAAGGCGTTCCAGGCCTTCTACGGCCTCGAGCCCGACGGCGTCGCGGGGCCTTCGACGATCGCGGTCATCGACGGTCTCGAAGACGACGATGGCTCGACCCTGCACTTCGACTGGATCGAGTTCACCCAGAACCGCAACGCCAACTGCTCGGCCAAGGCCAACGCCTACGCCGGGACCTTCAAAGGCGGCATGACCTCGCCGCTGCGCACCAAGAAGAACGTCAAGAAGCTGATGTGGCGTCTCGAGGCCCTGCGGGCCAAGGCCGGCGGGAAGCCGGTCGGGATCAACTCCGCGTACAGAAGCGTCACCTACAACGACTGCATCGGCGGCGCCCGGGCGAGCCAGCACATGTACGGGACCGCGGTCGACAATCGCATGGCCGAAGTCGACAACCGCAGCGAGCGTGAGCTCGCCAAGGCGACCCAGTTCCACGGCATCGGCTGCTATTCCTCGCTGAGCCACAACCACTTCGACATCCGCCTGGACAACACCGACCTCGACTCGAGCCGCCACTGGTGGTGGCCCGAGCGCGACGACTCCGGCCGCGACCTCGCCGACGACGGCAAGCCGTGTTGGGGCGAGAAGAGCGGAAGCGGCACCAAGACCGCCTCGACGTCTGATGGCGCGAGCGCACCCTTGCTCCCGAGCGCGCGGGTCCTGCAGGGCTTCAGCCAGAGCCCGGAGTGGTACGGGGGCCTGGGCGACTAATCGGCTCTCAAGCTGGCCTCGCACCCTCAAGAAATACGTAGTTCTGCCGATGCTCTTTGAGGCGATTCGCCCCGATTCTGAAAGTAAGCGGCGAGCTCTGGGAGGCAATCTTGCGAAGGACGACGATCGGGATCTGCGCAGTTGTCTGCGTGGTCGCGGCGACCGTTCTTCCCGCCTCGGCCCGTCCGCGTTCGCAGGCGCGCTCGCGCCCCATTTTGACCTCACGCTCCACCGTGCGCAGCGACGCCGGGGGCCATCGCATCCCCGGCGAACTCGTCGTCGGTTATCGCAAGGGCGTGACCCGGGCCGCGACCGCGGCTCTACGTGACGAGGTCGACGCCGAGTTGGTAGAGCGCACGAGCGCCCACCTTGAGGTCGTCCAGGTCGACGGCGGTGTCGCTGCCGCGACCGCCGAGATCGCCGCCGATCCCGACGTCGCCTTCGTCGAGCCGAACTACATCTATCGCACCGCGGCCATACCGAACGATGCCCGCTTCTCGTTGCAGTGGGGGCTCAACAACACCGGCCAGGCGGTCGCCGGCAGCACCGGGACCGCGGACGCCGACATCGATGCGCCCGAGGCGTGGGACGTCACGACCGGCAGCGACGACATCGTCGTCGCGGTCGCCGATACCGGGGTCGCGCTGAACCACCCCGACCTCGCGCCCAACATTTGGACCAACCCCGGCGAGACCGGTGGGGGCAAGGAGAACAACGGCAAGGATGACGATGCCAACGGTTACGTCGACGACTGGCAGGGCTGGGACTTCGTCGGCAACGACAACCGCCCGACCGACCTCGTCGGACACGGGACCCACGTTGCCGGGATCATCGGCGCGCAGGGAGGCGACGGCCTCGGCGTCGCGGGTGTGAACTGGAACGTGAAGATCATGCCGCTCAAGGTCTTGGGCGACAACGGCGCAGGTTCGACCGCACATGTCGCCGCGGCGTTCGACTACGCCCGCGCCAACGGAGCGCTCGTCGTGAACGCATCCCTCGGGGGGCCGGACGCGTCCACGGCAGTAGCACAGGCCGTGGCGAATGCGAGCGAGACGCTGTTCGTTTCGGCCGCGGGGAACGAGGCCAAAAACAACGACGCCACGGCGTCTTATCCATGCAACACGCCGGCTCCGAACATGGTCTGCGTCGCGGCCAGCGATCAGAGCGACAACCTCGCGGGTTTCTCCAACTACGGGGCCGCCAGTGTCGATCTCGCTGCCCCCGGCACCCGCATCTTGAACGCGCAACCCGCCTTCGCCCGCATGATGAGCGAGACCTTCGAGGCCGACATGGCGGCGACGTGGGTCACCGGCGGGACCGGCAAGCCGTGGGGGCGGGCGGTTGACAACTATGGCTACTACGTCACCGACAGCCCGACCGGCAACTACGCGCCGAACACCAATAGCTGGCTGGCCACGAGCCAAGCGACCGACCTGGCGGGCGAGGAGAACTGTCGGCTGTCGTTCGTCCTGCGCCTCGCGATGGACGCCAAGCAGGACGTTCTCCACGTCGAGGCCTCGGTCGATGGCGCATCGTGGTCGTCGCTCGACACCTACACCGGCAGCTCGAAAGGTGCGTGGGTGTCGGCGTCCCAGGATCTATCAGCCTACGACGACGGCCCGATCTACGTCCGCTTCCGCACCGCGAGCAATGCCCTGTTCGAAGACGACGGCGCCTCGATCGACGACGTCTCCATCCGTTGCCTGGCGGGCACTTACGCCGGCAGCGAGTACGCGTACTTTTCCGGGACATCGATGGCGACTCCATACGTCGCGGGGGCCGCGGCACTGCTCGCGGCTGCAGCACCGGATGCGTCGGTGTCTTCGCTACACAACGCGCTCATCCGAGGCGTCGATGTCATCCCCGCGATGGCCGGAA
>JALZEA010000107.1 GCA_030862265.1 Actinomycetota bacterium | reverse complement strand
TCAATCCTTTGACGGGATCGTCGGCCGTGGTGCTCACACCGAAGAGCGCGATCATCAGCACGAGGCCCGCGCGCAGCGCGTTCGAGAGGAAAAGTAGTCGTCTCCGGTTCCAGCGATCGATCACGACGCCGAGGAACGGGCTGATCACCGTGTACGGCACGAATAAGAACAGGACGATCGTGAGGAGCTCGTCGACCGTGCTGGCGCTTTCGGGATCGAAACCCTTCTGTCCTCCAAACGCCACGGCCTTGGCAACGGCCGCCTGGAACAAACCGTCGCCGGCCTGAGCCGCCCATTGCACCGCCATCAACAAACCGAAGTCGCGTTCCTTGAACAACAGAGCGAGACCTCGTTTCAGCATCGCCGGAGGTTACTCGTCGGCGCCGGAGGCAAGACGCCCCTCCGGATACTCGCCTTCGCCGAACGACGCGATCGCGTCGTTGTCGAGTGCGCGTAGGAAATCGGTAGAGAAGACGGCCGCGAAGATCGTGTCGTCCAAGCGCTCTTCGGGAACGAGATCCCGGCCCGGCGCGTCGTCGGGGATGTTCTGACCGATCGTGTAGGTCCCAAGCCAGCGTGCGATGTCGTCGGGGGTGACCCCTTGACGTTCGAGCGCAGCGACGTCGAGATAGATGTCGAAGGGCGAAGGAGCTTCGACGACATCTCCGAAATGCACGACGATGTCGCGCACCAACTCCGACGTGCTCACGCGCCACCCCGACTCGATGTCCGGGAGGGGTTGCTGGCCGTGGTCGGCGCTGAGTACGAGTAGGTACCTGCCGCGCCCCACCACGCGGTCGAGCACGGCTCGGAAACGACCGATCTGGGCATCGGTCTCGACCAGAACGTCGCGCACCTCCGGCCGCACCAGGTTCCACGCGTGACCGGCGGAGTCGGGCGCCTTCATCTCTACCCAGACAAGGTCGGCGATGTCATCGCGACCTACCGAACCTTTCTCAAGAAGTTCAACGACCGCGTCCCCTGTGAAACGCGCGAACGCCGGTGACGCGGCCCTCTCGTTCTTGTTGCGCCGCAGGCTCTGAGGGGTCTCGGAGAACCACTTCCCGTCGCGCTCGCCGTCACGGGGATCGAGGGCATCCTCGTAGCGCGCGAGCCTGTCGAGGTCTGTGTCCTCCAGGAACTCCGGGAGCTCGTAGTAGTCCTCGTTGATCGTCCACGCCCGCTCCGGCCGATCCCAGATCGCGGCGAGGTCCTTATCGCCACTCTCCCGGAGGGCACCCTGACCGATCATCCCCAAGTGCCAGCCTTCAAAGGACACCGTCGCCACGACGGCTTCGTTGTCGTTGGCCTGGTCCCACAGCTCCGACACCGTGGGTTTCTCGATATAGCGCGGATCGGCATTGTCCAGGAAAACATCCTCGATCTCACCCTCGGGCGTGCGCATGATGTTGCCGGGGAGACCGTGATCCATCGGCAAGAAACCGGTCCCGAACGTCGCATGCAAGGCACCCGTGCTCGCCGGCGCGGACCCGATTGTGGCGTTGGTATAGACGAGCCCGTCGTCCATCAAGGCCTTGATGTTTGGCCACGCATCCGGATAGCGCTCGAGTACGTTCCAACCGCCACCGTCGATCACGACCGTGAAGATGAGGCGGGGGGGCCGCATGACACCACCTCGTAGATCGCACGGGACCACTGCCTCCAACGAGCAAGAGGGCGAGCGGAAATCGTCGAGCCCGAGGAGGCGCGCGTACGTCGGTGCGATCGCCGCGATGTCGACCGGGGTATCGGACGTACTACCCGGTTCGATCCCGGGACCGTACGCGACGATCGGAACCTCGACGAGGTAGTCCCATGGCCCCGCATGCGTCGTCTTCTCGAACGGTTGGTCGGTCGCGAGCGTTCGCAGGTCCCATTCACTGATCAGGAAACCGTTCGGCTTGGGAATGACCACCAGGTCGCCAGAACGCCCCGGAACGTGCCCATTAAACAGGTGCCGCATGACTTCCGAGCCGACCGCGCTCGCCATGTCATCCTGCGTGGGCGCGTTCTCGGGAACGAGCGGGCCTTCTTGAAGTAGGAACGCGGCCGCGATTGCCGCGACCACGGCCACGCTCAGGACCACCAGCCATCGACGACTCAATAGAGATAAGGGTTCTTAGGTTCGTCCGTCATCACGATGTCGTCCGGGTCCACCACGAATCGATCTCCGATCATCCCGAGCCTGCCCTTGACGCGTAGCCACACGTCATCGGCGTGGTCGTCGCTCGCTCGGATGAATACCGAGTATGGGATCGCATCGGCCGCGCAGCACGAGATGTAGAAACGTGTCAGCGCGAAGGTCCCTTCTGGTGCGCGCTTGGGATGTGTCACGAAGCCGAGGAGCTCTACCTCGGTCCCTTCGCGTGCGCCGATCGCGGCGGCATACTCGGGAGACTCCGACGCATAGTGGATCTCTGCGAACTCCAGCTTGCCGGGGGTCGCGTTGGCGGCACTCGGAGCCGATGCCGCGAACGTCGACAGCCCGGTGGCCTTGCGTCCTGCCGCAAGCGCACCAAGGTCGGGATTCGGAACCGCGATCAACGCGATGAGCGGCACCATCAGGAGGACGGCACCGGCGACGTCGGAACGGCGGACTCGTTCCTGGTTTCCCGTCCGCAGCGAGAGAGCGTGTGAGAACGCGGCGAGGCTTAGCACGGCGGTTCCGAACCACACGACCCAATAGGTCCGAGGGCCGAGGTAACGAGTCACTTCACCGGAGAGCCCGAGCCAGAGGAAGAACCCGGCCCACACCCCTAGGACTGCTCCGCGCAGTGCGATCCGAGGATTCATCGCGGCACCACCAGTGCCTCGAACCACAATGAGCCGGCCAGCACGATCGGGACCGTGATCACCACAAGTCGCGCTACGAACCGGCGTCTGAACGTGGCGCCGTAGAGGAAGGCCAGTTTCGCATCCACGACCGGACCGAACACGAGGAACGCGAGCTGTGAGCCCAGCGGGAACTGGGTGAACGAGACTGCTACGAACGCATCCGCCTCAGAACACAGTGAGAGCACGAACGCGATCGCCATCAACGCGAGGGCGCCGACTATCGGAGTGCGCGCGATCCCTGCAACGATGCTTTGGGGAATGATCGTCTGCATCGCGGCCGCGAGCGCGGACCCGATCACGACGAAGCGGCCCATGAAGAAGAAGTCGGCCGCGAGATGATTCACGAACGCGGTGCGTCGCGAGGATGCAACGGAGCGGACCATCGGTTGGGCGACCGTATTGACCATCGGACGATCGTCCGGTCGAGGACGGAGCAACGTCTTCGCGTCGTCGGTACCAAGTGCCCATCCCGCCGCGATCGCAAGCAACAGGCCAAGGCCCGCCCGCCCCAATGTCATCTCCCACGCGAGCCCACGACCGGCATAGGCAACCACCGTGGAAGCGAGCACGACCGGGTTGAGGATCGGCGACGCCAGCATGAACGCGAGACCGGCCGCGGGATGGACGCCTCGCGCGATCAGGCGACGCGCCACGGGGACCGACCCGCACTCACAGACGGGGAATGCGAATCCACCGAGAGCGGCAAGAGGTAGCTGGCGCCGCACCGGCATCGCCGCGATCCGCGTCAGGAATCGCTCCGGGACGTAGACCTCAATCAGGGCCGACACCAAGGCCCCCAGGAGGACGAACGGGAGCGCCTCGACCACGATCGAGGTCAGGATCAATACGAACGTTTCGAGCGCCGGGGAATCGTGGGCTCCCGTGATCCGCACCAGCACTATCGCGGCGGCGATCACGAGACCCACAGTCATCGCGCCGCGCGCTTGCGGCGGCCGCAACGCTACAGAGGTACTCATCGAGACGAGGTTACGTTCCCTTGGTACTCAGGCTGATTCGTAGATGGACACGTGTGCCGGCGAATCGGAGGTGAACGGTTCCTCGTTCCAACCCCCGTACCGGGCCCTCAAGCGCAGGCCGGCCAGGCGCGCCATGAGGTCGATCTCGCTGGGGAATGCGTAGCGGATGTGGACCGGGTACAGCTCGTTCCCGGCGGGGCCCACGACCACGAACTGACTATCGATCTGTTGCGCGACGGGATCATGACGTGAGATCTCGAGACCTGCCATGTCGACGCGGACGCGCGTCGCCTGCACGCGCTGGTGACGGTCGAAGCGAGCAAGATCGGGGACGAAGCACTCGACAACGAAGGCTCCACGCCGATCGAGGTGTCTGGCGACGTTGGCGAAGCAGCGGACCTGGTCTTCCTGGGACGTCAACGCGAACAGCGTGTTGAAGACGAGATAGATGAGGCGGTAAGTCCCTTCGACGTCGACGTCGGCGAAATCTCCCATGGTTACCGGGATGTCTTTCCCGCCGGGCTTGGTGCGCAGCTTCGCGACCATGGCCTCCGATATGTCGATCCCGTGGACGGCCACGCCCCCCTCGTGAAGTGGAAGCGCGATGCGGCCCGTGCCGATCGCGAGTTCGAGGGCTCGTCCGTCACCTGCGAGCTCCCTGAGGCGTGCGACGGTCGAGTCGACGGGGAACACTCCCGTCCATTGCTCGTCGTAGATCGATGCCCAGATCTGCCCGTATGTCTCCGCGCCGTAGCCCTCCACGCGGCGAGTCAACCACGGCGGCGGCCCTTAGGCTGATGCGATGGGATTGCGGATCTTCGGCGCGGTCGTCGCGATCCTGCTCGCCGCGCTCGTTGTGCGCCGCTTCCGCAAAGGGCATCTGCGCCGCGGCGAGGCACTCGTCTCCGGGGTGGTCATTGCCGCGCTCGCGGTTGCGGCGGCCGTGCCCGACGTCCTGAACCCCGCGCTCTCCGCCCTCGGATTCCAACCGGGGCAGGAACGCCGCATCATCGGTCTGCTCGTAGTGTCGAACCTCTTGACGCTCGCGCTCCTCTTCCGGGGGATGTGGCGCGACGACCAGTTATCGGTGGAGATCGGCGACCTCGTCGACTACATGGCCCTTCAACGTCTACGCGACAGCGGCTGGACGCCGGTCGAGAACGCGTGCGCGGTGGTGATCCCCGCGTTCAACGAGGCGGACAACCTGCCCGCGGTACTCGGGCAGATGCCGACCCACGTCGATGGCCTTCCAACGATGTCGATCGTCATCGCAGATGGATGCACGGACGACACCGAGGCGGTGGCGCTGTCACTCGGTGCCGGGGTGATCCGGCGCGACCTCCGCCGCGGATCCGGCGCGGCGGTCCGCCTCGGCTACAAGGCGGCCTTGGATGCGGGGGCCCAAGTGGTCGTGACGATCGATGCCGATGGGCAGCACGACCCCAAGGAGATGCCGCAGATCGTGGAGCCGATCCTCGCCGGAGAGGCCGACATGGTGCAGGGCTCGCGCATCTTGGGCTCGTTCGAGATGGAATCGCCGGTGCGGATGTACGGCGTGAAGCTCTTCTCAAGGTTGCTGACTCTGCTCGGCCGCACCCGCATCACCGATCCGTCAACCGGGTACCGCGCGATGAGCGCCGACGCCCTTCATCGATTGGATCTTCGTCAGGATCAGTTCTACGTGTCCGAAGTGATCCTCGACGCTTCGCGTAAAGGGCTGCGCGTGGTCGAGGTACCGATCACGTTCCGCAAACGTGCCTCCGGCGTCACGAAGAAACCGAACACCCTGAAGTACGCGTGGGGTTTCTCGAAGGCGATCACGCGCACCTGGCTCCGCTGAAGAAGGTCGCCGAGTGCTGGGGAAACCACGAATTTCGTGGTCTGGTCAGCAGTCAGCGAGCGGCAGGCGATGTGGACACGTAGTAATCCTCCATCTCGTCGTCCCACTCCATCGCGAGCAAGCCCTTAGCCGTTGCCGCCTTCACGAACTGAAGGAAGCCTCCGTATCCGTAGTTCTTCTCCGAGAAGTTGGGGTGCCGTTTCCGTAGTTGATCCTTTAGGCCGGACAGAGGAGGGGCCCCGTCGCGTTGTTCCTCCTCCGCCACGATCTCGCGCAGAAGATCGAACGCGCCTGCCTCTCCCCCGCCGTTCGAGGGGAAATCCACGGACGGATCGCCTTCGGCGCTGCCCTGATGCAGTTCGACCGCGCCCGTCGATTCGAGGTGACGCATCAACTCGCCCCACGTGCGGAAGCCGTAGTCGTTCTCGTTGAACGTCGGGTCCTTCCGCAACAGCGCGCGCTTCACCATCGACGACAGGACCGGCCCACTGCCCGAGCGCTGCAACCCTCCGAGGGTCTGGGTCACGAGCCTCGTCAGCTCGACGAGATCGGTGGTCTCCGTCTCGGTGGTCTCGGTAGCCCCCTCGCGCGGCCGTCTCCGCCCCTTACGGCGGGGCGTCACCTTCCCCGGCACCGGTCCGACGAGGCGGTCGTAGAACAGGAACTCGTCGCAGGCCCCGGGAAGGAGTTCGGAGGTGGAACCCTCGACGCCCACGCCGATCACGCGGCGGTTCAGCTCGCGCAGCTTGAGGACGAGTGGCGTGAAATCGGAATCGCCGGAGGCGATGACGAACGTTGTGATGAATTCCCGTTCGAAGGCGAGCTCCAGCGCGTCCACAGCAAGCTTGATGTCGGCGGCGTTCTTCCTCACCATCCCCGTGCGCTGTGGGATCT
>JALZEA010000075.1 GCA_030862265.1 Actinomycetota bacterium | reverse complement strand
GTGATCCGACGGTTCTTAGCCCACTCGATCTCGGTCGCGAGGTCGGCTGCTGGCCGGAAGTTGTAAGGCTTGGGGAGCTTGTTGGCGATCTGGCGCAGCGCTTGCGCCTTGCTCGGAAGGATCGTCGACGGGGCGTCTTGAGAGAGCGCGCGCAATTGGGCGAGCGCCGCGGAGTGGAACGTGCGCGCCTGCACGCCATCGACCCCGAGCTCTTCGAGCCGGGTTCGCATCTCACCCGCAGCGCGGTCGGTGAACGCCACCGCCATGATCGCCTCGGGCGCGAACGCGCCGCTCGATACCTGGTGCGCGATGCGACGCGTAACGGTCGTCGTCTTGCCCGAGCCGGCTCCGGCGAGGATGCAGACCGGACCGCGGGTTGCCTCCACCGCCCGACGCTGCTCGTCGTTCAGGTCGGCGAAGATCTCCGGGGGAGGCATTGCGTCAGGGTAAGGCCGGCGAGGGGTCAGCCCTCCTCTGCACGGCGGGCGGCCCTTTCGGCTCGATCACGGTCCGCGCGCGCGTCGGCGTCCGCGACCGTGGGGGCCGAGCCACCCATGTGGGCGGGAAGCCACCATTCGTCTCCCGGGCGCGGCTGCTGCGGGTAGTTGCCTTGCGCCTTCTCCACCAGCGTCCCGATCGCGTCCATGAGGCGCGCCGTGACCTCGACGGGGTCATCGCCCCCGTCGTAGTCGATCGGTTCGCCGACATAGACGTCGATCGCGACCTTGCGTTCGAAGTTCTTCGGGCGATCCTTCGTCAAGATGCGCTGGGTTCCCCATGTGGCGCATGGGATCAGCGGTGCCCCGGCCGCCATCGCCATCCGCACTGCCCCCGTCTTTCCCGCGCGCGGCACGAAGCTGCGACTGATCGTGCCCTCGGGGAACATCCCGACGATCTCGCCGCGCTCGAGAGCCGCGACCGCGGCATCGATCGAGTCCGATGCCCGCGCGAAGCGATCGACGGGGATGTGTTTCATGCCTCGCATCAGCGGGCCCGCAACGGGGTGGTCGAAGACCTCCTTCTTGGCCATGAAGCGAACGAGCCGGCGTTGCTCGCGCGCGGCGTAGCCGACGAAGACGAAATCGAGATAGCCGATGTGGTTGCTGGCGAGCACCGCGGGGCCCGACGAGGGGACGTTCTCGGCACCGAAGCGACGGATCTGCCATCCCATCGACGCGAAGAGGGCGCGGGCGACGCCGATGACCGGGCGGTAAACGGGTTCCATCGCGCCAAACCTATCGAGTCGCCCAGCGACGCGGGACTAGTGGCGCGCGACCTCGGGCTCGGCCCCCTCCAGCACCTCGACCGGTTCCTTGCCGACCTCGCGCCGCCACAGCGAGAACGCGGCGACCGCGGCGATGAGCCACGCGACCCCGAGCACGAAGCCTCCGAGCACGTCGGACAAGAAGTGCACGCCCAACCCGAGACGCGAGAGCGAGACGAGAGACACGATCACGAACCATGCCGCGATCAGCCACGGACGCAGTCGTCGCGAGATGAACGGCATGAACGCGAGCAGCAGCGAGCCGTACGCGAACGTCGACGTCATCGCGTGGCCCGACGGGAAACTCTTGCCGAAGGCGTGCGTGATCGGATCTTCGATCTCGGGCCGCGGGCGATTCACGAGCACTTTCACGACGGTGTCGACCGCGCCCCCCATCAGGTTCGTGACCACCAGGAAGATCGCCACCCTTCGATCCCCACGTCGGAAGAACCACAACGCCGCTCCGCCGACGGTCAGATAGAACCACGGTGGGCTTCCCAGGAACGAGACGACGTGCGAGGCGGCGATCAAGAACGACGAGTCCCTGACGACGTCGGCGATCGATTTGGCAACCTCGGTATCGGTCTTGGTCAGCGGACCCTCGCTCGTGACCTGCAGCAAGAGATAGGAGAACGGCAGCATCACGATCAACACCGCGATGGCGAACAACGTCACCCGCAGCCCGTAACGACCACCGGGATCGAAGCGGGCGCGAACGAATCCCGGCAATCCACCTTTCATAAGCGCCGTGCCTGGGTAGGTGTTGCGCTTATGAAACAGTCCGAGCGGAAACCGTCGGAGCGGTACCGGGAGTGGCTACTGGGATTGGCCATCGTGCGCATCATCCTCGCGGTCGTGGCCATCCCGCTGGCGCCTTTCCTGTACCGCGAGCACTTCCTCATCCTCGTGTTGCTCCGCCCAACCAAGGAGGTATTCCTCGCCGGCGGGTTCCTCGCGCGCCAGGGTGACGTGAACCTTTTGCAGATCCTGATCGCGGCCGTGCCGTTGTCGATCCTCGGCGTCTGGAACTTCTACGGACTCGGTAAGGGGTACGCGAAAGAGATCGACTCCGATGACCTCCCGCCGCTCGCGGATCGCATCATCACCCCGAAGAGGATCAAGAAGTTCGACAAGGCGCTGGACCGCAAAGGCCCACGCCTCATCTTTCTGGGGCGTATGGCGGCGATGTCGTCGGCGACGATCGCGGCGGCCGCGGGGGCCACGAAGATGCCGGCTAGGGAGTTCCTGCCCGCCGACGGGCTTGGGGGCGCAGCCTCGTTCGCCCTCGCGACGGGTGCCGGCTACTTGTTGGGCGCCGCCCATGAGGAGGCAGGACCATGGCTGACGGGGCTCGCGGCCGTGGCGCTCATTGGTTTCGCGTTCGTACTCGGTCGGCAGCTGCAGAGAGCCTGACGTCACGGTTTTTTGTCATGCGGCGCGTACACCGCGAGCCGTTTCTCGTGTTTCTCCACGACGATCTCCTCGGGACCCTCGAACGTCTCACCGTCGCGGGCAAGTCGAAGCGGGCCATCCAGCGAGCTGATCTCGAGACGCTCAACGAGGGCTTGTCGGTAGACCTTCGACCGCCCGAGTCGTCCACTGAGCAGCGCGACCGCGAGCCGGAGCCGGGCCAACGGCTGCGACGCGTCGACATAGCGGAGATCGATCTTGCCGTCGTCGAGGCGCTCGCGCCACGAGGGGGCGAACCCGCTCGGCTTGTAGGCGCAGTTGCCGATGAAGGCCATCCATACGTCACACCGCTTCCCGTCGAGTTCGACTCGGACGGGCTTCGAGCCGCGCAACACCTGGATCAAAGCGATCACGAGCGCCGGCCACTTGCCGATCTTGGCTTCAAGCTTCTCGCGCGTGTCGACGAGCTCGACGTAACTACCGAAGCTAGCGGTGTTGAGGAACGCACGTCCTGCGATCAGCGCGACGTCGACGGAGAGTGCCTGGCCCGATCTCACTGCGGAGATCGCGTCGTCCACCGTTTCGATCCCGATCGCTTGACTCAGGTGGTTGAGCGTGCCGGCGGGCACCACGACGAGCGGTTTCTGGGCTTTCAGCGCGACCTCCGCCGCGGTGTTGACCGATCCATCACCTCCGGCGATGCCGATGGCCGTCGCGTCTTCCACCAGGCGC
>JALZEA010000066.1 GCA_030862265.1 Actinomycetota bacterium | reverse complement strand
GCCGGCTTCGGAGGGATCGCATTCATTCTCGGAGCTTTCGTCTTCGGCTACTGATCCCGCTTAAAGGATGTCGCTATGCAGAACTTGCCCGGCACTAACAGAGATCCCATCTCTAGTGCCGGGGCTGGAGCGCGGCCCTCGCTCGGGCGATGGGCGCTAATTCTGGCCCTCGTAGCTTTCGGTGTTTTCTACATGATGCTCGCGATGGGTGCAGCGAGCTTTGTCCACGAATGCCAGACGGTCGTGTGCGGGCAACTGCACCAGGCCGTGTTCGCGGCGATCGGCGCGCTGGCTTCGTTTGTCGGCGGCTACCTCCTCTTCGAAGGTAAGTCGTCAGCGGCAAAGATCGTCTTTTTCGGAACGGTCCCGATCCTCGTCGTCCACGTCGTATTAGTGATGACCGACCCGAACGAAGCCATCTTCTTTCCATTGAGCACGACGCCTCCGCCGCTGATCTCAGGCGCAGTACTCGTCTACAGGGCGGCCAATAGGAGACGCTCCGCGGATTAATCAGTCGTAACGAATAACGACACATAAGCAAACGCGTGAAGGCCTCTGTCGTGCCGCGGCAAGCTAGGGGCGCCGGTACTTACAGATCTGCACCCCGGTCTTGGCAGTCGTGCTCGAAACGAGCTCTAGGGCACGGAGTTGAGCGTCGTTCGGGAACAGCCGCTTGCCGCCGCCGAGGATGACGGGCTCGATCATCAGGTTGAGCTCATCGACGAGATCGTTCTCGATTAACTGAGCCGCGAGGTTGGCGCTGCCGTAGCACTGGATGGCGTCTCCATCCTCAGTCTTGAGCTTGGCGATCGCGCCGAGGGCGTCATCGGGCGGGAGGAGATGAGAGTTGTTCCATGCGGCGAGGTCGCCCTCCGAGAGGGTTCGCGACGCGACGTACTTCTTGATCGAGTTGAGCTTGTCGGCGAAAGGATCACCCGATTGCCGCGGCCATGCCGCCGCCGAGACCTGCCACGTCTTCCGGCCGAAGACGTACGCGTCGGTCTTCTGCATCTCTTGATCGACGAAACTGCCCATCGAATCCACGTCGAAGTAGCGCATCGACCACCCGCCGTGTTGGAACCCACCGCTGGGGTCTTCTTGCTTCCCTCCTGGGGCCTGGATGACGCCGTCGAGGCTGATGAACTCACTCAAGACGAGACGCATTGGGCAACCTCCTCCGTGTCTGTGATTGGTCGTCAATTCTTCGACGATCCGAGGCTACGAGATTCATCGCTCACCGCGATGTCGGTGATGTTTCCCCCACGATTGCTAGCGGCGTGGCGAAGCGCGAGCCTTCATCAACGAGAGAGGAGGGCGCGATGCGAGCGTCAAGGATGCGGGACATACCAGGCTTCGTGATCGACAAGGTCGCGGCCGCCGCAGGCGAAGATCCAGAGGTGCTCAGGATGGAGAACCTGGACACCGACTTGCCACCTCCTCCGGGAGTCATCGAGGCGACGCAGGAAGCGGTGGAACGGATCGAGTACAGCAGCTGGCTTCCGTTCAGCGGCCGCAGTGATCTGAAGGAGGCCGTAGCGGATCACGTCGAAGGTCGCAGCGGCGTCCGCTACGACCCGGGTTCGGAGATCGTCATCGCCGCCACCGATGGGGCCTCGATGCTCGACGCGCTCCTGGCAATGTGTGACCCCGGCAACGAGGTTGTTCTTACGGATCCGACTTACGCCGGGATGATCAACCGCGTTCGACTCGCAGGAGCCGTCCCACGGTTCGCGGCTTGTCGCGTCCAGGATGGTCGGTGGCGCTTGGACCTCGACAGCCTTCGTGACTCGGTCACGGACAAGACGAAAGCATTGTTCCTGCAGAACGCCACCTTCCCGACCGGCATGGTCCTGAACGACGAGGAATGGCAGGCGATCGTCGATCTCGTTCTTGAGAAGGACCTGCTGCTCATCTATTGGGCGCTCATGGAGGGGATCGTGTTCGACGGCGCGCCCATCATCCATCCCGCATCCTTTGAGGGAATGCGCGAGCGCACGATCACTCTCGGCTCGGTCAGCATCGAGTACCGGATGATCGGTTGGCGCGTCGCATGGGCGGTTGCGGAGCCGGATACGGCGGATGCCCTCGGCGTCGTGCACATCTACAACGGGTTGGTGGCAAGTGGATTCTGCCAGGCGGGCGCGGTCGCAGCATTGCGCTCGGATCCGCAGGACTTTCATGATGCCGTGGCCGAGTTCGAGCGCCGGCGCGACGCCGTTATGGAGGAACTCGATGATCTCCCGGCTGTAGCAGCCTCGGGAGGCTGGGCCCTCCTCCTCGACACGGAAGCGATGGGTATCTCGCCGCGGGATGCCTCCGCCCGACTCCTCAAGCAAAAGATCGCCGCGACTCCGATGACCGTGTGGGGCGAAACTGTGGCCCCCCGTTACATCCGATTCGTCTTCAGCAGAGAGCCGGTGGAACGAATCCGTGAGCTGGGAGCGAGGGTTCGGAAGGCGCTGACCTAGTCGCGATCACATATTGAATGAGGTTCGGGACTACGTCACAAGAGCCCCGGTTGGTTGACCGGGGCTCTTGTCTAGGGGACCTAAAACACAGGTTTGAATCAGGCGAGTGAGACGGCCACCTCTTCTAAGAGATCGTAGGCGTCCTGCATCCCGGCTTCCATGCCCGACTCGACGATCGCGTCGCGGACCTCGGGGCTCGGGCAGTCGATGAGAACGTTCATCGTGGTTCGGCCGTTCTGCTCGGTAAGGGTCACGGTGTTCACAGTGGCGTTGTCGTCGGGATCGGGCACCCCTTCATAAGCCTCCGTCGAGACGATCCGCTCGTTCGGGACGATCTCGCGGTACTCGCCGTGGAAACCGACCTCGAAGCCATCGGGGGTCACCATGACGGAGCGCCACTTGCCGCCCTCACGTAGATCGATCTCGGAGACGGTGACCTCGCCGCGCTTAGCGTTCCACCACCGCTTGACGAGTTCCGGGGTAGTGATCGCTTGGTAAACAAGGTGCTTTGGCGCTGCAAATTCGCGCGTGATGTTGATCTGCGTGTCGCTTGGGAACGTCAGCTTCGCGGTGCCACTACTGGTCATCGTTGCCACCTTCCTCCTCCTTTTCTTGCATCTCCTCCAACACGTGATCGAGTGCATCGAAGCGCTCGCTCCATATGCGCTCGTAATTGCTGACCCATTGGTGGATCGGTTGGAGAGCGCGGCCGTCGAGCCGATAGATCCGCTCTCGCCCCTCCTCCCGCACCCGAACGAGCCCGACCTCGCGAAGGACCCGCAGGTGCTTGGACACCTGGGGTTGGGGGAGGTCGAGCACTGTGACCAGGTCGTTGACTCGACGCTCGCCATCCGCAAGCACGTCCAGGATCTGTCGCCGCCGCGGTTCGGCAACAGCGTTGAACGCATCCGTGGTGGTAGCTGCTCGTGCCATGCCGAGAACTATATATTCCGATATAGGAATATATCAAGCCTTTTATGTCAAGCCTTCTCAAGAGCCCCTCGGGGAGGTTTCGAGGGACGGGGGTCAAACCTTTCCTTCAGCCAATCCCGACCCTCGGAGGTACATCTTGCGACGTTTTCGTAGTGGCATACTGCTCGCCCTCATCGTTGTGTCCGCCTTGGCCGCCCCTGTTGCTGCGGGTCCGTGGCTGGGCGCTCCCGTCTCCGTTCTCTCGTTGTCCGCACCGCGCGGTGTGACCGAAGCCGACAGTGGGGGGTTCAGTAGCGAGAACGTCGAGTGGGTGACAGTCAAGCCGCAGCACTCCGGGACTTCCGGGGGCAAGCTCGTCGGCAAGTACTACTACATGACCGACCCGCGCGGCCTCTACATCTACGACGCATCCGATCCCGCGGACCCGCAGCTCGCCGGGCAGCTCCTCGCCGTCCAGGTCGGGACCGGTCTCGTGCTGGCTCAGGAAGAGCCGGACACCAACGGCAAGATCGCGATGGTCAACGCGTACAACCCGAGCGGACCCGGGGGCCCGACCGGCTCGCTATTGATCATCGACGTGGAAGACAAGACCGCGCCGTCGATCGTTTCCGCACTGCCCGTGTCGGACCACACCTGGAGCTGCATCCTCGACTGCAAGTACGCGGTCGGCCGCACGGGACACATCCTCGACCTTCGTGATCCCGCCAAGCCGGAAGAGGTCGGTAACTGGCGAGAGACCACCGGCGTGGCTTCGTACGTGCACGATTTCGAAGAGGTCTCTCCGGGCCGCGTGATCGCATCCGGCCAGCCGTCGTTCTACATGAGCTTCAAGGACCCTGTGAAACCGGAGTTGCTCTCCGCGATCGAGTCCGAATTCCGGAGCCTCGGCTACCACGGTGCCGACTGGCCGCGGAAGGGCAAGGATCCGTTGCTGGTCATGGGGGCCGAGGTCGCACAAGGCGCGGCCGGCGGTGATTGTACGGACGAGAGCTCTCACGCAGTTGCCACGTACGACGCACGCGACGTTCTCAAGGCGGACAAAGCCGGCCGCAAGGGTGCGTCATTCCGCAAGCTTCAGGAATGGAGGGTGTCCGGACGTGGTGCGTACGCGGACGGGAACGCGCCCGCGCATACTCAATATTGCGGCCACTGGTTCGACGCCCATCCCAAATGGAACTCGGGGGGCACACTGGCGCTCGCGCACTATGACTGGGGTACGAGGTTCCTCGACATCAGCTCGAAGGGTGACATCGAGGAGATCGGATGGTTCCAGCCGGTACGCGGCTACACCGCTTCCGTCAAGTGGATCAACAACGAGATCGTTTATGTGCACGACTACTTCCGGGGCTTGGACATCCTGCGCTTGAACAAGTAGGGACCCCGTCGGAACGGCCGATGGTGATTGAGAGCATGTAGTAGTATACAACTATGCTTACGGTGCCCGAGGCGGCGAGGCGGGCAGGCAAGGATCCCGAAACGATCCGGCGCTGGATCCGCGGTGGCCGTCTTCGTTCGCAACGCGTAGGCACGCAGCACCTCATCGATGAAGCCGATCTCGATGCCATCACTGCCGTCGACCAGCCTCTTCCACGGCCGCGCTCGCTGCGCAAGACCCGGAGCGGGCGCGAGATGCCGGATGCTGTGGCGCTCGTGCGCGAACTCCGCGATTCCAGGTGACAACCGTCGTCGTCGACGCGAACGTCGCTTTCGAGATGATGGCCTCACCGGATGGAACCCGCGTGCTGAGGGGGAAGGATGCGGTGGCGCCACCGCTTCTCTGGCCGGAAGTGCGCTCGGTCCTTCACGTCGCGCGATGGAGAGGCTTGCTGACCGACGAGGACGCGGATGCCGCGCGCGGAGTCTTGGAGTCGGGGGTCCTGCGCGAACGCCGTCACCGACGGCTGGGGGCAGAGACCTGGAGGATCGCCGATGAGCTTGGCTGGGCTAAGACCTACGACGCGGAGTATCTGGCACTCGCCTCACTCCTTGAGGCTCCGCTTGCGAGCTTCGATCGCCGGATCTTGCGTTCAGCCGATCGACTTGGGATAGGGACCCAGACGTTTGCCTAAGGGATAGCGGGCGATGGAGGGTCTGGTGGCAAAAGGGGGCGCCGCGAAGCGCCCCCTCCACGCACTGTGATCTGGTTTAGAGCGCGAACGTCTTATTGAAGACGGTCTCGCCAGCCTGGACGACGGTGATCCTCGCGCTGGTGAAGTCGACGTCGTCGATCTCCGCGGTCCACCTGTTGTTCGGACAGCCCGCCTGCTTCGGGGTGAGCTGGGCCGGCTCTAACGTGGTGACGTTGATCCTGACGGTCCCGTTCTTGATCTCGTCACGAGTGATGGTCTGCGTGCCGCTCGCGGTGACTCCCGGCTTGTTCTGACCGGGAGCCTGGTTCCCGCCCGGGTTCGTGCACGTGATCTTGGTCGCGATGCCTGTCACGCTGACCGTGATCGTGAGATCCTGATTGCCGATGCCGGCGAGCTTGCCGGTCGTCGTGAGCGTGGTCCCGTTGTCCGTAAAGGTCGGACCGCTCACGAAGTGGACGTTCGCGGCCAGCGCCGTAGTGGGCGCCAGCAATGCGACGGCCGAGACGGCCGTTACCAACATGGAAAGTCGACGCATATATCTATTTCCCTTCCGATAGAGGCCCGAAGGCCTTGTCTGATGGCTCAACTTTAGTTCGCTCCCTGCCGAGCCTCTCCTGCAAGAAACTGGAATATGCCCGCGGGCCTGGAGCTAGGCTTCCCCCCACATGGAGATCGGGATCCACCTTCCCAGCGCGCAACCGGGCGCGAGCGCGGAAGGGATCCTGCAGGTGGCGCGGGCGGCCGAAGACCATAGCTTCGACACGGTGTGGTTCTTCGATCACTTGTTCTCACCGGTCGATATCCAGTCGAAGTACCCGTACTCGCGCGAGGGCGAGTACCCGATGTCAGCGAACGATCCTTTCTTCGATCCCCTCGGACTTTTCGGGGTACTGGCCGCGAAGCTGGAGCGCATCAAGCTCGGGACGGGTGTGCTCATTCCTGCCTATCGCAATCCGATCGTGCTCGGCAAGATGCTGGCGACGATCGAGAACTTCGCTCCCGGGCGGATTCTCCTCGGCGTGGGCGCAGGGTGGATGAAGGAAGAGTTCGACGCCACCGGTGTCGACTATGAGAATCGTGGCGCACGGCTCGTCGAATACATCAAGGCACTCCGCGCCATCTGGTCGGGCGATCCGACCTCGTTCGAGGGGCGCTTCTATTCGTGGGTCGAAGCCGGCTTCCTCCCCGCCCCCACGAAACCGATCCCGATCATCATCGGGGGACATGGCGACAAGGCTCTGGAGCGAGCGGCGAAGCACGCGGACGGTTGGGCGGTCGTCGTCGGTAAAGGGCAGGGGAGAGGAATCGAGGGCGCGGCCGCGCGCATCGATCTCCTGCACACGTATCTTGAGAAAGAAGGCCGCGATCCGGCCGACTTCCACCTCGTGTACACGAATGTGTTGTGGTTCTCGGACCACCCGAACGAGAAGTTGCCTTTAACCGGCCCCCCGGAGCACATCGCAGGATCCATCAAGCAGCTCGAGGACCTCGGTGTTGACATGATCGATCTCGCCGTCTTCGGCCCGGCCGAACTGATCGCCGAGACCGCCGAGCGCTTCACGACAGAGGTGCGGCCGCTGCTTTAAGGGTCCTTGGTCGCGATTAGCGTGCCGGGATGGTCGGTAAGCTCGTGAAGGGGACGGCGATAACTCTCGGATCGTTCGCCGTCCTTCTCGGCTTCGAGATCTACCTCGCGTACACGCGCGAATACCTCGAAACGACGCCGGCGCTGGAGCTCGGCGGATCGTTCGGGCCCGTCGACGGAACGCCACTCACGTTCGTCGTTCTGGGCGACTCGACCGCGGCGGGATTGGGCGCCGGAAGCGCCGAGCACGCCTATGCCTCGGTTCTCTCCGAACGTCTCGGGGACCGCGGCTGGCGCGTCGAGTTGGTCGCGCACGGCGTATCCGGCGCGCGCGTTCACGACGTGCTCGTCGACCAGACGCCGCTAGCCGAGATCGCCGATGCCGACCTCGTCTTCGTCGGGATCGGCGCGAACGACGCCACTCACTTGACGTCTCTGGAGAGCATCCATCGAGACATGGACGCGGTCATCGATCGCCTCCTCGCAACCGGAGCGGCGTTGGTCGTCGCGGGTCCTCCCGACATGCGCGCTCACGCGTGGCTCGAACCTCTCCGCTCCATAGTCGGATGGCGCGGGCGACAGGTGGCCGCGGTGATCGAGGAGGTCGCGAAGCAGCGAGGCGTCCCGGTAGTCCCACTCGCGGAGTTGGCCGGGCCCTACTTCGCGAGTAACCCGGAAGATGCCTACGCGTCCGACGACTTCCATCCCGGCCCGGGCGGCTATCGCGCCTGGGCCGACGCGATCTTCCCCGTGCTGCTTGCTGCCTTAGGACCTCGATAGAGAGCGCAAGGCTCGCGTCGCAGGGCGTCGAACCAGCAGCCGGTGCCTCTAGAGGCCCCAACGGTTGGCGCCGCGCTCGATCGGCCCCGCTTGAGCGTCGGCGCGCCGTCGTTCGAGCCACGCTCCCAGCGCGAGGCCCCCGCCGAACAACGCGGCCCCCCCGAGGCCTGCAGGGATGCCGATCAAGAGGGCGCGCCGGCGCGTACGCAGTTCATGGATCGGCCATCCCCGTGTCAATGCGATGCGCTTCAACTCGCCTTCGGGATTGACCGCGTGGGGATGTCCGACCGATTCCAATAGGGGCAAGTCGTTCTTCGAATCCGAGTAGGCGGCACATTCCATGAGATCGATGCCGTGCTCGACGGCAACGTCGGCAACCGCTTTCGCTTTCTCCGGTCCGTGCATCACTTCGCCTGCGAGGCGTCCTGTGTACCGGCCGAAGTCATCGACCTCGGAGACCGTCGCGATCGCCCCCGTCATCCCGAGAGCGTCCGCGAGGGTGTCGGCGAGCTCGATCGGCGCCGCCGTGACGAGGAACGTGAGATCACCGCGCTCGCGGTGCCCATCGATCACGTCGACGATGTCACGGTAAACGCGCGGGAGGATCTGTTCCTCGGCGATCTCGCGGCCCCAGGCCATCAGCTCTTGTTGGTTCCGGCCCTTGACGAATTCGAGCGTAGACGTGCGCGACTTCTCCATCCCGCGCTGTGCCTCACCACGCAGCCGGAACATCATCTGTCCCCAGCCGAAGCGCAGCAGGTCACGCACGCGGAACATGTCGCGTTCGTAGAGCCCTCGAGCGAGCAGGAACAGACTCGATCCCGGGATCAACGTGCGGTCAAGATCGAAGAAGGCAGCTCTTTGTGGCCGCGCGTCATTCATCGGCGCCTCCCCGAGATCCACTCTCGCCAGGTTGGGCGATACCCCTCCACTCCGTCAGCTCCTCGGCAGGTTTCCGCCGCGTCATGGGCCGCTCCTCGGAGTCCTCGGCCGGATAGCCCACGTAGAGCAAGCCGGCGATGTACTCATCGTCCGCTACCCCGAGGAGGTCCTTGACCTCGTGCATCTGGGCGGCGGGACCCGTGCGCAGCATCGCACCCAGGCCGGCATCGTGGGCGGCCAGCAACATGTTCTGCATCGCGGCCCCGGTGGCGTAATGCTCCTCTTCCTCCACGACCTTGCGGTTGTCTAGATGCGGGCGCTCGATCACCGCGATGACCACCGGTGCGCGGTGGGCCTTGTCCATGATCCCAGACGCATCCTTGCCCTCCCGCACGGTCCCGGCCTCCCACGCGCGGCCGAAGTCGTCGAGAGCAGCGTCGGCCAGGACCACGAACCTCCACGGTTGCGTCAAGTGATGCGTGGGCGCGCGCACCGCGGCATCCAGCAAGCGCTGTATCGCCTGTCGCTCCGGCACGCGGTCGGAAAGCTTTGGGACCGACCGACGCGTCATGATCGCTTCGTAGGTCTCCATCGAGCCCAACACTAGACTCGTGCTCGTGCAGATCGGTGCGATGAACTTCCCCGGGCGCAGCGTCAAGAAGGAGATCCACCGCATCGCGGAAGACGGTTTCGACTTCGTCGACCTCACGATCGAACCTCCGGCGGCGTGGAACGTCGATGGCAAAGAGATCGGCGCCCTGATCTCCGACCTCGGCCTCGGTTCGGTCGGGCACACCGCGTGGTACCTCCCGATTGCGTCGAGCTTTCCGGAGCTGCGCGCCGCGGCGCGCGACATGTACAAGCACGCCCTCGACGTCTTCGCCGATGCCCGTGTGGAACTCGTCAACGTCCATCCTGATCAGCGCGTCCCATTGCATTCGATGCAGCAGATGCGCAAGATGAATGCCGACGCGATCGGTCAGCTCGTCGAAGACGCCGCCGGTCGGGGTGTGACGATCATGGTTGAGAACCTCGATCGCAACTTCTCCAACGTGACCGACCTGCAAGTCATCTTCGAGTCCGTGCCGGACGCTCGTTTCCACCTCGACATCGGCCACGCGAACCTCAACCTCGGTCTCGAGGAGAAGAACCGCAGCGCGGAGCTCCTGAAGGCGTTCGGCGATCGCCTCGCGCACGTCCACGTTTCCGACAATCGCGGGGGAGCGGCCGATCTCCATCTGCCGCTGGGCGCCGGTGCGATCGACTGGAAAGGCCACATCGCCCTATTGAAGGAGCACGGCTATGACGGCACCGTCACGCTCGAAGTCTTCACCCGCGATCGCGAGCACCTCCTCGCGTCGCGACGCTCGTGGCTCAAGTGGTGGGGTGAGAGCTGAGCGGTCGGTCCACCGGACCCGGAATGCCCCAGAAACTAGACTTTTGACGACTTCTGAGTACTATTGTTGTTTATGAGGCTCAAGAAGCTCCTCGTATTCGGCCTGATCGCGTTCGGGCTCTTCTTCCTGGTGCAGTCGCCCGCCGAGGCCGCGCGTCTCGTCAAGGTGACCGGGGAGAACGCCGGCGAGTGGGCGGAAGAGGTCGCCGAGTCGCTCAGCAAGTTCCTCAAGACGCTCGTCTGAGCTGAGGAAAGCCGTACCCCGGCGCCCGGACGACCATAGGGTCGAAGCGATGACGAACTCTCGCTACCTCGCATCCGACGAACGCGCGGTCCTCGAGGTTCGCCGGCATCCGATCGTCGTCCTGGGCAGCATGGCCCTGGCGACCGCGGCGGTAGCGGCCGCGGGAACGATCGGCTGGATCACGAGTCCTTCCGAGGGCGCCGCGTGGGTCGATACCGCTCTCGGCGTTGTGGCGCTTGCTTTCGCGGCCCGAGCGGGATGGCGTTTCTGGCAGTGGTGGGTCGACCGGATCATCGTCACCGACCAGCGGATATTCGAGGTCTCCGGAGTTCTGACCCGCAAGGTCGCGTCCATGCCCTTAACTCGGGTGACGGACATGACCTACCGGCGCTCGATCGGAGGCCGGCTGTTGGGCTACGGCGATCTGATCGTCGAGTCCGCCGGTCAGGACCAGGCACTCAGCCACATCATGCGGATCCCCAAGCCGGACGACTTCTATCGGACGATCACGTCGCTCGTCACGGCCGGGCTACCTTCTCTGATCCCCGACGACGGCACGTTCAGTCTCGATGAGGAGGACACCGGGCCCCTGCCCCAGGTGATCGTCTAAAGGTCACCGTTCAGGCCGGCAGGAGCGGCATCGGACCTGGAGAACCCTTCCTGAAAGGACATCTCAGGAGGTGGATCTCAGAATGAAGAAGCTCATCGCCTTACTCAGCACATCCCTCGTCGTGGTGGGCGTCCTGGGGGCGCCGACAACCGCGGCTCCGAAGAAGCAGGTGGTCGAAGGAACGATCCTGATGCGGGCGCCATTTGTCGCTGGAGACATCAATTCCTGTTACTCGGGTCTTCACCGCCGCAGCGCGGTCCTAACCCAGGAGATGGTCAATGGGGTCGTGGGCTTCCACTTCGACCTCGACCCGGCGACCTACGGCAATAAGTTCAAGCTCGAAGTCACGGGGGGACAGGGCGAGGTCGACTTCGACATCATCTTCTACCCCGAGTTCGGCACCCCCGAGCAAGCCACCGATACCGGGTATGCGCCACCAACCGTCTCCTTCGAGGAACGCAAGCCGGGAGGCGAGAAGGGCGTCGTGCCGAAGGAAGGCTTCAAGAAGGCAATCGTGTGTATGTGGGACGGCTTCGATGGGTCCTTCACATACACCGCGGTAATGGGGTAAAAGCGCCCGAGTGAAAAAGCTGATCGCGATCCCCGTCTTTGCACTCTTGGTTCTCAGCATCGCGGGCAGCGCGTCGGCGGGCAAGAAAGGCGCACATCAGCACGTCGAAGGCACGATCGCGGCGCTGCAAGGCCCCGCAGGCGCGGGATGCGTGTGGCGCACTCAGCGAGCCTTGTACATCGCGTTCGGCGACGCCATCAATGGCATCGTCGGCTACACGTTCCAGGTCGATCCCAAGACCGCTAACAAGAAGTTCACGCTGGAAGTGACCGACACCGGCGCCGGTGTCGACATCCAGTTCTACGCTGAGCTCGGTGACGATCCAACTGCAGAGGCTCCCGCCAACGTGGGCTTCGAGACGCCCGGACCCGGAGGAGAGAAGGGCACCGTCCCGGAGGGCTACCCCAACGCGTTCGTGTGTCTGACCGACGGGGCCAACGCCTCCTTCGTCTACAAAGCGGGCGCCGGCGTCAAGTAACTCAAGCGTCATGGAAAGCGGTCTCCGCTTCGGCGGAGGCCTCTTCTTTATCTCTGGCTACCCTTAGTCCATGGTGTCCGGCGCTATCGCCATCATCTTCGGAGCCCTCGCGTGGGCCTTCGTAGAAGGCTTCGGCGCGTTCTATCCCGCCAAGGCGACATGGATGCGGATGCGCAGTCAAAACGGGCGTCGGGCGGTGCGTGCGATGCGACGGCGTTTCGAGTCGGCCGCCGAACGCAAGACCCCTCGCTGGCTCGTCTATCTGCTTGCCGCGCTGGTGGGGGGCTGGATCGCCTCCGCGAGTCTTCTCGACAAGCGGTGGTGGGAGGTCGTGCTGGACGTGCTGCCTTACGTGTTTGTCGGCATCGCATTCCTGAGACTCCCGGCGAACATGGCGAAGGTCGCCCTGAGGATGCGCGATTACGAACGTGACGCGGGCGAGGACCCCGATAAGGAGTACGACGACTTCGACGATCCCGGCGGGGTAGCCGAGATCGCGTTATGAAGCTCGAATCAGCGCGGCTCTACCTCGTCGCTCCGGCCAGCCTCGATGCAGGCCCGCTGGAAAACTTCGTGCCGGAGCTGTCGGCGGCAGGGGTCGACGTCATCCAGCTCCGCGAGAAAGAGATGGAAGCCGGAGATCTGATCCGCGCCGGCGAGCCGATCCGCGATGCGTGCCGCGACGCGGGTGTGCCATTCATTGTGAACGACCGCGCGGACGTCGCTCTAGCCCTTGAGGCCGACGGCGTGCACCTCGGACAGAACGACCTCTCGGCGCAGGTGGCCCGTCGGATCCTCGGGGCGAACATCGTGGGTGCTTCGACGCACACGACCGATGAGATCGACGACAGCCTGGAGGACAGGCCCGACTACATCGCCGTGGGCCCCGTTTACGAGACGCCCACGAAGCCGGGCCGCCCCGCGGTCGGCCTCGACCTGATCGCGTACGCGGCGCACACCGCCGCGGTCCCATGGTTCGCCATCGGCGGCGTGAACGCCGACACGTTGGAAGAGGTTCTCGACGCGGGGGCGAGACGCGTAGTGGTGGTGCGAGCGATCACCGAGGCCACGGATCCTGTGGTCGCCGCCCGGTCGTTGCGGGAGCGCTTGGAACAACCGCGCCGGTAGTCTGCCGCCCGTGTTTAAGCCGAGGCTCGAGTGGTTGCTCGCGTTCCTGCCGATCGCTCTCGTGTTGGAGTTCGCCCACGGGCCCGCGGTCTGGATCTTCGCAACGGCGGCTATCGCGATCCTGCCTCTGGCCGGGATCATCGGCCACGCGACCGAAGACCTCGCCGCACGCGCCGGTCCTCAGGTGGGCGGGCTGCTCAACGCCACGTTCGGCAATGTCACCGAGCTGATCATCGCTTTCTTCCTCATCCGCCAGGGCGAGCTCGAGGTCGTCAAGGCGTCCATCACCGGATCGATCATCGGCAATGTGCTCGTTGTCTTAGGGCTCTCGTTCCTCGTCGGCGGCTGGCGGCGCGAACAACAGACCTTTAACCGGGCATCGGCGGGCCTGCACTCGGCATCGCTCGTCATCGCGGTGGTCGCGCTCCTGATGCCGGCCCTGTTCCACCTCAGTCCGCAAGCCAGTGGCTTCCGCGAGGAAGCCGTCTCGATCGGCGTTGCGATCGTGCTCATCTCGATCTACCTGCTGAGCTTGCTGTTTTCGTTCAAGACGCATCGCAATCTCTTCCGCTCGACGTTCGAGCACGGTGAGCCCAAGTGGACGATGCGCAAGGCCCTCGGGATCCTCGGGATCGCGACCGTCGGAGTCGCCTTGATGAGCGAATTTCTCGTCGGCGCGCTCGAGGAGACCGTCGAAGAGATCGGACTCTCGAAGCTGTTCGTTGGGCTCATCGTCGTGCCCCTCGTGGGTAACGCGGCGGAGCATTCGAGCGCGGTGTTCTTAGCTGCCAAGGACAAGATGGACGTATCCATCGAGATCGCCATCGGTTCGTCCACGCAGATCGCGTTGTTCATCGCGCCGTTATTGGTGTTTCTCAGTCTGTTGGTGGGTCACCCGATGGACTTCATCTTCTCGGGCATCGAGATCGCCGCGGTCGCGTTCAGCTCCGCGATCCTCGGCTTCATCGCCCTGGACGGGCGCTCCAACTGGTTCGAAGGCGCGCAGCTACTCGGCGCGTACCTCATCATGGCCATCTCGTTCTTCTTCCTCTAGATAGGAGAGTTTCTTGCCACGCGCTATCGACTTCCACGTTCATGCGTCGACATCCGAATGGCTCGAGGGATCGATCGGCCCGATGCTCGAGGCGACCGCGAAGTACTTCCGCTCTGAGGTGCGGGTGCGCACCGCGGAGCGGATGGCCGACGAGTACAAGGCCTGGGACCTCCTTGGTGTGTTGCTCGCGTGGGATGCGGAGACAGCGACCGGGCTCCCGCCCCTCACCAACGACCGCGTCGCCGAGATCTGCGCCGCGTTCCCCGAGCAGTTCGTTGGTTTCGCGAGTGTCGACCCGCACAAACCGGATGCCGTCGAGGAGCTCGATCGGGCGATCACGGAGCTCGGCCTCAAGGGGCTCAAGATCCACCCGCAGGTCCAGGCGTTCTATCCCAACGATCCCATCTTCGATCCGTTGTGGGACAAGTGCGAGGAGCACGCCTTACCTATCGTTGTGCACGTCGGACAGACGGGCCTCGGTGCAGGCGTGCCGGGAGGCTCGGGGATCGCGTACGACTACGGCCGCCCGATGTTGATGGACATGGTCGCGGCGCGGCACCCGGGTCTAACCGTCGTCATGGCGCACTTCGGATACCCGTGGCATCTCGAGGTCTTGGCGTCGGCGATGCACAAGACGAACGTATGGGTCGATCTCTCGGGCTGGCGCCCGAAGTACATCCCGCCTGAGGTCAAGCGCGATTGCAAAGGACGTTTGAACGACAGGTTCGTGTGGGGGAGCGATTACCCGATGCTCGACCCCGGCCGGATCCTGGACGAGTTCGACGAGATGGGCTTGGAAGGCGAGAAAGAGAGCAACGTCCTAAAGAACAACGCCGCCCGCCTCCTAGGCCTGGAGATTTAAGTACAACCCGAGGGCTACGCGGTGGAGGGAGGTTCGCGGCCGAGTAGGACCGCGCGGCGCTCGGCGAACTCCTCACGCGTGATCTCTCCTCGCGCGTAACGCTCCTCCAGCACGTCGAGTGCGCCGGGCGCGCGGGTCCCCTCGTAAGAAGTGCGCCGCACCAGGCGCACGATGAGCACGATCACGAAGATCCAGAACCCCGCCCACAACAGCATCATGAGAAGTCCCAAGAAGAATCCTAGGAAACCGTCGACGGGCCCGAAGGGGGAAAGGTCGTGACCGAAGCCGTGCCACGCCATCACGAGTGCAGGTCCGCCTTGATGCGATGCAATTCGTCGGCTGAGATCTCCCCGCGGGCATAACGCTCTTCGGCGATCTGGATCGCCGGTCGGTAAGGGACGCCTTCCGGGAGCGCGATCCAAAAGACGATGTAGGCGAGCACCCCGAAGCCGCCGCCGAGAACGGCGAGGATCCACAGAACTCGAACGACGGTCGAGTCGACATCGAAATAGGCGGCGATGCCACCGCACACGCCGGCGACCTTCTTATCCGTTGTTGAGCGCACGAGCCGTCTCGAACCCACGCCGGGATGATACGGAATCTCGCCACCGGACTCGTTGTTAGCCTCTATGAGATGGCCGATACCGAAGCAATCAAAGAAGAGGTCATAGAGGTCCTCAAAACGGTGAACGATCCCGAGCTGGGGATCGACATCTGGAACCTCGGTCTCGTCTACGAGGTCGGCGTGAACGATTCCGGTGACGTGAAGGTCGATTTCACGTTGACGACGATGGGTTGTCCGATCGCGCCCATGATCGACGAGCAGATCAGGGAAGCGACCCAGTTCATCGAAGGGATCGGCGAGGTCACGACCGAGCTGGTGATGTATCCGCCTTGGAACCCCGAGAAGATGAGCCCGCTCGCCAAGTCCGCCCTCGGATTCGTCTGACAGTCTCCCGTCTCTCCCATCTCGAGTGTGCGCGCTGTGCGCGCTCCTGGGATGCATCCGTGGTGCAGAACCGTTGCGAGTGCGGCGGGACCCTCCTTGTTCGCTACGACCTCGATACTGCCGATCTCCCTGCGATGCGCGCGCGCCCAAGCGGGATGTGGCGCTACGCCGAACTGATTCCTCTAATGGGTGATCCCATTTCTCTGGGCGAAGGGCCAACTCCGTTGCTGTTCGCCCCGCGCTTATCGGAGCGGCTGGGGACCGAGGTCTTCGTTAAGGACGAGTCGCCCCTACCAAGCGGGACGTTCAAGGCGCGCGGTGCCGCGGTTGGTCTTTCTCGAGCTCGAGAGCTCGGTGTCAAAGAGGTGGTGATGCCGAGCGCGGGCAATGCGGGCGGAGCATGGGCGCTGTATGCGGCGCGGGCCGGCATGGACCTCACGGTTGTGATGTCCCGCAACGCTCCGATGATGAACCAGGTGGAGGTGCGAGCGGCCGGTGCCACCCTGGAACTTGTTCCAGGTTCGATCGCCGACGCGGGGCAGCGCGCCAAAGAGATCGCCGACGCCACTAGCGCGTTCTTCGCGGCCACGTTCAGCGAGCCCTATCGGGTCGAGGGCAAGAAGATGGCGTGGCTTGAAACCTTCGACCAGCTCGGCGATGCGGCGACGATGCATATCCCTCCGACGATCGTCACGCCCGTGGGCGGCGGGGTCGCGGCGATCGCCGCGGCCAAAGCGGCCGACGAGGCGCGTGCTCTCGGGTGGACCGACGATGCGCTGCCGCGCCTTGTCAGTGTGCAGCCCGAAGATTGCGCACCGATCGTCAGGGCATTCGAGCGAGGCGATAACGATGTTCAGCCGTGGCGCGAGGAAACCACGACCATCGCGTCCGGTCTGCGCGTTCCCGAGCCCTCGGAAGGTTGGCTCGTCCTGGAGCGCGTGCGGGCGAGCAACGGTCGGATGCTGGCCGCAAGCGAAACCGACATCCTGGACGCGGTGGGAACGATGGCCGCCGACGAAGGCATCCTTCCGTGTCCTGAAGGAGCCGCGGCCCTGGTCGCGGCTCAACAGCTGGCTGCCGACGGAGATCTCCAGGGTCCGGTGGTCCTCTACAACACCGGCGCGGGGGCCAAATACGCCTCCGAGCTCGCCCGCGTCGGGGTCTACGCATAGGAGTCCACCGCCTCGGCGGCGTAACAATCAAGTAATGAAGACCTCGCCAGTGTGGCCGCCGGAATCACAGCTCGTTGGATTCCGCATGCGAACGATCGCCGTCGGGGCTCAGGCGACCGCCCTCATCCTCGCCGTCATGCTCGTCTGGTGGTTCTTGTCGGATCGCACGCCGATGGCGCCGCGCAAGTTCTGGGCGTTGTGGGCGATCGCCGCCCTCGGCGCGATCGTCGCGAGCAGGCTTCCCTGGCAGCGCTTGCTCGGTTCCGGGAGAGGTCTTTGGGTCCTCTATGTGTGGTCGGCCGCCTTCATCGTCTTGATCTCCATCCTGATCGGGGCCAGGAACGATCCCCAGTCGCCTCTGTTCTTTTTGTATGCGCTCACGACGATCTTCTTCGCGGCGTCGTATCCACTTCCGGGACAGATCGCGCTGGGGGCGTTCACCGCCGCGGCGTATCTGCTCACCATCGTGATCGCAGGAACTGACATCACCGCTGCACAGATCGTCCTTCGCCTTGGGCTCTTGGGGACCATCGGTTTCGTGGCGAGTTTCATCTCACGTGAACTGATCGCACACATGGGTCACGACCTGGAGGAAAGCAGGAGAGCCGAGGACGTCTTCCGCGCGATCTCGGAGCTGACCTCGGATTACGCGTACTCGCTCACGATCCATCCGGACGGTTCCAATGAATGGGACTGGCTCGCGGGCGCGTTCGAGGGCGTGACGGGTTACACACCCGAGGAGGCCAAGGAGCACGGAGGGTGGGAGGCGCTGATACACCCCGACGACCTGCCGTACACCCTCGAGCGATGGGAAACCATGCAGCGCACGCCCGAAAGGCAAGTTAACGAGCTACGTCTAACGCGCAAGTCCGGCGACACTCGCTGGATCCGCGCCTACATGCAGCCGGTCGTGGAAGCGGGGCGGATCGTGAGGGTCTACGGCGCGGTCGAAGACATCACCGAATCGAAGGAACGTATGGAGGCGCTCGAGCGCGCGCACGAGGAGCGACGGCGGTTGGTGACCCACCTCGTCCGCGCCAAGGAAGCAGAGCGAAAGCGCGTCGCCTCCGATATCCACGACGACACGATCCAGATCATGACGTCCGTGGCGATCGATCTCGAAGGTGGAGCCCGGCACGCGACCGATCCCGCACAAAGTCATCTCTTCGGTCGCCTCGAAGACCAGGTCCGTGCTGCCATCGCGCGCCTTCGTTCGATGGTCTTCGAGTTGCGACCACCCGCCCTTGACGAAGAGGGGCTGATCTCTGCGCTGCGACTTTGTCTGGAAGAACTCCGGGTGGATATCGGGATCACCTACGACCTCCTTATCGACATTGACGTCGAGCCCAAGGCAGATAGACGCGAAACCCTTTATCGCGTCGCCAAAGAAGCGCTCACGAATGTGCGAAAGCATTCGGGGGCGCGTCATGTCGACGTACTCCTGGACCGTAGCGATGGTGGGATCTTGCTGCGCATCAGCGACGATGGGATAGGGATCAAGCCGCGCTTCGACGAGAACGGGGCGGGCCATTTCGGTCTCAGCGAGATGCGCGAACGTTCGGAGATGCTGGGCGGATGGTTCCGCGTGCGACCGAACGACCCCGGTACGACGGTCGAATGTTGGGTGCCAGACGAAGCGGCGGTACCGGCGTCATGACGCCGGATGTGGCAAAGATCCGCGTTTTTCTCCTGGACGATCACGAGCTCGTACGACGTGGCTTGCGGGACTATCTCAGCGACGAGTGTGACTTCGAGATCGTCGGCGAAGCGGGGAGCGTGAGAGAAGCTCTCGCCGAGATCCCGGGGACGGACCCCGACGTGGCGGTCGTCGACGTCCGCCTACCGGATGGCAGTGGCATCGAGCTGTGTCGCGAAGTGCGGTCGTCGATGCCGAGCGTTCGGTGCTTGATCCTCACCTCTTTTCCCGACGAGGAGGCGTTCACCCAAGCCGTCCTGGCCGGTGCCAGCGCCTGGGTCCTGAAGGAGACGAAAACCGCGCAGTTGGTCGACGCGATCCGCCACGTGGCCGGCGGTGGGTCCATGCTGGACAGCGCGATGACGCCGAAGATCTTCGACGGGATGCGCTCCGAGCACGCGCGTCGGGCGGTTGACAAGCTGAGTCGGCAGGAAAGACAGATCCTCGAGCTGATCGTCGAAGGTCTTTCCAACCGAGAGATAGCCAAACGTTTGTTCCTCGCGGAGCAGACCGTCAAGAACTACGTCTCGCGACTGCTCGCCAAACTCGGCGTCGACCGACGCACCCAAGCCGCGGTCATCGGGCTGCGAGAGACCGGTTTCCGCCAGACGCCTGACCCCTCGGCACACGCTTGACAGCCTCGCCTGGTAGGGCCTAGTATCGAACATACGTTCGATTCCGGTAGGTGATGCCGTCACCTCCCCGGTCGGCCGAGTGAGGCGGGTTCCCCGGCCCCCCGCTCCCACCGGATGAGAACCACGGGGCCCGAGAGGCCCGCCTTCAGGCGGGTCACTCGGGCCTCTTGAAGTCAAAACCACAGAAAGGAGGCGGTGCGGTCGCGGAGCGCAACGGAGCACCGCATCCGATGGAATGCGGTAGGCGACGGCCGCGAGCGGTTCACCGCATTCCCCGTGAGCAAACGCTACGAGGAGGACATCGAGGTCACGCCGGACCCCAGCGACCGGCACTTGCCTGTGGCGTTTATCTGGCGCGGACGTCGTTACGAGATCGATCAACGCCTGTCATCGTGGCTCGAAAGCGGCGAGTGGTGGCATGCGGCCCGCAATGGTTCCCCCGGTCGGGACGACGCGCCGCGCGATCGCGAGTACTTCCGGGTGTTGGCGCGCCCCGCGGGGATGTTCGCGACCGGAGACCTCGATCCGGATGGATACCTGCAACGAGCATCGGCGGTTTACGACCTCTTCTTCGATCGCGTAGGGCACCATTGGAAGCTCGCCCGGATCTGGGATTGAGTCCTCGTTCTTACGACGGGCGGCAAACGGCTGTTGTCTCTGAATGACATCGGAATGAAGAGACAAGAGTCGTTTGTAAAATCCGTGGCCGGTTTCGCCCATCTTCATTGCCATACGACGTGGTCGTTGCGCGACGGAGCTATCCCCGCCGAAGTGCTGCCGCATCTCGCCGCCGGTCTCGGTTTCGACGCGGTCGCGATGACCGACCACGATGCTCTGACCGGCGCGGTCCGCTTCGCGCACGCGGCGAAGGATGCGGGGGTCAAGGCCATCTTCGGTGCCGAGCTCACTCTCGATGCGGACGAGCATGTCACGCTCATCGCGAAAGATAAGACTGGTTACGCCAACCTCTGCCGCCTCATTTCCGACGCGCACCTCTCCAACGAGCGCGATCACCCTTTCACGACCTTCGACAAGATCGCGGAGCGCGCTGAGGGATTGTTCGTCCTCTCGGGATGTGCGCGTGGTGAGGTGGCACGTCTCGCCGCAGTCGGCCGGATCCCCGACGCGCTCGCCGCCGCACGGCGATGGCGCGCCGCTATCGGCGACGACTATCGCATCGAGGTCTTCGATCACCGTGGCTACGGACATCGGATGCTGCGCGACCGCTTGCTGAAGATCGCAAACGACGCGGGCATAAAGGCGGTCGCGACGAACGACGTTCACTATCCGGGGCCGTGGGATGCCGGCACGCACGAGTTGTTGCATGCGATCAAAGAGATCGTTCCGCTCTCTGCGACCCAAGCGGTACGCCAGACCTCCGAGTACTACTTCAAGGATCCCAAGGAGATGGCCGCGTTGTTCGCCGACGCCCCTGAGGCCTTGGCCGAGTCGCTACTCATCGTCGAGGCCTGCGATTTCGAGCTCGACCTGGGCGTCTATCACTTCCCGAACGTCCCTCTGCCGAAAGGCGAGAGCGCGGCAGGACTGCTCGCACGACGTTGTTACGAAGGTGCGCATCGGCGTTACGACGTCGTCACCCGCGAGGTCGAGGATCGTCTCCAGCACGAACTCTCGACGATCTTTCATATGGGCTGGCCGGCGTACTTCCTGTTAGTCGCCGACATCGTCGAGCACACTCGCAAAACGCTGAGCATCCGCTGCGCTTGTCGGGGGAGCGCGGCCGGTTCACTCGTTTGCTACGTGCTCGGGATCTCCGATGTCGATCCGGTCGGCTACGACTTGTTATTCGAGCGCTTCATGAACACGCGCCGTGAGGAGCTTCCCGACATCGACGTCGACGTCGAATCCCATCGCCGGGAAGAGGTGCTCGCTCACATCCTCGATACCTACGGGTCGGACCAGGTCGCGATGTGTTGCATGGTCGACACCTTTCGGGCCCGCATGGCGATCCGCGAGGTCGGCAAGGCCCTCGGCCTGCCCCCGGAGGAGATCGATCTCGTCGCGAAGGCGTTCCCACGCGTGCGTGCCAAGGACATCCCGGCGGCGATCGAACGTCTGCCCGAGCTCAGCGGCTCGAACCTAGATGCCGGTCAGCTCACCCAGCTCTTCGAGCTGTGCATGACGATCGATGGCTTCCCCCGCCATCTCGCGGTGCATCCCTCGGGAGTGATCCTCTCGGCGCCCGATCTCGCCGATCGTGTCCCGATGCAGGAATCCTTTCAGGGCTTCACGATGCTCCAAGCCGATAAAGACGACGTCGAGGAGCTCGGTCTTCCCAAGCTCGACATCCTGGGCGTGCGGATGTTTTCCGCGATCGCGCATGCGTCCGATGAGATCGAACGGACCGACGGCGTGCGTCACCAGCTCGAAGCGATGCCGCGCGACGATCGCGCGACGTTCGATCTGATCCGTTCTTCGAAGACCTTGGGGTGCTTCCAGATCGAGTCGCCGGGCCAGCGCGAACTACTGGCCCGATTCCTGCCGAACCGTTTCGAGGATCTATTGATCGACATCTCGCTGTTCCGGCCCGGTCCGGTGAAGTCCGACATGGTGTCTCCGTTCCTCGACCGCCGTCACGGTTTCGAGGACACCCATTACGCCCATCCACGTCTCGAGCCGATCCTCAAGGAGACTTACGGCGTAGTCGTGTACCACGAGCAGGTCATCCGGGTGATCGCGGCGGTCACGGGATGCAGTCTCGACGACGCCGATTACGTGCGGCGCCACCTCGATGCGGAGCGCCCCGCAGCGCCCGAAGACCCCAACGACCGCCCCAAAGATTGGCGCCTGCACGACCGGGCTGAAGCCGCCGCCGCGTTCTTTTCACCTCAGACACCCGAAACGGTCGCGTCAGCTGCAAAGAACACTCCGCTGGGCTCGACGCCGAAGAACGGGCGCGGCGGACTTCCATCGAAGCGAAGGATTGGCGAAGACTGGGAGCGCGATCAGCGCGTCCACGTGCATGGGGTCGCGGGGCGGATCGAGATCTCCCCGCCGAAAGACGACGTCGCGAACTGGTTCGTCGCCTCGGCGATCCGTAACGGTTTCCCCGAGGCCCAGGCGAAGGCCCTGTGGAAAGAGGTATTCGCGTTCGCGTCGTTCGGGTTCTGCAAGTCGCACGCCGCTTCGTTCGCGCTCCCGACCTACATCTCCGCGTGGTTGAAGGCCCATTACCCGGCACACTTCTTCGCCGGCGTCCTGACCCACGATCCCGGTATGTACCCACGTCGGCTGATCGTCGCCGATGCCCGCCACTTCGGTATCCCGATCCTACCGATCGACATCAATTCATCCGGCGCCACTTATTGCGTAGAGGAGGTAAGCCGAGCCGCCGAGGCATCCCGGAGCGGGTACGGGATACGGCTCTCCTTGAGCGAGGTGCGGGGGATCTCCGAGCGAGAGGTCGAGTCGATCGTGGCGGCGCGCGTCGATAAGCCGTTCGTCTCGCTCGAGGATCTCTGGCGGCGCACCGAAGTGTCGCGCCCCGTGCTCGAGAACCTTGTAGACGTCGGCGCGCTGGATTCGATCGAGACCGCTCGCACGAGGCGCGAACTCATGTGGCGGGTGATCGATCTTTGCGGCGAGCCGAAACCGATCGCCGGTACTCAGCTATCGCTGCCCTTGGATCAGCCGATCCATTCGGAGCTACCCGCTCTCCCGCCCTACACGCCGTTGGAGGAGACGGAGGCCGAGATCGCGATCTCCGGTATCGACGCGCGCCGGCACGTCATGGATCTCTACATGCCGTTGCTGGTCGAGCTCGGCTGCACCCCGGCAAACCACCTCGCGAGCCTGCGTAACAACTCCGAGGTGTGGGTCGCCGGCGTCAAGGTCGCGAGCCAGACGCCGGCGATCCGCTCCGGCCAGCGGATCATCTTCGTCACGATCGACGACCTCACCGGACCGATCGACGTCACGGTCTTCGAGCGAGTGCAGGCTCGGTGTGCCCGCACCGTTTTCCACTCGTGGTTGCAGCTCTACCGCGGCGTGGTGCGCAAACGCGGAGGCGCATCGCGTTTCCACGTGACCGATCCGGACAACGTTGGGATCACCGTCGTCGTCAACGAGGCATTCGATCTCGCCGAACTCGCCACGGACCGCGCCGCGGGACACAGCGTCGCTGCGGCCCTCGGCCGTCAGCGCCGCAAGCAGGCGCTGACCGGCCTCAGGCCGGATCGCGAACCGTCGGGACGGCTATGGCACGCGAGCGGCGGCTCCGCGGGGCGGTGACGCCGAGTGCGCAGAGAGATACATATCTCGTGTTGGTATGGCACTCGGCGCTGGGCTCCTAGCGGTTCTCGAATTGAGCTTGCGCTCGGCGCGCCATCTCGTCATCCGGGACGTCCTCGACGTGAGTGCCCATATACCACTGGTTGCCCCACTTGTCGCGTACGGCCGCGGTGCGATCGCCATAGAACTGGTCCGCGGGCTCCTGGAGGGACTCACCTCCGGCCGCCAGGGCCTTCTGGTACGTCCCGTCGCAGTCCTCGAGGTAGAGATGCAGCATCGCGCGCGTCGGCTCGCCGTCCTTCGGCGTGTCGGAGAGCATGATCACCGAGTCGCCGATCTCGACCTCGGCGTGCCCGATCCTGCCGTCGGGTCCCCGCATCACGTCATCGCCCCGCAGGGTCGCTCCGAATGCGTTCTTGATGAACCCCAGCAGCTCTTCGGCTCCATCCACAATGAGATAGGGGGTGACCGTCCTGTAATTCTCGGGGATCGGATTGACCATGGTTCTTTCTCCTTTCTTTGGTTGCTACTTCGGTTGCCAGGCTGGTTGACGGCGTTCTTCAGGCTTCATCCACGGTGCTTCCCAACCACGATCGGATTCTTCCACGACAGATCCCGGCGTAACGATCTCGTCGATGGCATCGAGCGCTCCGTCGTCGAGACGTTCGTCGGCTCCGGCAAGCAGATCGGTCAGTTGGTCCATCGTGCGCGGGCCGATTATCGCCGAGGTCACCGCGGGATGGGCGAGCGTGAACGCGATCGCCATGTGTGTCAGCGACATCCCCGCCTTGTCGGCGACGACGTCGAGATCCTCGACGAGATCAAGCTTTCTCTGGTTCGCCGGTCGCGAGAGGTCGTAGCGCGCCGCCACCGGGGAACCGCGTTGCGCGAAGCGGATCGCGCGCGAGTCCGGCGGGACGTCGGCGTCCCGACGGTATTTGCCGGCGAGCCACCCTCCGGCGAGTGGGCTCCACACGATCACGCCCATGCCGTAACGCTGCGTGACCGGGAAGAGCTCATTCTCGACGTGGCGAACGAAGATCGAATACGGCGGCTGCTCGCACACGAAGCGAGTGATCCCACGACGCTCCGATGCCCAGTGCGCCTCGACGAGCTGCCACGACGGGAACGTCGACGCTCCCGCATAGCGGATCTTGCCCTGGTGCACGAGATCGTCGAGAGCACCGAGGGTCTCGGTGATATCGGTCTTCGGGTCGGGACGATGCACCTGATAGAGATCGATGTGGTCGGTCTGCAGGCGCCGCAGGCTGTTCTCGACCTCGCGCATGATCCACAGCCGCGAGTTGCCTTGCTCGTTCAGGCTCGGCCCCATCGACCCATGGAACTTCGTCGCCAGGACGACGTCATCACGCTTTCCCTTGAGGGCCTTCCCGACGATGGTTTCGGATTCACCGGCGGAATAGACGTCGGCGGTGTCGATGAAGTTGATCCCACCGTCGAGCGCGGCGTGGATGATGCGGATGCAGTCGTCGTGATGGGTGTTGCCCCAGGCCCCGAACATCATCGCCCCGAGGCAATGCGTCGAGACCTTCGCTCCCGTCGTTCCGAGCCTCCGGTACTCCATGACCACCTCCCGCCGGCGAGCCTAGTCCTGCTGGTCGAGTGCGCAATCAGGTACGAAATAGGTACCTCATTGCGCACTCGGGGAAGAGCAGACCTGTAGCGTGACAACGATGGCCTCGCCTATCCGAACCCGCATCCGGCATACATCTCCTACCGCCGCGACCGAGCCCATCTTGCACGTCGACATGGACGCGTTCTACGCGTCGGTCGAGACGATCAAAGATCCGAGCCTCGCCGGCAAGCCGGTGATCGTCGGAGGCCACGGGGGCCGCGGCGTCGTGACCTCGGCTTCCTACGAAGCCCGAGCGTTCGGGGTCACTTCCGCGATGCCGTCGATCCGAGCGCGCCGGCTATGCCCGCAGGGGATCTTCCTGCCCAACGACTTCGAGGCTTACCAGCACTACTCCGAGAAGATCCGCGACATCTTCCTGGGAGTGACTCCGCTCGTCGAGCCGTTAAGCCTCGACGAGGCCTTCCTCGACGTCGGCGGCTCGGTCCGCCTGTTCGGTACTCCCGTCGCGATCGCACAGAAGATCAAAGCCGAAGTGGCGGCCCTCGGGCTCCCGTGCACCGTCGGCGTCGCTCCTAACAAGTTCCTCGCCAAGCTCGCGTCGACGATCGGTAAACCCGATGGTCTGCTGGTCGTCCCCGTCGATAGCTTCCTGGAGTTCCTACATCCTTTGCCCGTCGGTGCTCTTTGGGGAGTCGGCGAACAGACCGGAGCGGCGTTGCGCAAGCTCGGGATGCGGACAGTCGGCGACGTCGCCGCGATCGGTAGGCGCACCCTCGAGCGCGCCTTGGGCGAGGCCACCGGTAGTCACCTCTATGCGCTCGCCCATGGCTTCGACGACCGCGACGTGATCCCGCATGAACCGGCCAAGTCGGTCGGCTCCGAGGAGACCTTCAGCCACGATCTCGACGCCAAGGAAACGATCCTGCGCGAGCTCCTGCGTTTGTCGGACCGCACCGCGTCCAGGCTGCGCTCGAAGGGGATGTGTGGCCGCACCGTGACCTTGAAGGTGCGCTTCTCGAACTTCTCGACCATCACCCGGGCACGTACCCCGGGGGCCGAGGTCGACAATGCCGCCGAGATCTACGGCCTCGTGCGGGAGCTATATCTCCGTCTCGACCCGGAGCGCCCACGTATCCGCCTGCTCGGGGTGACGGTCTCGGGATTGACCCCGGGGCCGGCACGCCGGCAGCTCGGTCTCTTGGATGCCCGAGCCAAAGGATGGCCGGAGCTGGCGGGAGCCGTCGACGCGATCAGACGGCGGTGGGGGAGCGAGTCGATCGAACCGGCCACGCTTCTGGATCACTGAAACAACGTTCGATAGGTGCCCGTCAAGCGCATAATTAAGACGATGCCTCTCACCGATCGCGAGAAGAAGATCCTCGAGGAGATGGAGCGCGGCCTCCACGCCGAAGAGCCAACCCACGGGCGCAAGGCGCGCTCTCCACGGGACCAGCACGTCCGTCGCATCAGGTTTGGAGCGACCTCGTTCGTCGGTGGTTTCCTCGTCCTCATCGCATTCTTCGTAACCGCGCAGCCTCTCGTAGGGGTCGTCGCGTTCGCGGGCATGGTCGCCGGGGTGGTGCTCGTCGCAGGCGGAACATCACACATCGCGTCCGACAGCTTGGATCGTCTCCAACCAAAGGAACGCGCATTGGGCATCTTCCGCAAGTGGGAAAGAAACTTGCGGGAACGTTACAAACGCCGCTGACCTGCGGCCTCGCGAAAAAATCACGACGATCTGACATCCGCACTTGTCGCGCTCTCGAAGGCCGCGCTACAGTCCACAAACGTTCCACTAAATCCGTCGGATTTTCGATCGCGTTCTCAGGGGCTTCTTAGTTGCTTTCGTTCTGAATCTCTAGTTGTCGTCGGGGGAGGTTGCCGCGCGCCCATGGATGGATTCACTGCCGATAAAGCTTCGCGTTTCACCGGTTGCACCGCTCATCAACTGAGGTATTG
>JALZEA010000185.1 GCA_030862265.1 Actinomycetota bacterium | reverse complement strand
GCCGAGCTGTGGGACGAGCAGAACGACGATCGCGCGTTGATCGGGATGGTCGGACATGTTCCATGGCATCTCGGAATGATCGGCAAGGGCGCCGAGGTACCGGGTGCCGACAAGGACCACGCCGCGTGGCTGGACCTCAACACGAACGAGTGGATCACGAACCCCGACCATTACGAGCTTCCCGACGGCTTCGAGGATCAGTCGGATCTTCCCGGCCTTCTCGCCGCCCTCGACGAGACCGATGGAACGAACGACGGGTTCTGGAAAGAGGTGCCGCTCGACGATCCGGACCGCATCGAGGAGGTGCCCGCGTTCACCCAGCACCATGTCAACAAGCTGATCGAGTTCATGTCAGCGGCGCGTTACGGCGGAGACGAGATCACCGATCTTCTATTCACGAACTTCAAGCAGATAGACCTTCTCGGTCACATCTTCAATATGGAGTCGACCCAGGTGCGCGACGCACTCGTTGCCGGGGACGCGGCGTTGACAGAACTCATCGACTACCTCGATTCGTCCATGGCGCGCGGCGACTACGTGGTGATCGTCACGGCAGATCACGGCCAGCAACCGGATCAGCGCGCTCTGGATTCTTACGGTATCGACTCGAACGAGATGACCGTCGACATCGAGCGCGAGTTCGGTCCCGTCGTGGCGGACATCTCCCCGACGGAGTTGTTCCTCGATCTCGACGCACTCGCACTTTCGGGCTACACGGTCGACGACGTCGCGCGCTTCGTAGGGAATTACCGGATTCGCGACAACGCGACGAGCTTCGGCATCCAGTCGTTCGGTAGTGGGCGCTACGCGCCGGCAGATCGCGTGATGGAGATGGCCGTCCCGACCCGGATCCTTACGGTTACCGACTGCTGAATCGACTTCCGGGACACCCGGTATCGCTGGGTAGGATGCGTCGCACCGTGGCCAGTGAACCCCTGATCAGGCGCGCCCAGGTCCGTTCCTCGATGATGGCCGTGAGCCGCGTCGATCGTGTCCTCGGACATCCGGCCGCGTTCCTGTTCACGACGGTGGTGCTGATCCTCATCTTCGGTTGGACTTTCTTTGCCAACCCGGGACGACCCGCGGCGGCGGACGATCCGGCGTACTACCAGTGGCGCACCGAAGCCCTCTTGGCGAACGAGCCTGAGGTATTGCTCGAGGTCGACGGTCCGCGCGACATGTACTCGGGCGGCTATCGCGTCGCGACGTCCGTTCTCGCCGGACTGATGCGACGCATCGCGGGCGTCGCGCCCCTGACCCCGACAGTCATCATCGGTGTTGGTCTCCGCGTCGCGATCCCTCTGCTGCTCGCGGGCTTCGCCTATCGCTGGCGACGCGATCCGCTGATCTGGCATGCGGTTGCATTCACCGTCGCGAGCCTCCTGCCGACCCCGCCTTTTGCCGGCTACCTCGACAACGTCCTGACACTGGCCTTCCTAAGTGCGGCGCTCTATCTCATCGAACCCGCGCGATCGTCGTGGGGGCCGCGGGTCGGGTTCGCAGCCTTGTTGCTCGTCTCGGGATTCACTCATCCCACGACGCTCGCGATCTTCTGCCTGACGCTCGGAGCAATGGCTACCGCGCGTTTCTTGTTCCGCGGTTTCTCCTTCCGAGACGTGTTACGGAAGGACGGCCCCATTCTCCTCGCGGCGATCGCGGCCATAGTTCTTACGTACCTGACGTGGAAGATCGGAATCTGGGGTGAATCGTCGTCATTGGGTGAGTCGGCGCAGCCTCCACCCGCGTCCGCCGATTTCTTCCGCGCGCGACTCGCGCAGTGGGGCCGCGCTTTGGCGGTCCCGCTGAACGGTCCTCTGTTCGTCATCGGCCTCATCGGACTAATCGCCGCGGGTGCGCGCGTGATCGAGGAAGAGATGCCGCGCGTGTCGATCATCTGGCTTGCGCCCTTGCTCGGACTGGGTGGTGCAGCCCTGGGCCTCACGTATCCCTACTATCGTTTCCTGAACACGACCACCGCGTGGTTACTTCTTGTCGCGCTCGGGGCGTACTTCTTGGTGCGCTTCTGCTTCGATATCGCGAGCCGTGGACACATCGCGATCGTTGCTCTCATCGGGGTGCTTGCCATAGGCGCGCTGGTGGGGATGAACTTCAAGCGCGGCTTCGAGGAGACCGGCTGGAACGATGTGTCCGATGCGTGGATCAAGCCGGACGAGCGGACCTCTTTAGAGCCGCTGGCAAGCGTCCTTGCACAGGGCAACTTCGACTCGGTCGTGTTCGTCGTCGATGACGACACACCGGAACCCGTGCGGGTCTACGGTTTCGCCAAACGTGCGGGCAATGTCTCTCGCTACGGGGTCCCCGACGCGCTCCAGGACGCCACCGCTTTCTATCTGGGCTCACTCGAGAACTACCAGGAGGGGAGACCCACCGCACGTGACAACTATTACGAGGGACTCTCGGCCGATTCCTTGAGAGACGCCCGGGAGACGGCGACGGGCCGCATCGCGGTCGTCGTGGCCGACGTTTTTAATCGCACGGGCAGCAATGTAGACGTGATCGCGGAGCCACCGAGGGAGGGTTCGGTTCTCGTTCTGAGAGACGGAGAGATTTTCCGGCAAGGAAGTGTTCCTGGAAGGGGCTCGAATGCGATCCCCGCGCAGGTCGCCCCGCGCGCGCTCGATTTTCTTCCCGCGCTCCTCGGAGGGCTGCTGCTCCTCCTTCCGGGTGTCTTTCTTTTGCGGTGGGCATTGCCGGACGCGACGTGGACCGACGCCCTTGGTCTCGTGGCGGTCTTCTCGACGACCGCGCTCGTCCTCGTGGGTATCGGCACCTTGGGCATCACCGGTACCGCGCTCGCAGGCACGACGGCGTGGGTGGTGCTTGCGATCTGCGGGATCGTCGGTCTCGTCTTGTTCCTGTGGTCGGGATTCCGGGGCGAGGAGGTCATTGCACGTAAGGACCCCGCCTTCTCCGAGTTATAGGTGGCCGCGGCTCTGCAGTCCTTCCTCGATCGTCTTCCATCGACGCAGCCGGGACGGATGTCTCGCCTCTTGTGGAGCGTGGTCGTTATCGCGTCGTTTGTGGGGGTTGCTAGTTGGGCCACATGGACTCTGCAGGGAGGCGTCATCGCGCTCTGGTGCTTCACCGTCGCGACCGTCGCGCTCGCGCTCGTTCTCCCTCTGCCCGTCGCGTTCGTTTCCCCGTTATTCGCAGGTATTGCCGGGTGGCTCCTGGACATGCTGCCGTTCGTGATCCTCGTGGGATGGACGACCGTAGTGTCACGTTGGGCCTACGGTTTGTACATTCAGCGGCGCCGTCCACGTGGTGGTCGCTGGATCTGGTTACCGATCGGGCTGGTGATCTGGACCGCTCTGGGCGTGACCCAGATCGACATCTCCCTTGACGGTAAGCACTTCGTGCTGTTGTTCGGGATCCAGGTCTTGGGATCCGGCATCATCCTCGCCGCAGCGGACGTACTGCGAGATCAGGCCTCGCGTGTTCGAGTCGTCGCGGGTCTCGTCAGTTTCATCGCCCTGTTGTCTGTCGCGGTGTTCGCGGAATGGGTGGGCGTACCGATACAGGAGCTACAGAACGACGAGATCAGCGACAGGGTAGAAGAGGCATACGGCGTCGATGCGTTCCCGAACAATCTCGGGATGATGAAGTACGCGCGCTCGAGCAAAGGCGGTGCGCGCGAGTTCCGAGCCTCGCTTGAACGCTTCGCATCGCGGTATCCCGATCTTCCGAATTTCGAGGTCTTCCTACCGAAGTTCCAGGCCTTCGAGACCACGAACATCGTCGTTCGTTTCGACGCCTCGGCACGCGCCTTCGAGGACGAACTGGAAACCGTGGGCCGGGGCGTGACGCTGCTGTACGACAACGTGGGGTTAACGCCTGCTAACACGGTTCCCAGGATGCGCTCGTTCGCTCGCAACTCGTTGACTTACGCAGGGAGTTGTGTGGCCCTCTTCTTCCTCTCCTTTTATCTAGCCTGGCGCGGCGCCGGGCGGCGCCGTTGGCTTGGGCACCTTGGGATCGTTTCGTGCCTTTTCGGAGCCGGGTTCTCCCTCGCCCGTGGCGCGTGGGTCGCCATACCGATCGGGATTATCTACTTGCTTGTCGATGGCGCCCTGACGCGCCGTCAGAAGCTGACCATGGTCGCGGCTTTCGTGGCCGGGGGCGCCGTACTTACTGCGACTTTCCTGATCAAGTACGACGTCGACCCCATCAGCGCGCGCGCCGGTGGAGAGGCCAGCATCGCGACACGAGGCAACGTGTACGAAGACACGATCGGAGCGGTGAACGGCTTGCACTTCCTCCTCGGTTACGGCACGGAACAGCCTCGCACCGAAAGTGGGGTATCGCACGAACTCGGTCGCTACATCCCGAAGGCCGGGACCCACTCGACGTATCTGAATTACTTGTTCCGGGCCGGGGTACCCGGTGCTTTGGCGATCATCGCGTTGTACGCGGTCGCGGCATTACACGCGCGCGCCGCGTCTCGAATGCCGGATGAAAACCAACGGGCCCTGCGGACATTGCTGGCGGCCGCGGTAGTAGCGGCCGCCGCGCACGCCGTCATCCTCAGCCTGTTCGTCGAGCCGATTTACACGCTCGTGATCTCTCTCGTGCTCGGCCTCGCGGTCGCAGGAACCGACGGTCTATCCCGGTCGGTCTGGCCGTGGCGGAAGGCGACCGCCGCGTGAGCGACCCACAGGAGGACATCCCACAGGAAGGTCTGTCTCAAGAGGCCGCGAAGGACGTCGCGGTCGTCGCCAAGGGCGGAGCCGTCCAGATCGTGGGGCAATTCACGCAGCGCCTCCTGAGCATGTTCTTCTCCATCGCCGCCGGCCGCATCCTCGGCCCCCCCGTCTACGGGATCTATCGCCAGGTCGTCCAGATCCTCATCATCGGCGGTCAGCTCGGGCTCGCCGGCTTCAACTACGCCGCCATGCGCTTCATCGCCCTCGCACGCGCAACCGACCGCCCGGGCGGCGTCAAGGGGGCCGCGCGCGTCGCACTGACCGGAACGATCACGGCCTCGGCCCTGGTTTTCGTCGCGCTCGTAGTAGGTGCGGAAGTGATCGCCCGGCCGTTCGAACCGGATGACGCCGCGCGGGCCGACGAGCTGGCGACCCTGCTCCGCATCGGCGCCGCGTACGTCCCGTTGTTCGGAGCGATGCAGGTGCTTCGTTACTGCACCCAGGGCTATAAGACGATGGTGCCGTCCGTGATCGCCGGCAACCTCGTACAGCCTTCGGCGCTGTTCGTTTTGGGTGTCGGGGCCCTCTTGCTGGGCTTCGGCGTCTCCGGCGCGGTGACCTCGCTCGTCGTCAGCATCGCGGCGGGAGCAACGGTGGCGGCGTTCCTCTTCGCGCGCCTGTTGAACGAGGAGCAGCGCCGCGCCGTCCCCGAAGCGGACCGCGGCGCGATGGTTCGCTTCGCGCTACCTCAAGCCGGAGCATCCCTGCTCGGCATCCAGAGCTTGGGACTCGGCATCATCCTGCTGGGACTCATTTCCGAGCCCGCGGCGGTTGCCTTCTTCAGCGCCGCGTTGGCGCTCGAGGCTCCCGGCGGGATCTTCCTTTCCGGCATCGTGAACATCTGGGCGCCGGTGGTGTCCGACCTGCACGGGAAGGGCGCCATCGAGCGGCTGGGCTCGCTGTATCAGACGATCACGCGCTGGGTCGCGACGTTCTCGTTTCCATTCTTCGCGGCGTTGATCCTCGAACCCGATCTATTCCTTGAAGTGACGTTCGGTCC
>JALZEA010000162.1 GCA_030862265.1 Actinomycetota bacterium | reverse complement strand
CCCCTCTTGATTCAGCATCCGATCGGGAAGGAGGACACCTTCCGTAGGGCAAACTCTGTACGGATGCGACACATCGCGGGACTCCTCGCTTCAGTTCTGCTCGTCTCCGCCGCTGCCGCGCCAACCGCCGGCGCGAACGCCCCGCGTCCGAGCGCCCGCGGAGGTGATGACGTAACGGTCGTGGCGGTGATCGATGACGGCATCACGCCCTACCACTGGGACTTCCTCGCATCGAAGATGCCGCAGGCGACCGATCGAGATTTGACCAACGAACTTTCCCTCGACCGGCCCCCGCACGAATGGCTGTCTGGCTTCCCGTCACCCAGTGAATTCACAGAGTACGCGCCGCTCAGGCTCACTCTGGAGGAAAAGATGGGCAGCGTGCCCCCCCAGACTCTTCGTGATCGCGACGAGCGTGTGTGGGCGAGCGTCACACCTTCGCTCAAAGCGGTCGCGCCTTACTACTACTGGCTCCCCGGCACCAAGGTCATCGGAGCGATCAACTTCCGAGGTGGGATCTACGGGCCGACGAACTCTCATGGAACGGGGGCATCGAGCGTAGTCGTCGGCAACCTGCACGGTTCGTGTCCAGAGTGCCTGCTCGTGTTTCTGGACACCGCGTTCAACGACGACGCGGAGAGGCGTGCGATCGCGTGGGCGTTGCGCCAGCCGTGGATCGACATCATCACGAATTCGTACGGAAAGAACACCGTCCTAGGAAACGATGTCGCTACGAACATGCGGCTACGAGACGGTATCTACATCGGGGAAACCAAACTTCAACGAAGGGCAAGCGAGCGCGGACAGAGCATCTTCTTCGCGGCACACAACGGCGTCGAGCGAGCCTTCTTTGTCCCAACGGCCACGCTGCTGTCGTCCGAGGCCGGCCCGGACTGGGTTGTCACTGTCGGCGCCGTTTCCCCTACGGACCGAGCGTCTTACACGGGTCACGGCAAACCCGCGGACGTATCGAGCATCGGCTCGCGTTATCCATCCGCGTACAACTCCCCGACCCTGGATGGAAGTGGGAACTTCAGCGGTACCTCTAATGCGACGCCGGTCGTAGCCGGGCTGTACGGCCGTGCGCTCTACGAGGTTAGGCGCGCGCTTCCCGGCCCGAGTCGCATGCAAGCACGAGGCGTCGTCGCAACCGGCCCAAGGTGGGATTGCGGACCGAAACGCTCTGATTGTGAATTGAAAGATGGAGTGCTGACGGCAGAGGAACTCCGGCTCCGCCTATTCCACGGAGCGATCCACACCCCGGCGGGGATGACCCCGGGTGGCGTCGGCGCGATCCCACCGATCGGAGAGGACGAGTTCGTCAGTGAGGGGCACGGGACATATTTCGGTCTCCTCGATGGTCCCGCAGTGCTGGAACGTGAGGTCGAACGGATCATCGGTCCGATCTTCGGTCGCCGCCCCGCTCTTAAACGACCCGCGGGTGAGCAGGAATGGATGGTTGCGGATTCGTTCTGCCGGCAGCACCTGTGGGGGGGCTGGAGGGGCGGTTATTTCGAGGACGGACGCTCCGAGGTGCCCAGTGCCGCACCCGACTGGCCGCTGAGGTCCTTGATCACCACCGCATGCCCGCTGGTGCCTCCCTTCTAGGGAGGGTTTCGGAGCTCCGCGGCCAACCCTCCAGTCATGCGAAGAGCACTGCTATTCCTCCTATTTGGTGCGCTCAGCGCGGGGCTGTTCCCCGCGCCCGTCGGCGCGCAGATCCCACCCACACCGCCCCGCGACGAGTGGCACGCCTACAACGACGACAGCCACTGGGACAGCTCGCGTACCCACGTCCGGATCGACAAGACGTGCGCGGGGCTTCCCAAGTCGAAGCAGGCCGCGTGCTCCCTCGACGTCTTCAAGCGCAAGCCGTTCGTCGTCATCGCGCTCGTCGACACCGGGATCAACCCGTACCACGAGGACTTCCGGGCCCCCGAGTTCGTCCACCATCCGAGCAAGTACATCGAGGGTTATCCGAATGACGCCAACACCTTCAAGCTCGCGTTGGATGTCGCCGACAAGAAGGGCTACGACGCGGCGCGCAAGTCGGACGACGTTGACTGGGTCGGGGTCAAGCGCAGCACACTGAACTGGTTCCCCGGGACGCGCATCATCGGCGGGATCTCGTTCGGCGCCGGTGGCGATGTCTGCAGCGGTCCCCCCAGTGGAGGTCTCCCCGTGGTCGACGAACCTTGTGAGAATCCTTACCCGGACCGCGTCGTGATCGACGACAACGGACACGGAACGGGGACCGCCAGTGTTGCGGCAGGGCAGTTCTTCGGTTCGAACCCCAACGCGCTCATCGTCGCGGTCGAGGCGCTGGGTGAAACAAGTCTCAACTGGGCCACCGATCAGAAGTGGATCGACATCGTGTCCAACTCGTGGGGCACCGTGGCGAACCTTCCGCTCTTCGGCGACCCGTCGATGACCAAGGACGCGACCGAGCGGGGCCAGGCGATCGTCTTCTCGGCCGGCAACGGCGCGAGCAACACGAACTCGTCACGTTTCTGGCCGCCGCTTCCCGGCGAGGACCCCTGCAAGTGCAAGACGCCAGATTCCGACCAGTCGGTGATGGATGCTTGGAGTGGGCCGTCGTGGCAACTCACCGTCGGCGCGATCTCACCGATCAACGGCCAGGACCACTGGTGGCACAGCTACCCGGTGGACGTCTCCAGCTTCGGCTCCAAGTGGCGCGCGGCGGGCGCGTTCGGCACCAAGATCGCCGCGGATGAGGACAACATCCAGACGCGCGACTTCGGCGGGACGTCGTGTGCGGCGCCGATCACATCGGGGGTCCTGTCACGGGTGATCCTGGAAGCGCGCGAGATCCTCGGCGATACCGTCGGAGGCCAGAGGCCCGATCAGGCGGTTGCGGTCGGCCCGAAGTCGAGAGCTCCCAAGGATGGTCCGCTGTCCGACGGGGTGCTGACGCTCCTCGAGGCGGAGGAGATCGTCCAGAAGACGGCCTTCCCGGTGCCGGCCGATCCGGAGAGGTTCACATGGGACTACGCGATCCGTCCGACGACCCCCTCGTACTTCGTCCACCAGGGCTACGGGCTTGTGGACAAGACGTCGCTCGAGCTTGCGCTCAAGGTGCTCGCCGGCAAGGAGCCCATGCCGGACCGTCCGGACGCCGACGCCTGGATCGAGGCGACGGACGCGCTCCGCGACGTGATCTGGAACTAGAAATGAAGCAAGCGCCAAAACCCAGCGCTAGCTTCATTTCGGGATGCGGTGCAAGCACCGCACCGAAGAGGCTGGCCGCCGCAATCATCGCCGCGATTACGTTGTTTCCATTCACGGCCGGCGCGCAAGATGCGACAGTCGTGCAGCCTTATGGGGCGAAGGACGGGGGCGTGACGGTGCTCAACATCCTTCCGCCCGGACAGGGGCGCTATATGAACAGCGCCGAACTCGCACAGGCTCAGTCCGAGGGGACACAGCCCCCGCACAACACCGATCAGCTTGCGCTGTACGACTCGCTTGTCCAGGGAACGCCGGGCATCACAACAGCGAAGCTTCTCGACTACTTCAAGGACGCAACGTTCGGCGTCAAAGACGACGACATCGAGCGTGAGTACAGCCCGCGGGACGGAGTGACCGTCCGCCGGGACATCGGATTCGGCGTCCCGCATGTGTACGGAGCTACGCGCGGCGACGTCATGTTCGGCGCGGGCTATGTCTCCGCCGAGGACCGGCTTTTCATGATGGATACCCTGCGCCATGTAGGCCGCGGAAGGCTCTCGGAATTTCTGGGAGCAAGCGAGGCCAACCTCGCCATGGACAGTGCCGCTTATCTGACGGCCGGTTACGCGGAGGAAGAGCTGCAGGCTCAGATCGATCGGCTCCCGAAGCTCGATCCGGTCCTGGGACCGCAGGTGATCCAGGACGTCACCGATTACGCCGCCGGCATCAACGCCTACATCGAAGAAGCGTTGGTCGATCAAACCAAGATGCCCGGCGAATACGCCGCGCTGCAACAAGTACCCTCCGAGTGGTTGCCGACCGATACCGTCGCGGTCGCGAGTCTTATCGGCTCGCGGCTCGGTGTGGGCGGCGGCGGGGAGCTCGGCAATGCCGAGTTCTTCAACGCCCTCCTCGCCGAGGGCCATAGCAAGCGCAAGGCGAACGCGATCTTCGATGATCTGCGGTCCGCAGAAGACCCCGAAGCCCCGACGACGACATCTCGCCGGTTCCCGTACGACAACGACCTCGGTCCGGTCGACGCGCGTTCGGTTGCGTTGCCCGATCAAGAGGCGGCGGCCGAAGATGGCGACGAAGAGGAACGGGCTCCCGGTTATGTCGACGGACCGTTCGGACCTATACGCCTCGCGTTCCCATCCGGTATGAGCAACGCGTTGCTCGTAGATGGGAAACACTCCAAGAGCGGACGTCCGATCGCAGTGATGGGTCCACAGACGGGCTACTTCTCGCCGCAGATCCTGATGGAGTTGGACCTGCACGGGCCGGGTATCGACGCGCGCGGCGTCGGCTTCCCAGGTATCTCTCTCTATGTGTTGCTCGGGCGAGGCCAGGACTACGCATGGAGTGCGACGTCGGCCGGGGGCGATCAGGTCGATACCTTCGCCGAGGAACTCTGCAATCCGGGGGGCGGCGAGGTCGACCCGGAGAGCACGTTCTACGTGCAGGGCCGTGACTGCGTCGAGATGTACACGCGCACGGACTCCTGGACCGCGAAACCAAGCGCGGGCGGCTTCCCGCCGGCGCCCTCTGAGGAAGCGGTCGTAGTGGAGATGACGACGCAGCGCACCGACGACGGGATCGTGCAGTCGCGCGGAACGGTGGACGGTAAGCCGGTCGCGTTCGTAGCGAAGCGCTCGACCTTTGGCGGCGAGGTGGACTCAGCGCTCGCGTACGTGAACCTGATGGACGGGAAAAAGATCAACGACGCGCAAGATTTCCTCCGTATATTCAGGAAGTTCAACTTCACGTTCAACTGGTTCTATGTAGACGAAGATGACATCGCTTTCCAGCTTGGTGGGAAGCATCCGGTCCGCGCGCGTGGGGTCGATCCCGACTTCCCGGTGTGGGGGACGGGTAAGTGGGACTGGAGGGGCATGCTCCCCGGCAAGCACAACCCATGGGACGTTTCCCCTCGTCGGGGTTACATCGTGTCGTGGAACAACAAGCAAGCTCCCGGTTTCCGTGCGAACGACGACCGCTGGGGATACTCGTCGCTCTATCGCAGCCAGATGCTCGAAGACCCCGTCAAGAAGGCGTTTCGTCGGGGCAAGGAACTCGCGCTCGGGGACATCGTCAACATTATGGGTGTCGCCGCGACACAGGACTTCCGCGGCTATCGCGTCCTACCGTGGATGCTGAAGGCGCTCGGCAAGCCGTCCGACGAACGTCTCGCGAAGGTCGCCTCGCTGATGCGAGCCTGGGCGAAGGCCGGTGCGCCTCGTGAAGCAGCCGCGCCGGGCGAGGCCTATACGCATGCCGCCGCGGTCGCAGTGATGGACGCGTGGTGGACGAAGGCGATCGAAGCGATGTTCAAGCCGACCCTCGGCGCCGCGTTCGAGGCGATCCCGGCGGGCTTCGACGACATCCCCGGTCCCGTCGGCAGCGCGTACCACGGTGGCTTCTACGGCCAGGTGCAAAAGGATCTGCGAGCCGTGCTCGGCAAGAAGGTTCGAGGCCGTTTCTCGAGGGTCTACTGCGGCAAGGGCAAGCTGGCCGCGTGTCGCAAGGCGCTGCGGGCGAGCCTCGATGCTGCGGTCAAGGAGCTCGAGGCCGAGTTCGGTGCTGATCCGGCGACCTGGGACCCCGTCGAAGAGGACGACTACATCCAGTTCTCGGCGGTAGGGGTCCAGAGCCAGGACCCGATGCAGTGGCAGAACCGCCCAACGTTCCAACAGGTTGTGGAGTTCAAGGGGCGTTAGTAAGGCCGGCCCTATTCCGCGGCGATCGTGTTGCGTTCGAGCGTGAAGTCCTCGCCGAGCCCCTTAAGCGTGAGGTAGTCCACCGCAACGAGCCGATCGCCATCGAAGTACAACACCTCCGCCTCGTAAAGAAGGTCTGCCTCGACCGTCAGCGACTTGATCCCCGTCGCTCCTGTCGAGCCCACTGCTAAGAACCGCGTGCCGTCCTCCTCGGTCGTCTCGCGTCGGTGGATGTGACCCGAGATGACGAGCGGCACGAGTCCCGCGGAATCCCCCGCCAGAGCGGCATCGTGCACCGCGAGGATGTCCGGATCTTCGGCCTCGACGTCGGCCGCGACGTTGTCGGTGAACTCGAGGCGCTCCTCGGCTTTGACCGACTCCGGTGTCGGGACGGTCGAATACGTCGGATCGCCCCAGCCGAGGATCTCTATACCGGCAACCTGCGCGGTGTCTCGATCGAGAACCGTCGCGTTCCCTGCGCCGGCAACCGCATCGATCAGGCGAGGCGAATCGTGATTGCCGGCGACGAAGACGTATGGGACCTCGAGATCTTCGATGCCCTCCACCAGCAGCCTGTCGAGCGGCCCCGCGAGCGACGAGATCTCCCCCGTATCGAGGAAAGAGGCGGCGAGATCTCCGGTGTCGACGACCGCGGCGACATCGAACTCGCGCGCCAGCTCGCCCGCGATCTCGAGTCCTACGGGATTCGCGTGTACGTCCGAGATGTGCAGGATCGCGGTCGTCTCGGTTGCGGGGTCCAGATCGGGACTCGCCAGCAGCACCATGAGGTCGGACACCCGGCGCGCGGCCACCTCGTAGCGAGAGCGCGCCTCGTCCAGCGTTTCGGTGTGCTCCGTCAACGTCTCGATAACCAGGCGTGCGCGCCCGAGGCTTCCGGTGTAGCGCGCGTCGTCGAAGCGTCCCTGATCGTAGGTCTGCGTCGTCGCCAGGAAGAGAAGGGCAGTTGTCACTCCGGCGGCGAGCGCGGCGATAGGCGCGGCCCGGCGGCGATGGCGGAACACCGCCGCTCCGAGGAACCCTCCGACGACCGCGGCTGCGAGCACGTCGATGCCGACGGCGCGAGCAAGGACGCCCGGCATCTGGGACTCGATCTCGTCCTGGAGCCGTTCTCGGCCGCGCGCCGTGGTGACGGTCGAGCCGAGGGCCTCGATGTCGACCTGTTCGAGCGACGCCGTGACGTCGAGCGGGCTCGCATGGGTGCGGGCGCTGATCGTCCCGAAGGGGGAGATCTGCAGGATCGTTCGGCCCGTCCCGAGCGTGCCGCTGAGTTCGACCTTTGCCGGTCCGAGCTGCGAGCCGGTCGGCGGCAGCAACCAGAGGGCGAGGATGGCGCCGATCATGCCCGTCAATGCCGGCCACAGGGCCTCCCGGGGTCGGTGCTTCGGAGCGTGGTCCACGCCGTGAACCCTAGGGCGGCCCGCAGGGCCGGCCCTAAGCAAGGCAAGCTTGACACGCTCGGCGGTTCGGTGTGGGCCGCCTAGGAGGGCCACCCCACAGCGGCGCCACTCCTGCTATCCTTGCCCGCTGCGGCGCCAGGCCGGCGCCGTTATTCGCGAGTAGCACACCCGAGTTCGGTGAGCCTCCCTAGGCCCGGTTGCCCCGGGAACCGGAGAGGTCGGGGTTAGATCGCCGAACGACCGCAGCCGGGGGGACACCCGGGCCGCCTGCAGAGGCGAGCGCCCGGTCCTAGCTCCCGGCCAGCCGGAGACAAGCGCCTGTAAAGGCGCGACATAGAGGTGAGGTATGCGCGACCCGCTTAAGCGGGTCGTGTGCGAGCGTCAACGAGAAGGGGAGTCAGTGCCGACGATCCAACAGCTGGTCCGCCAGGGCCGGCAGTCAAAGAAAGAGAAGTCGAAGTCGCCGGCCCTCAAGGGGTCGCCGCAGCGGCGGGGCGTCTGCACCCGTGTGTATACGACGACACCCAAGAAGCCCAACTCCGCTCTCCGCAAGGTCGCTCGTGTTCGCCTCACCTCTGGCATCGAGATCACCGCTTACATCCCCGGCATCGGCCACAACCTCCAGGAGCACTCGATCGTGCTCGTCCGTGGGGGCCGCGTGAAAGATCTCCCCGGCGTGCGCTACAAGATCATCCGCGCCGCTCTCGACACGTCCGGTGTGAACAACCGCGCGCAATCTCGCAGTAAGTACGGCGCGAAAAAGGGCGGTGCCTGATGCCTCGGAAGGGACCTCCCGCTAAGCGCGAGCTACTCGCCGACGCCATCTACGAATCCCTGCTCGTCACGCAGATCCAGAACCGCATCCTCATGCGCGGCAAGCGCAGCCTCGCCGAAGGCATCGTCTACGACGCCCTGCAGAAGGTCGGCGACAAGACCGGCAAGGAGCCCATCCAGATCCTCAAGAAGGGTGTCGACAACATCAAGCCATTGCTCGAGGTGCGCTCCCGCCGAGTGGGTGGCGCGACCTACCAGGTGCCGGTCGAGGTGCAGTCACGGCGTGGCACGACCCTGGCGATCCGCTGGCTCGTCACGTTCGCGCGCAAGCGGCGCGAGCGGACGATGGCCGATCGTTTGGCGGCAGAGATCCTCGACGCGTCGGGAGGCGCGGGCGCAGCAGTGAAGCGCCGCGAGGACATGCACAAGATGGCCGAGGCGAACAAGGCGTTCGCCCACTACAGGTGGTAGCGATGGCAGAAGCAGCCGAGAAACAGACAACCGAACAGAAACCGCAGCTACGCGCGGTCAAAGGCAGCGGGCCGCAGATCCGCGAGTACCCGCTCAATCACACGCGCAACATCGGGATCATGGCTCATATCGACGCGGGCAAGACCACGACGACCGAGCGCATCCTCTATTACACCGGCAAGACCTACAAGATCGGCGAGGTCCACGAGGGCGCGGCCGTCATGGACTGGATGGAGCAAGAGCAAGAGCGTGGGATCACGATTACGTCCGCCGCGACTACTGCGCACTGGAAGGGCTACTGGATCAACATCATCGACACGCCCGGCCACGTCGACTTCACGGTCGAGGTCGAGCGGTCGTTGCGAGTACTCGACGGCGCCGTCGCGGTGTTCGATGCCGTGGCCGGCGTGGAGCCACAGTCCGAAACGGTATGGCGCCAGGCCGATCGCTACAACGTGCCCCGCATCTGCTTCGTCAACAAGATGGACCGCACCGGCGCCGACTTCTATCGAACCGTGCAGATGATCCACGACCGCCTGAACGGCACGCCCGTCGTGATCCAGATCCCGATTGGCAAAGAAGTCAACTTCCACGGCGTTATCGACCTCGTCGAGATGAAAGCGCTGTACTGGCCGAGCGACGGCATGGGCGAGGAGTGGGAGACGCGCGACATCCCCGCAGAGCTGAAGGACGACGCCGACAAGTGGCATCACGACCTACTCGAGGCTCTTGCGGACCACGACGAAGAGGTCATGGACATCTACGTTCACGAGAAAGAGCCGACGCCGGAGCAGATGAAGAAAGCGTTGCGGCGAGGCACGATCTCGGGCGAGATCACGCCCGTGCTGTGCGGCAGCGCCTTCAAGAACAAAGCGGTGCAGCCGCTGCTCGACGCAGTCTGTTGGTACCTGCCGTCACCCCTCGACCTGCCCCCGAT
>JALZEA010000139.1 GCA_030862265.1 Actinomycetota bacterium | reverse complement strand
TCCCAGCGTAGTCCGCGGGGCGCGGGGACTACTCGCAGATCGTCGGGGGCCTCGTACCGAGCGTGACCTCGACCGTGCGCGTTCCCGTCGGTGATTCCAGGACGACGTCCACGCTGTCGCCCGGACTGAGATCGATCAAAGTCCGCGTCAGGTCCTCGCCCGACGCGATCTCGGTGCCATTGATCTCCACTATGACCTCACCCTGCTCGATCCCGGCCGCGGCTGCGGGGTCGCCTGGGAACGTCCCTGCCACGCCGGCACCGCGAACCTCGGGATCAACCCCGAACTGCGACGCGGCGAGCGACGAGGTAATCGGCGCCACCGAGACACCGAGCCACGCACGCCGTCCGGGAGGCTCGCTGAGGATCTCTTCTACCGTCGGAAGCGCGTCGTCGATCTGGATCGCGAACCCGATGTTCTCGGCCTGAGCGGCTTGCGCCGCGGCCGTATTGATGCCGACCAGGCGTCCGGCACGATCGATCAGCGCCCCACCCGAGTTGCCGGGGTTGATGGCCGCGTCGGTCTGGAGGAGACCCGTCAGTTCCCGTTCCACGCCACCGACGCTCGCGGCCTGGATCGTGCGGTCGAGTGCGGAGACGATGCCCTTCGTGACGGTCGGACTCGTCCCGAGACCGAGAGGGAAGCCGATCGCGACGACGTCGTCGCCGAGGCGCAGGCGCGACGATCGTCCGAGGTCGATCGGCGTGAGGTCGTCGGCATCGACCTTGATCACGGCGAGGTCGCTGCCGGGGATGCCGCCGACCACACGGCCGTCCATGCGACCGTGCTCTTCGTCGTAGAAGAAGACCTCGACGTCGACACTGCATTCGACGACGTGGAAGTTCGTGAGAATCGTCCCGTTACTGTCGATCACAACGCCGGACCCCTCACCCCCTCCGCCTGAGCCCGTATCGACCTTGACGTTCACGACCGACGGAAGAGCTTCCGCGACGATGTCGGCCACCGGCGAACGCGGAGGCGGCGAGTCGTCCTGGTCGAAGTCGACCGGTGGGGAGTTGGGCTCCTCGGACGCCTGAAAGGCGGCCTCCAGGGAACACGCCGCGAGGAGGAAACAGGCCAGGAGTCCGATGTAGAAGAGGTTCCGTCGCAACATGCCGCCAGCGAGGATAGAGGCGCAGCCCGACTAACGCGGACAAGAAAAAGCCGGCTCCTGGGGACGCCTTCAGGGGAAGCTCGAGCGCCCTCAGTAACCGGCCGAACCAAGCATGCCCGAGCAGGAAGGCGAACGCAACCGCCGGATCCGGGAGCCCTAGGCGGCGGCCTCCGAGGCGTCGAAGGCCTCGACCTCGAGCTCTCCGCCTTTGACGCCTCCCAGCGCGAAGACCACGAGGTAGCGCCCTGGGGCCAGGGAGATGCCCTCGGAGACCTCGTCTGAGAGGTCCGTCACCGAGGCGAGACCCCAGACGAGCTTGACGCTCTGGTCGCTCGCGTAAAGGACCTCGCCGGAGTCGGGGATCACGAGGTACCACCCCTCCGGGTAGTAGCCCGCAGGGGCGTTCCAGCCGCGCTCGACCACGAACGGAAGCGTCTTGCCGTCGCGGATCGGGATACCCGAAGCACCGACCGCCGCGCGCGCGGGCCGTACCGCGCTGCGTACGACCTTGCGCTGGTGCCCGGAGACATCTGCAGTTCTCATGCCGAACAGAAGATATCGCGAGGGGCCGGTGCCTTAAAGGACCTCGAGGTTCGTGATCTTGGGGCGACCGTCGATCTCGCCCCACGTGGAGCGCACGGTGACGTCGCCGTTCTCACCGGTATAGCGGATGTCCACCAAAAACGTCCCGTCGCCTTCTTCCTGTACGGCCGGGATCTCGCACGCGGTGAGCTTGCCGGGCATCGCCTTCATCACTCCCCCGGCCTGGCCCCTCGCGGTCTCGGTTAGGGATGCGCCGGCCGTCTTCAAATCTCCCGCCACGGTGGCGTTGGCGTGGCGTTCAGCCTCGGTTCGTACCTCGGTCGTGTCCACGATCTACCTCCTAGGAGCGCGGTAAGAGGTCTCTCTTCTACAACAGCCTTAGATTCACCGCCCATGTGCACGTTCTGCGATATCGGGTCCGGCGCGATCGATGCCCACTTCGTTTACCGCGACGACGCCGTCGTAGCGTTCCTCGATCACCGCCCGGTGTTCGCCGGTCACGTCCTCGTCATACCCCGCATCCACCACGAGACCCTCGGAGATCTACCGCCCGAAGAGCTCCCCCACTTCTTCGAGGTCGTCCAGCGGATCTCCGACCGCTTGCCCGGGGCGCTGGACGCGGTGGGAACCTTCGTAGCGATGAACAACCGGGTCAGCCAGAGCGTGCCCCACCTTCATTGCCACGTCGTGCCCCGCCGCCCCAAGGATGGGTTGCGTGGCTTCTTCTGGCCGCGCACGAAGTACCCGGGTGGCGAGGCCGAGATGGCCGAAGTTGCAACGAAGATAAGGACGGCGCTCCACACATGAGCGAGGCGCTGACGCTCAGCTCGACCGACGGGCTCACTTTGGAAGCCGTCGTCGACGAACCCAATGAGCCGAGTGGCGTCGTCGTCATGTGCCACCCGCACCCGCACGACGGCGGCACCATGAACGCGCCACTCTTGCTGGCCCTGAAGGATGCGTTGCTCACCGGAAGTCGGGCCGTGCTGCGATTCAACTTCCGAGGTATCGGCGCGTCCGAAGGTTCGTCCGGCGATGGCACCGACGAGGTTGCCGATGCGCTCGGTGCTATCGAGTTTGCGCGCGATCGCAACCCGGCCTTGCCATTGGCGTTGATCGGGTGGTCCTTCGGCGCCTCGGTCGCCATCCGTTCAGTCCCCGATGCGGGCAACGTATCGGCCGTGATCGCGATCGCGCCGCCGGTATCGGGCCGAGCGGGTTACAGCTTGGGATTGCCCGACAGATTGGAGACCGACGTTCCCCTACTGGTGGTCGCCGGCGCGAACGACACGACGACCGATCCCGGGAAACAACGCGCTTGGGCCGAAGCGAACAACGCGCGTTTCCTCGCCCTCAAAGGCGCGAACCATTTCTTCTGGGCGAAGTACGACGATCTCGCCGCCGAGGTGACGGCCTTCCTGAACGAAACCAGCTAAGTATCCGGGTCCCCGTCGTGCTTGGTCATGGGTAGCACGATGCCGCCGCTCACGCCGCCGAAGACCAAGCCCGCGACCACACCGACGACGATCGTTATCGTCGTGGTCGCGCCGTCGAACGCTATGACTCCGATGCCGAGCCCGATGAGCCCGCCGATGATCGCACCGACCAGCCCGCCTCCCACTGCGCCTTGAGCTTGGCTCTTCGTGGCGACGACCCCGGGTCCGCCCGTCATGTGTTCGCTCTCGGCTTCCATCTCTGCCTGTGATGGCACCTTCGGATCGCTCATAAGGAAGCCCTCCCGCTTGAGTTCGCGTCATACCTACCCAGGGAGAGGCTCCTCGAAGCCGCCGACTACGCCCGCCATTCGAGCCGCGTGGTCTTCGAGGCGACCTACTGGGAAGGGAACGTCGCCTGAAGAGCGATGACGCCGTGCTCGTCGAGCATCCGCACCGCGCGGATGTTCCGTAGCCCGACGGGGAGATCGGTACCCCAGGTCACTTTCCCCGCGGTGATCTCGACCATGCCAAGCGATCTCGTTTCGCCGTCGGCCGTCTCGAGCTCGGCCTCGTATCGCCCGGGCTCGAGCGGGTCGGCAAAGATAAGGAAGACCCATGTGGGATCGCCTTCGTAAGCGAACAGGTGCCCGGCGCGCTCACCACTGGACGCGCGCAGAGGCACGACCCCGAAATACTCTCCGTTGGCTCCCGCGAGGGCGTGCCGATAGTGGCTCGCGAGATTCC
>JALZEA010000130.1 GCA_030862265.1 Actinomycetota bacterium | reverse complement strand
TCGCAGCGAGGACCTGGGTGTCGTAGCCCTGAACGGCGTAGATGTCGCAGATATCCGACAGAAGTTTGAGCCCGTCGGTTGCGACGTCATCCAGTCTACCCAGGAACGGGGAGATGATGTACGCGCCAGCTTCAGCCGCCAGTATGGCCTGTGCCGCGGTGAAACACAAGGTTACGTTCACCCTGATCCCTTCATCGGAAAGCCGACGAACCGCAGCGAGACCGTTCGGCGATAGGGCAACCTTCACGATGGCGTTGTCGGCGATCTGAACGATCTCGCGCCCCTGACGAACCATGACTTCCGTATCGTCGGAGGTCGTTTCTACCGACACGTCGCCCTCGACGATCGAACAGACCTCCTTCACGAGCGGGAGGAAATCCTGCTCTTCCTTGGCGATCAAGGTCGGGTTCATAGTGACGCCTCTCAAGACGCCCCAGCGATGGCCTTCGTGGATCTCTTCGAGGTTCGCGGTGTCAAGGAACAACTTCACGCTTCTTGCCTCCATTCTTGGATTTCCCAATGACTTCGACTGCCTGCTCGAGCAAGGCTCCTTCTCCCTCGCGGGCGACGACCGCGCCACGCTCGAGCGCCTCCAAAGCTTTCTCGACGACCTGGTCGATGATCTTCGACAGGGTGTGGTCGAGATCGTCGTGACTCACGACCGGAACCGAACGCATCAACGCGGAGTCGATCATGTATTTCTGGATCCGCCGGATCTTCTTGAATGCCGTCAGATAGCGGTCGCCGGTTCGTCCGCGCGGCTCGCGCGCACGAAGATAGAAGTGACTTCTGTGCAACTCTTCGTCCTCGATGGTGATCAGCAGCGGAACGATCACCGCTTGTTGCGATTCGATCGATTCGAGGAACCCGGGCACGAGGTGCGCGCCCTCGATGATGATGTCGGTTCCCTCTTCGATCGCGCGGTCGATGAGAGCTTGAGCCCCCACCGCAACCGCGGCGGCCTGCTCGCGAAAGCCGATGATCAGCCGATCGCCCGAGTGCGGGATCGGTTGACGCACGGCATCGCCTGCCTCGAACGAGGACGCATACAAGGTGGGGAACATCTCCTCGGTGAACGCCGCGCGCAATACCTGCCGGACCGCATCGGTGGACACGACCCGAGTGATCCCGAGACGGGTCGCGAGGTTTGTGGCGATGGTGGACTTGCCGACACCGGTCGCACCACCGAGCAGGATGATGAGAGGGATATCGAGCTCACCGACCGATTGCCACTTGATGAAGGCCTCGGCGTACTCCTCGCCTGCTTCGCGGCGTAGGACCTCGAGCGTCAGATCGCGTAAACGTTCGGCACTCACCCTTTGTTCCCCGAGGGCGATCAAGGCCTGTTCGACCTTGTTCGCAACCGCATAGGAGTGTCCGGGTCCCAGCCCGGTTGCCATCAGCGACGACGCCGTAAGACCTTTCGAATATGGGAGGCCGTGCTCGCGCTCGGAGATGAAGATGTGCTTGCGGCGCTTCGGCTCGGTCATGCGCGGGCCCTTCGATAGCGATCGATGGCAAGGTCGGCGGTTCTCACGATGAGCGCGGCCGGGTCTTTTTCCCCGACGACGCCACGGGGCTCGTTGTCCATATACACAACGTCCATTCCCGCTTTCAGGGCGGCACGCGTTGCGACATCGATGCCCGCAGCCTTGATCTCGACCAAGAGGGTGTCCGCCTTGTCGCCGATACTTGCCATGTCCTGCTCCAATCTCGACCGGTCGCTCAGCGCGTGGCTGATACCGACGACCCGGCAACCATGCTCGGTCTCGAGATGCCGCCTGATCTGGTCCCCCACCGCTTCCGGTGCCGTAGTCGCTACGAACGCTTCGCGGCCGCGGATGGATGAGGTGGGGACGGGACGGAACACGGTGCGAACCAGTTCGATCTCCCCTCGGGTCCCCTCGTCCACTGCCGAGCGGTAGGCGCTGCGGATGTGGGAAGAAACTTCTGCGACTCGAGAGGGAGAACCGAATGGGTCCTCACACATAGTAACCACGACCGAATCTGCGAGCAATAACCGATATGGGCCCATATATCCGAGCAGGTACTCGTCGGGAACCGAAGCGGGCACCACGAGGATCGTGGCATCGGCGTGGGCGGGAGGGATAGAGCTGCCGGAACCCTCCAGCAAGATGACGTCGCCGGGAAGGTCGTTGGCGAGCACGAGGCCGGCCGCGACGTTCGAGTGTTCGACGCCGCCCGCCAGCCCTCCACCGCAGCGCCGACAACCGACGGTCGGGACGCGGCCCAACAGCGCATCCTCGACGTAGTCCGATGCGGCATGTTCGCCGGAATCGGCAAGCTCCAAGAGAGCATGCGCGTCGAGTTCGATCTCGTCACCGCGCAGTACCGCCGGCTCGGCCGGCCCGCCCCGCCCCATGGCGACGACGATGGGCGCGATCCCGGCTGCCGTGAGCGCGCGCGCCGCAAACCCGGCGACGGCGGTCTTGCCGGTGCGTTTGCCGGTTCCGATCACGGCCACTGTCGGTTTCGCCGCGATGCGCGGCCGCGGCGGAGGCATGAACGTGAAATCGCTTCCTCTATACGGCACGCCCCGTGCCAGGGCGACGGCGGCGAGCTGGTGACGCGTCCGGTAGTCAAGTACCGGCTCGTCGGACAGATCGATCACCGCCTCGATCTCGCCGGGGGCCAGGGCGGCGTCCAACACCGCGCGGGGATCGTCTCCCGAGAGGACCTTCCGGCCCCCGTAATCGGGGGTGCCCGAGCCCGGCAGCTTCTCGCGACCTCCGGCCAGAAGCGCTGCGACGACCTCGTCCCCGTCACGCTCGATGTCGTCGAGCGCGGCGGTAACGACGGGTGGGTAGTGCTCGCCGTCGATGATGACTACGTAACGGATGGAGGGGCTCCTTGGGGTTGGGCGAGGGTTGGGGCGCGCCCCAGAAGGGAACCCTAGAACAAGGAAACGCGCATCCAGCAAGGGAGGTCCACCATGTTCTCCCGCACCGGAACCGCTGATGCAACCAGCCCCGTCGTCCGTGCCCGCGGCGGGATCTCCGGTGGCGCAGTCGTCACCGGCGTGGTTGTCGCATTCGGTGCGATGTTCCTCATGTCGGCTCTCGTGGGAGGGGTACTTGCGGCCACGGGAACGGGGCCCGATGACGTCGCCGACACGACTGGAACCATCGAGGCCGGCATCGGAGCCGGGATCGTCCTCATCGTGGCTCAGTTCCTCGCCTACCTGTGGGGTGGCTACACGGCCGGCCGGATGGCGCGCGGCGCGGGAGCGGTCAACGGATTGCTCGTTCCGCTGTTCGCGATCATCATCGCGATCGTCGTCGGGGCGGTCGTGACGTGGCTCGGTGCCACCGCGAATCTGAACATCCCGTACTCGACCGCACGTTTGCCGATCGAGGAGAACTACCTCGTCGACTGGGGCATGCCCATCGCGATCGGCGCCCTCGTCGCGATGTTCCTGGGTGGTGCGCTGGGTGGTGGCCTCGGGGCAGCGTGGCACACCCGCCTCGAAGCCAACCGCATTGAAGAGGTGGAATCGGAGCGGGCCGAAGCCCGGGCGGAGGCGGTCCGACGGACCGACGATGCGCGGGCGAGGGCCGGGGCGACGAGCCCGGGCAACGGGCAAGGCGCGACCGCGACATCAACGACGACGCCGGTCGAGGAGCAGCGCAAGGTCACCTAGATAACCGGTCGGGGTGCCCGGCCGGCTAGGTGAGGGGGCGCAGGAGGGGTTCTCCGCCCGGAGAACCCTTGCCGTATGAGCAGGATCATCGTCATCGCGCTCGTCGCATTAGTGGCGCTGCCCGGTATGGCCGGTGGAGCCACACTCGACGCGGACTCGATCCAGGCTCCTACTGTCCCGACCCGCGCGACCGCTCCTCTTTTCGCGGCGGGGGGAAGCGCGCTGACGAACGGCTTCTTCTTCCCCGGAACCGCGATCTACGACGGGGGCGAGCTGAAGGGCATGCCGTACGAGATCACGCAGGGCACCGACATAGAGTTCTTCACGCCTGACTCGTCCGTCACGCTGGGGAACGGACACC
>JALZEA010000128.1 GCA_030862265.1 Actinomycetota bacterium | reverse complement strand
TCCGCACCACAGGCGGCCTCATCACCGGGGCTGCGGCGATCATGGTGGCAGTGTTCGGTGGGTTCGCCGCGGGAGACCTCGTTCCGCTCCAGCAGTTCGGGTTCGGGCTCGCAACGGCGGTCTTGATCGATGCCACCATCGTGCGCTCGGTTCTGGTGCCGGCGTCGATGAAGCTGCTCGGTGATCGCAACTGGTACCTGCCGCGGTGGCTGTCGTGGTTGCCGAACCTGTCGGTAGAGCGACCGAGTCAGAAGCCCGTCGACCGGCTGTTGGTGCCGAGCCCGGCAACCGAGGGATAGCGGAGCAGCGGTTGTTAGCGGGTCGCTCGCTAACCGCAGCCCTTCGGGACGAGGATCGCGTTGACATCGGTCGGCGGTATCCGCAGCTTCGTCGCTTGCTCGTAGTCGAACGCGTACGAGATCAATCTTGGCTCGCTGAAGCCATCGGCTAAGAAGCTCAGACCGAACCCCCCTCTGCCTTCGCCCGTGTAGCCCGCAGGGACGACCACCGTGGGATAGCCCGCGGCCGCGCTGATGTTCGCGTACGTGTTGCCCGGCGCCACGATCGCATCGAGGTCGTCGGCCAGCAGCGTCGCGTCGATGGTCGCGCGTGAGGACTGGATCGTCGCTTCTGCGGTCGCCGGGTGATAGACGCCGGGCGTCGCATCGGAAGCGATGAGTAGGTCCTGTCCATACTTCACCTTGTCGGGGTGCTGCTCGTTGTATTCGATGATGTCGCTGAGCGTCCTGACCCTGAGCGTGTCGGGCGTCAGCTCCGCGAGGTACTGATTCAAGGATGCCTTGAACTCGTTAGGGATCAACCCGATCTCGGTCAACCCGACGAGTCTCGTACTCGAAAGTATGTCCGTCTCTACGAGCGTCGCCCCTTGTTTCTCGAGCACCTCCAGAGCGGCGTCGAACAACGCGCTGCGGTCTTCCGAGCTGTAACCGAGACGGACATCCTTGAGCGCAGAGTCATCGAGGAACTTCGAGTAGTCGGAAGGAGCATCTCCACTGTCGGCCGTGCGCTCGTCTTTCTCATCGACCCCGGACATCGCCCCGAGCAGAACTGCGGCATCGGTCACGTTCCTCGTCATAGGACCGGGTGTGTCGAAACTCGGCGCGAGCGGGATGATGCCGTAGCGACTGAGCAGCCCGGTCGTCGGCTTGATGCCGACGAGGCTGTTGGCAACGCTCGGACTCAGGATGCTGCCCGAGGTCTCCGTCCCCACTGTGCCCGTTGCGAAGGCCATCGCACCGGCGACGCCGGATCCCGAACTGGATCCGCTCGGATCTCCCATTGTGTAGGGGTTCTTTACCTGCCCCCCGAGCGAGCTGTAACCGTTGGGCATGCCGAGGGCCATCCAGTTGGCGAACTCTGACAGGTTCGTCTTGCCGATGATGATCGCGCCGGCGTCCTCGAATTTCGTCGTGATCGTGGCTTCTTCGAGCGGGATGCTGCCTTTGAGGGCGATCGATCCTGCGGTCGTCGGCAGGTCGAGAGTGTTGATGTTGTCCTTCAAGAGGACAGGGATCCCATGCAGAGGTCCGCGCGAGCGTCCCGCGGCGCGCTCTGCGTCGAGCTTGCGGGCGATCTTGAGCGCGTTGGGATTCAGCGCACGGATGGAATTGACGTGCCCGTCGTAGGCCGCGATGCGGGCGAGGTATGCCCGGACCAGCTCTTGGCTAGAAGTCTTCCCCGAGGCCAGCGCCTTCTGTAGCTGCGGGATCGTGACGGTCTGGAGTTCGAGACCCGCAACGGACGGCCGGCATTCCTTTGCTGCTGCAGCAGCAGTGGCTGTTGCGCTCGTAATGGCACCACTGCCTACGCAGGCGAGGGCGACGAGCGCGGCGAGCAGCCTGCGGCCGGATTTGGGAGTCATCCCTCACCCTTTCGCCCGCGAGGGCTCGATTCCTACCTTTCAGGAGTCTGAAGGGCCCAGGTAGATGGAAGACTCCCGCTATGGAACAACGGCTGAGTCTCGTGACGCTTGGGGTCACGGATCTTGAACGATCGCGCGCCTTCTACGAAGGCTTGGGCTGGAAGACGGGCGCGAGTCCTGCCGACGACGTCGTCTTCTTCCAGGCCGGCGGCATGATCGTCGCGCTCTGGGGCCGAGATCAGTTGGCGGAAGACTCGGTTGTGTCCGACAACGGCGGGTGGGGCGGCGTGACCCTCGCGCATAACGTCCGTTCGCCACAGGAAGTCGACGCGGTCCTCGCCGAAGCAGAACGCGCCGGTGCAACGATCGCTCGTGGCGGGGCGGAGACGTTCTGGGGCGGCTATTCCGGAGTGTTTATAGATCCCGACGGGCATCCGTGGGAGGTCGCCCATAACCCCGGCTGGACGATCAAGGACGACGGTTCGATCAGCCTCGGTTAAGTCTTGCTCGTTCGCTTGATGCCGAGCACCACGTCCCTGGTCTTACGCGGTAACCCGTCGAGGACGAGGTCGTAGGAGTCGTCGATCCAGTCGCGGATCTCCTTCTTGGAGATCGTGCCGTCCAACGTCACGGTGTTCCAGTGCTTCTTGTTCAGGTGATAACCGGGCCCCACCGCGGAAAAGTGCTTGCGGAGCATCACCGCGATGTCGGGCTCGCACTTGAGGCTGATCGTCAATGGGTCTTCTTCGTCGGCGATGATCGCGAAGAGCTTCCCTCCGACCTTCATCACGAGAGCACCCGGTCCGAACGGATAACTCTCTTTCGCCCCCGGTTTGGCCAGGCAGTAAGCGCGCAGCTCGTCGAGCTTCAATCGGCCGCGGGTTGGTCGTCGGTCCTGACTCGGGGTGGCAGCAAAAAGACAACGACGGTCATGCCGCGGCGTTCCCTTGCCACGAGTTACCGCAATGTCGCTTTTGCGTAGATTGCATTAGTACCTCGGTCCGGTCGGGGGCCGATCCTGCAGAGGAGGGAACCATGGCTCGTAGCGTACGAGTGCTTCTTTCCATCGTTCTAGCTGCCGTGATGAGCGTGTATCTCATCGCGTTGCCGGCAAGCGCGGAAGAGCGTCGCCAATGCGACGACATCCGCATCGATTCGGATGGGGGGTTCAATCCCGCGAACGGCATCCACTCGGGCAGCGGCACGCCGAGCGATCCCTTCGTCATATCGGGCTGCGACGTCCGCAGGGTCACGATCAAGGACACGAGCGCGGCCGTATTGATCAAGGACAACACGATCCGCAATCAACTGGTGCTCGACTGGATAGGCAGCAACGTTCGTGTTGTCGACAACGAGATCGGCGATCTTCGCGTGAACCAGAACGTGAGGCGCAAGGGCGAGCCGACGTCTGGACTGATCGCTCGCAACAAGTTCGGCATCGTCGGGCAGTTGCGTCATTTCGATGGAGTGTTCGAGAACAACGTCGTAACGGGGAAACGCCCGGCCGGATTCATCGAGCTCCCGTTCTTCCAGAACGGTCAGGCTGTGAACTTCGACGGTTTCAACGGGTCTCGCTTCCGCAACAACAGGATCACGGGGTTCGTGACGATGCGCCTGCACGGACACCATCACAGCTCAGGTTTCGACGAGGACAGCCATTACCACGGCACGGACCCCGCCGCGCATGAGGCTCACGGGGAGATGCTCGATCACTCGCAGCGTTACCACCGCGTTTACTTCACGAACAACACGATCACGTCTCCGGGGCCCTATGCGTTGAACTACGTCGACACGAATCACGCGGCGAACGACCGCACTGCAGCTTCGGAGACGAACGAAGCACTCAACAAGCCCCACGTGCACTTCACGCGGGTGTACATGAACAACAACCGCTTGATCGGGTCCGGTCTCTACGTCAATATCTTCAATGCGAAGGACGAACGCCACCTCGGTACGCGCACGGGGCACCTCGAGATCGCGGACAACACGATCGAACTCGTACAGGAATCCGATAGCGAGCCGTTCTTCTCATGGGAGGAGCCGGCCGGCATCAGCATCTACCGTGCAAAGGACGTCCACGTGATGGTGACCGGCAACAAGGTCACGAACGTCGATGAATCTGACGACACGATCGACGAGAGCCAGATCCCGTTCATGAGGCCCGAGGAGATCTCGGGGATCAGGCTCTACTACATCGATACGGCAGAGATCCATCTGATGGATAACTCGGTGGCGTCGACGGATTACGGCGTGTGGGCGGCGCAGATGCCGAAGGACGTCGAGTGGTGGATCCATGGTCTCCACTTGAACGCGGTGCCGGTGCCGGTCTACTGGGACAACACCGTCGCCAATCGACCGCACCAGGAATAGGCAGGTGTGATGTGGTCGACGATCCCTCTTCCCACGGGACTGACCTGTAGAAGGAGTCTTGGGAAGAGGGGTCGTTAGAGCAAATAAGCTCTCGGCCATGTCGGAGCAGGGCCACGGCGGTGTCGCGGTAGCGCGCGCGCTGAAGGCGCTCGGCGTCGGCCACCTGTTCACGCTAAGCGGCGGACACATCTTCCCGATCCTCGACGGTTGTCACCAAGACGGGATCCGTCTTCTAGATACGCGCCACGAGCAAGCAGCTACGTTCGGTGCCGAGGCCTACGGGAGGCTCTCCCGCAACCTCGGTGTGGCCGCGGTAACCGCCGGACCGGGCGTCACGAACGCGGTCAGTCCGATCGCCCAAGCGAGATTCAACTCCGCGCCCCTGCTGGTGCTCGGCGGTCGGGCACCGGCGTTCCGCTGGGGGAGTGGCTCGCTCCAGGAGATCGACCATGTCCCGTTCATCGATCCGCTCGCCGAGTCCCGCACCGTCACCGACACGGCCGCGATCTCAGACGCGGTCCTCGACGCCGCGCGCGCCTGCATGTCCGTCCCGAGGGGGCCGCGCTTCTTGGACTTCCCCCTCGACATCCTTTTCAACATGACCGACATCGAGGACGTATCTCTCCCACCTCCCGAGCGGCCCTCGCCCGACGCGGCGGCCATCGCCGAGGTCGCGCGTCTGATCTCCGAAGCTGAGCGTCCCGTCATCGTCGCCGGCTCGAACGTATGGCTGGATCGCGCCGAAGGAGCCCTTACGACACTCGTCGAGGCGGCCGAGCTGCCGTGCTTCACGAATGGTCAGGGACGCGGTTGCCTCCCCGCCGATCACCGGCTCGCGTTCAGTCGCGCCCGCTCGAAGGGGTTGAAGGATGCCGATCTCGTCGTTGTTGCCGGCACCCCCCTCGACTTCAGACTTGGTTTCGGTGTGTTTGATGGCGGAGCGAAGGTCGTCCACATCGACTCCCAACCCACGGCCCAGCATGTCGAACTCGCGGTCGCGGTGGGGGGATCTGTCGACCTCATATTGGAGGCGGTCGCCGAGGCGATCGAACGCGCGCCGGATACCAAAGAGTGGATCAATCTCCTGCGCGAAACCGAAGATGCGAAGAGAGATCAGGCGCAAGCGGACCTCCATTCGACCGCGACGCCCATCCACCCGATGCGGGTCTACGGTGAACTGGTTCCTCTTCTCGATCGCGATGCGGTCGTCGTGTGCGACGGGGGCGACTTCGTGTCCTATGCAGGCCGCGAGATCCCTTCTTACGAGCCCGGCGGCTGGCTTGACCCGGGTCCATTCGGCTGTCTCGGGGTCGGTCCCGGTTACGCGATGGCGGCCCGCGCTCTCTATCCCGAGCGCCAAGTCGTGATCATGTACGGAGACGGCGCGATCGGGTTCTCGCTGGGCGAACTCGAGAGCCTCGTGCGACACGACCTGCCGGTCGTCATGATCGTCGGAAACAACGGGATCTGGGCGTTGGAGAAGTTCCCGATGCAGGCCCTCTACGGCTACGACGTCGCGGCGGAACTACGGCCGGGCTTGCGGTATGACCAGATCATGGAGACCTTCGGAGGCAAGGGCGAGGTCGTCACCGATCCCGACGACATCGCACCGGCCTTGAAGCGCGCGTTCGATTCCGGCGTGCCTTACCTCGTGAACGTGCTGACCGATCCTTCGATCGCCTATCCGCGTAGCTCCAACCTGGCGTGAGAGGAATCGAACCTTCACCCCAGATGCTCGAGGAGCTGTTCGAACAGCTCCGCATTCCCTCGATCTCTTCCGGAGGCGGTGACCCGGCCGATCTGCTGCGGTCGGCCGAGTGGGTCGCGGCGAAGGTCAGGTCGAGTGGCGGTACCGCCGAAGTCATCGAGGGCCTGGGCAATCCGCTCGTCGCCGGCGAGCTCAAGGCGTCTTCGGCGGATGCACCGACCGTTCTGATCTACGGCCACTACGACGTGCAGTCGCCGGATCCCGTGTCCGCGTGGACGACACCGCCGTTCGAACCGACGATCCGCGACGGTCGCATCTATGCGCGCGGCGCGTCCGACGACAAGGGCAACTTCTATCCGCTCCTCTATGTCGCATGCGAACTCGCGCAAGCAGGACGATTGCCCGTCAACGTGCGTGTGCTCGTCGAAGGCGAGGAAGAGGTCGGCGGCGACAGCGCCGCGGCGTGGTTGCGTGGGGACGAGCGCGGTGCGGATTGCGCGATCGTCTTCGACTCGGACATGCAGGACGAGAGGACGCCCGCGATAACGCTCGGGGTCAGAGGCATCATCAGTTTCGGTATTGAGGTCATCGTCGCGGAGCGCGACCTCCACTCCGGGATGTACGGAGGTGCTGCTCTGAACGCATCGCACGTGCTGCAGCAGATGTTGAACGAGGTTCGTCCCGGCCCCGACGGGCTCTTGCGTGAGGAACTCCGTGCCGGCATCGAGACACCGACGCAGGAGGAGCTCGATTCATGGGCGACGTTCCCACCCGGTGGGAATGTGATAGCGGAAGCCGGCGGCCGCTCGATATCCGACGATGTCGCAGCGATCTTTTACCAACGCAACTGGGCGGATGCTTCGTTGGACATCAACGGCATCGCGAGCGGCGACGCCGTGCAGAAGCGGACGATCATCCCCGCGACCGCACAGGCGAAGTTCTCGATCCGGCTGGCGCCGGGGCAGAAGGCAACCGAGATCGGGGCCGCCGCCGAGAGGTTGTTACGCAACGCCGTTCCCAAGAACGCCGACGTCGCGATCGATTGGGAAGGGTCCGACCCCGCGGTCTTCGATCCGACATCGCGGCCGCTGAAGCTCGCGATCGAGGCGTTAACTGAGGCGTGCGGGGTCGCGCCCGCCCTCCAGCGAGTCGGTGGCTCGATCCCGGTGCTCGCCGGCTTCTACGAGCGTGGGATACCGACGATCCTGAGCGGCTTTGCGCTCGCAGCGGACGCGTTCCACGCCGTGGACGAGAGTTACCGCTTGGAGAGCCTTGCGCTCGGCGAAGCAAGCGCGCGCGCCCTGTACGAGAGGCTAGCCTCGCTGTAATGAAGGATCTCCTGACCGCGGCTCTCGATGCCGCCACCTCTGCCGGCGCAAGTTATGCAGACGCGCGCGGCGTGGAACTCACGAGCGAAGCCCTATCCGTCCGCGGCACCATCGTCGAGAGCCTCGATAGAAACGAATCGATCGGATTCGGCGTCCGCGTGCTCGCCGACGGCGCATGGGGATTCGCGTCCACGGCGACCTTGACGCCCGAAGCGGCCGCGCGCATGGCCACAACCGCCGTCGAGGTCGCGCGGGCTAGTGCTACCGCCATCGATCGGCCGATCGAACTCGTGCCCGAGCCCGTCCACGTCGACGAGTGGTCGACACCCATCGACACGGATCCGTTCGCGGTGCCGCTCGAGGACAAGATCGGCGAGTTGGCCCGAGCCGCCGAGACGCTGGAGAAGAATCCCGGCATTCGGATCGGGCGCGGGACGATGGATCTCATCCGGCACAAGACGTGGTTCCTCACTTCGGAAGGCTCCGATATCGCACAGACCATCGTGCACACCGGAGCCGGGATCGAGGCCACCGCGGTCCACGATGGGGAGGTCCAATCGCGCTCGTATCCCGGATCCTTCCGGGGGCACTTCGCCGCGGCCGGTTACGAAGTCGTCGAGGAGATGGCGTTGCCCGAGCATGCGGAGCAGACCGCCGAAGAAGCGGTGGCCCTGTTATCGGCGCCCGAATGCCCTGCGACGGTCACGACCATCGTGTTGGACGGACACCAGACCATGCTCCAGGTGCACGAGTCGGTAGGCCATCCGACGGAGTTGGATCGTGTGCTCGGTATGGAGGCGGCCTTTGCGGGAACCTCTTTCGTCGACATCCCGGATTCCGGCAGCCTGCGCTACGGGTCCGAGTTGATGAACATCACCGCGGACGCCACGATCCCGGGCGGCCTGGGAACGTTCGGTTACGACGACGAGGGGGTCGCGGCCCAACGCGTCGACCTCGTCAAGGGCGGGATCCTGACGGGGTTTCAGTCCTCGCGCGAAACCGCGGCGGCCGCCGGCGCCGACCGCAGCAACGGCACGATGCGAGCGGAAGGCTGGGAGAACTTCCCCCTGATCCGGATGACGAACATCAATCTCCTTCCCGGTGAGGGCACGTTCGAGGACCTTCTCGCCGACGTCGACGACGGCATCTTCATGGCGACGAATAAATCGTGGTCGATCGACGACAAGCGCAAGAACTTCCAGTTCGGCTGCGAGATCGCGTGGGAGATCAAGAAAGGGAAGCTGGGGCGCATGCTCAAAGATCCGCGCTACACGGGCATCACGCCGGTTTTCTGGGGCAGCCTCGATGCGGTCGCAGGCGAGTCCGAGTGGAAGGTGTGGGGCACTCCGAACTGCGGTAAGGGTCAGCCCGGTCAGACGATGCGCGTGGGCCATGGGACCGCGCCATCGCGTTTCCGCAACGTATCGACGGGGACTGCACAGTGAAGATCGCGGGCAAGACGGACCTGCTGAGCCATGATGACGCGCGCCATGCCGCAAGTAGCGTGCTCGACTATCCCGGAGCGGATGGCATAGAGGTCATGGTGGCCGGGTCACTGTCGGGTCTGACCCGCTACGCGAACTCGCAGATCATCCAGAACACCGTACGCAATGAAGTGCGCGCCACAGTACGAGCGGTTGTCGGAGACCGCGCGGCTTCAGCAACTACGACCCAGCTCGACCCCGAGCATCTTGCGCTCGCTGCCGGACGAGCGCTTGAGGCGGCGCGCGCTTCACTACCCGACGCCGACTTCCCGGGGCTCGCTAGCCCCGACGACGTCGGACGCGCCGACGCCATCATGCGCTTCGATGACGCCACTGCCGCGGCGACACCCGCCTCGCGCGCGGAAGCCATTACTCAGATCCTTGCGGCCGCCGGTTCCGATAACACCGCAGGGATCTACGAGACCGGAGCGCACGCCTACGGGATCTTTTCATCGACGGGCGTCGATTGCTTCGATGCCTTCACGCGCTGCAACACGACCTGTCTGGTCGACCTCGGCGGCGCGACCGGCTGGGCCGAAGCGTCCTCGCATGCGCTGAAGGCGGTCGATCACGAGGCCGCAGCCCGGCGCGCGCGAAGCAAGGCAGATGCGAGCCACGACGCGGTCGACCTGGAGCCCGGCCATCATGAGGTCGTTCTCGAACCGCCCGCCGTAGCGTTGCTCGTTGAGTTCCTCGCGTACATGGGATTCGGAGCGAAACAGATGATCGAAGGCGAGAGTTTCCTATCGACGAAACAGGGCGAAACGGTCGCTGCAGATGCCGTCACGATCGGCGACGATCCGCGACACGAGAGCTCGGTCGGGATCGCGTTCGACTTCGAAGGAGTGCCCACGCGCTCCGTGAACGTCATCGAGGGAGGTGTGGCGCGCGATCCGGTTACGGATCTGCGTACGGCGCGCAAGTTGGGCACCAACTCAACCGGGCATGCATCCGGCTCGAATGAGTTCGGGCCCTATCCGTTCAACATCGTCATGCGGCCGGGGGAAGACTCACTCGAAGAACTCATCGGCGGCGTCTCCGACGGGATCCTCGTTACTCGTTTCCATTACGTGAACATCCTGGATCGACCCGCAACGCTTCTCACCGGGATGACCCGCGACGGCACCTTCCGGATACGCGACGGAGCCATAGCCGAGCCGGTCCGCAACTTCCGGTTTGCCCAGAACGTGCTCGATGCATTGGCGGCCGTGACCGCCGTTGGAAGAGACGTCGTCTCGATCGCGCCGGATTACTCGTCTTTCGGATCGACCGTCGCCCCGGCGCTCCGCATCGGCGATTTCAACTTCGCCTCGAAGACCTCTCATTGAGGTAGGTCTGCACGAGGTCTGGCACGTCGTGGTACTGCTCGGCACCCTGATGGGGGCCGCCTCCCTCGGCGTCCTACTGCTCGCCCCGCTCGTCTTCGACGAGCCCCCCCTAGGTCTCCGAACGGTCCGTCCCTTCTTAATCGCCGCAGCGGCTTTCGCAGGGCTGCTTATCGTGTTGGAATGGCAGGGAGTGCACGGCGGTTGACCTATTATGAGACCGCCTAGCCAGGCTTCGAAGGAGGACCTACCAGTGGCAATGACCGAGCCGAGGATCGACACCCAGACCGAGAGCGCTATCGGCCTGAGCGCCAACGCCGCGACCAAGGTCGCCGAGCTTCTTCAGCGTGAGGTTGCCGCCAACCCCGACGAGCACGCCGGCAAGGAGTACGCCCTGCGGGTCGCCGTCCAGCCGGGTGGCTGTGCGGGCCTGCGCTACGCCCTCTACTTCGACGATCGCAAGCTCGAAGGTGACACCGTCGAGGTCGTCGACGGCGTCGAGCTCCGGGTCGACAAGATGAGCACTCCCTACCTCCGAGGCGCCACGATCGACTATGTCGACACGCTGCAGCAGTCCGGCTTCACGATCGAGAACCCGAACGCGAAGGGTTCCTGCGCCTGCGGCGACAGCGCCCAGTTCTAACTTTCTAGTTTTTCAAAAGGCTCCCGGTGATCCCGGGGGCCTTTTTCATGTGCGCCCAGCAGGGATTCTGCCTACCCGCGCTTAGAACCCACCGTCCTAGATATAGTTGTTTCGCTCATCTAGAGCGGGGGAGGGGCCGGCCCGATGATCCCGCCGCAACCACCCTGTGGGCAGGTGCGAACCCCGGATGGATGAGCGGGTTAGGCGAAGTGCCTCTTCCCCCGGGAGGAGGCTTTCTTCTTTTATAGGGAGGCTTGATGACGATCCAGACGACGGTAGTGGGCTCCTATCCGAAGCCGCCGGACGAGGGCGACAAGTTCCTCGTGCGGAAGACGCTTCATGCCCTGGAAAGGGGCGAGGCCACCGTCGAGGACCTCTACGCGGCGCAGGACGAGCTCGTCCGAACGGCAGTCGCCGAGCAGGAGGCCGCGGGCATCGACATCGTCACCGACGGCCATGCTCGGTGGGATGACATCCTCACGCCCTTCGCTCGCAAGATCCGAGGCTTCGAGATCGGGGGCCTGATCCGATGGTTCGACAACAACGTCTATTACCGACGCCCCATCTGCGCGGGCCCGATCGAGTGGGGCGGTCCCGCGTCGGTCGAGGCGTTTCGCTTCGCGGCCTCCGTCGCGACGAAGCCGGTCAAGGCCGTCGTGCCGGGTCCCGTCACATTCGCGCGGCTGTCCGTCGACGAGCATTACGGAAGCCACGAAGAGTTCGTGCTCGCGATCGCCCGGGTTCTGGCGCAAGAGGTCTTCGAGCTCGAGGCCGCGGGCGCGACCGTGATCCAGATCGATGAGCCGGCGCTTCTTGGTGCGCCGGAGGACCTCGATCTGGCCAAGAACGCTCTCTACATCGTGACCGAGCAACTGAAGAATGCCGAGACCGTGCTCGCGACCTACTTTGCCGATGCGAAGCGCCTCGGGCCCGAGCTCTTCGACATCCGGGTCGACGGCTTCGGCTTCGATCTGATCTCCGGTCCGGAGAACATGCAGCTGATCCGCGAATTGCCCTCCGAGAAGAAGCTCCAGGCGGGCATCGCGGACGCGCGCAACACGAAACTCGAATCGGGTGACGAGCTCGTGCGCGAGATCGAGAACCTCTCGAACCTCGTGGGACCGGAGTGTTTGCAAGTTAGTCCTTCCGCCGGGCTCGAGTTCTTGCCTCGTGAGAAGGCGCGCGCCAAACTCGAACGCCTCGTCGAAGCAGCTAGGAGGATCGGATGAGCCAACACGTGAACCTGCCGGGTCCAGGCCTGTGGACGACCTCGGTGGGCTCCATGCCGAAGCCGGACTACATCCTCAAAGCGCGCAGTCAGTTCGCGCGCAAGGAGATCGACCGGGAGGCGCTCCGCGAGCTCGAGAAGAAGGCGACGCGGGAATGGGTCGAGTTCCAGGATTCGATCGACACCGACCTCGTGGTCGATGGCGAGCAGTACCGCGGCGACATGGTCGCGTTCTTCGCTGAGGAGCTGCCCGGCTTCGAGATCGGCGGCTTGGTACGCAGCTACGGCAACCGCTATTACCGCAAGCCCATCGCGACGGGTCCGATCGGGCGCGACAAGCCGTTAACGGTCGAGTGGTGGGAGTACGCGCAGTCGCTCACCGACAAGCCGGTCAAAGGCATGCTCACGGGTCCTTACACGATCTGTGACTGGAGCTTCAACGAGCACTACGCGACGCGGCGCGACTTCGTGCTCGATCTCGCCAAGGTCATCCGGGACGAGGCGTTGGATCTCGAGAAGGCGGGAGCCCGCTACATCCAGATCGACGAGCCGGCTGCCTCCACCCGCATGGACGAGCTCGACCTCGTGATCGAGGCGATGGCGATCGTGACGGAGCCGCTGACGGCGCACACCATCACACACATCTGCTACGGGGATTTCCACAAGGCATATCCGAAGATGCTCGACATCCCCGTCGATCAGATCGATCTCGAGTTTGCGAACTCCGAGTACTCACTGCTGGACGAGTT
>JALZEA010000116.1 GCA_030862265.1 Actinomycetota bacterium | reverse complement strand
GTCCTGTTGCGTGGCAACGAGATCGTGCTCACCGGCGAGCCGCGTGAAGCGGAGAAGGTCTCGAACCTCTTCGAGGAGCTCCTCGCCCTCCTGGATCAAGGTCATGTGCTCACCAGCGATTCGGTGGGGCGCTCTATCGACATGGTCAAGACGACCGAAGGGGCGCGGCCGACCGACGTCCTCACCGACACACTCACGGTCACGCACTCCGGCAAGCCGATCCGACCCAAGACGGTGGGCCAGAAAGCGTACGTCGATTCGATCCGCGACAACACGATCGTTTTCTCGATCGGACCGGCAGGCAGCGGCAAGACCTACCTGGCGGTCGCGATGGCGATTCGGGCGCTGAAGGCAGGCGACGTCTCGCGCATCGTGTTGACCCGTCCGGCCGTCGAGGCCGGGGAGCGATTGGGGTTCCTCCCCGGCGATCTCGCGGCGAAGATCGATCCTTATCTGAAACCCTTGTACGACGCGCTGTACGAGATGATCGAGCCCGATACCTTCCACCGCTACATGGAGCAGGGCACCGTCGAGATCGCGCCGCTCGCGTTCATGCGCGGTCGTACGCTCAACGACTCGTTCATCATCCTCGACGAAGCACAGAACACGACGCCCGAGCAGATGAAGATGTTCCTCACGCGCTTGGGTTTCGGGTCGAAAGCGGTCGTGACCGGCGACGTCACGCAGGTAGATCTACCGACCGGCGCGCGCTCCGGACTTATCGTGGTCGAGGACATCCTGAACGAGATCGCAGGGGTGCATTTCACGCATCTCGATGCGCGCGACGTTGTGCGACACAAGATCGTCCAAGACATCGTCGAGGCTTATCGCCTGTATACCGAGCCCCCGAGGGGCTGAAGCTCTCGCTTGAACGTCTTCCTCGCCAATGAACAGGACCTGCCTGCCGACGAAACGAGGTTGATCGCGCTGGCGCGTCATGTGCTCGAACGTGAAGAGGTTGAGGAGGGGACCGAATTGTCGGTGCTACTCGTTACCCGCGACCACATCCATCGTTTGAACAAGCGCTTCGCGGGCGACGATCACGCGACCGACGTGCTCGCTTTTCCGATGATGGAGGACGGCACCGATGAGGACGAGGACGGTGCTCTTCTCTTGGGCGACGTCGTCATATGTCCCGCCGTCGCACAGAGCAACGCGGCCGACGTCGGCCACGGTCTCGCTGACGAGCTGGACGCGCTCGTGGTGCACGGGACGTTGCACCTCCTCGGCTACGACCACCAGAACGAGAAGGACCGCTCGAGGATGGACGGGCGGGCGCAGTCGATAATCGAGACGTTCCCGGCGGTGCCGCGGCAGTGAGCGATCTCGTAGGGGTATCCGTCATCCTCGGGCTCCTAATCGTCGCCGGGTTCTGCGCGATGGCGGAAACCGCCATCAGCCGGGTCGGACGAGCGAAAGCCCTGCACTTGGACCAAGAGGAGCGTCGGGGGGCAGGCGCGCTCGTGAAGATCGTCGAGGACCCAGCGCCGTACCTGAGCGTCGTCTTGTTGTTGACGTTGATTGCCCACGTCACGGGAACGGTGTTGGCCACCGAGATGGCGATCGGTCGCTTCGGGACGTCCGGAGAGGCGATCGCCACGATCGTCATGACCTTCACGATCTTCGTTTTCGCAGAGGTCGTGCCCAAGACCTTCACGGTGCAACGGACGGAACGAGCGGCCCTTTGGATGGCGCGACCGGTGCTGTTCCTAGGCACGGTATTGCGGCCGATCAGTTCGCTGCTGATAAGCGTCGCCAATGCCGTGATGCTGCTGCTACCCGGTAAAGGCCTGGCCAAGGGGCCTTTCGTGACCGAAGAAGAGATCCGCCACCTCGTCGATGTCGCCGAGGAAGAGGACGAGATCGAAGAAGAGGAACGGGAGCTCATCCACTCCATCTTTGAATTCGGCGACACCGTCGTACGCGAAGTGATGGTTCCCCGGCCCGACATGATCGCGATCCGCTCGGATGCCACGCTCGACGAGGCGCTGGGCACGATCATCGAGGCGGGCTATTCCCGTGTCCCTATCTTCGAGGGCGACACCGACAACATCACCGGCGTGCTCTATGCCAAGGATCTGATGAAGCGCATCCACGAACGCAAGGGGGACAGTCGTCTGGTGACGCTCGGACGATCGCCCACGTTCGTTCCCGAGCAGAAGAAGGTCGCGGAGTTACTCCGGGAGATGCAGCAACAGCGGAACCACATGGCGATCGTCGTCGACGAGTACGGCGGCACCGCCGGTCTCGTGACCATCGAGGATCTGCTCGAAGAGATCGTCGGCGAGATCGTCGACGAGTACGACAAGGAAGAGCCACTCGTGGAACCGATCGACGCGAACACGATCCGCGTAGACGCCAAGATGCCCATCGACGAGGTAAACGAGCTTCTCGAAGTCGAGCTACCCCACGACGAATGGGACACAGTGGGCGGGCTCGTGTTTGGGTTGACCGGCCGTGTTCCGGTGGTCGGCGAGATCGTTCGTTACGACTCACTCGAGTTCAAGACGGAACGGGTAACCGGTCGCCGGGTCCAGAAGGTCCTGATCACGAAAGGCGTTGCGCCGGAGCCGTCCGCTGGTGAGTGAAACCGACCTCGGGTTCCGTTCCGGGTTCGTCGCAGTTGTGGGGCGACCGAACGTCGGGAAGTCCACCCTCGTCAATGCTCTCGTAGGCGAGAAGGTGGCGATCACGTCGAACAAGCCGCAGACCACTCGCTCTACCATCAGAGGGATCCTTGAGGTCGCCGGCGCGCAGATCGTGTTCCTCGACACGCCCGGCTATCACAAACCACGCAACCTTCTCGGGGAACGTTTGAACGAGGCAGTGCGGGCGGCGTGGTCGGATGTCGACCTCACGTTGTTCGTGGTTGACGGTGCGTCCGGTGTCGGGGGCGGCGACCGACTGATGGCCCAAGAACTGGCCCAGACAACGAGCGACGTGTTCTGCGTCCTTAACAAGATCGACGCCATGCCGAAGGGCAAGATCGCTCAGCAGTTGACTGCCGCCGCCGAGCTCTCGGACTTCGCCGAGTACATACCGACGTCGGCGCGCGACGGCGAGGGTCTGGACGTCCTGAAGGAGCTGGTGGTCGGGCGGATGCCACACGGTCCTCAGTACTATCCGGCCGGTAGCCGGTCGGATCAGCCTCCACCCCGGTTCGTTGCGGAACTCGTGCGCGAGAAGTTGCTGAGTCGAACCTATGACGAGGTGCCGCACTCGATCGCCGTGGTGACGGACGATTACGAAGAGCGCGATGACGGGCTGTTGACCATTCGGGCATCGATCTACGTCGAGCGAGAGTCACAGAAGGGCATCGTGGTGGGCAAAGGCGGAGAAACGATCAAGGCCGTCGGTACCGAGGCGCGGTATGAGATCGAAACCCTCTTCGGTCGCAAGGTTTTCCTCGATCTGCGCGCCAAGGTCGAGCGCGACTGGCAGAGACACGCCCATGCCCTCGAGCGACTTGGATTCACCACCTGATGCGGCACGCCCCTGCATACGAGATAAGGAACGTCACGAAGGTCTTCGAGTCCCCGCGCATCGTCGCGAACGAATCGATCTCGGCCACGATCCAGGGAGGAGAGGCGTTCGGCTTGCTCGGACCGAACGGGGCAGGCAAAACGACGCTCGTTCGTCAACTGGTCGGCCTGTTGGTGCCGACGTCCGGCGAGATCCGTCTGTTCGGAGAACCCGTGCGGGCGAACCGTGACCGCCGTCAAGGGCGGACAGTCGCGTATCTTCCCCAAGGTTCGCTCACGTTCGGCGAGTTTCACGTCGCCGAAGCGATCCGGTGGACGGGTCTGCTGCGAGGGTGCTCGGCCATGGTGGCGACAAGCGAGACCGAGGATCTCATCGACGCGTTGGAGCTCGGAGGGGTAGGCGACCGTCAGATCAGGAAGCTCTCCGGCGGCCAGCGCCGACTTGTGCAGATCGCGATGACCCTCGTTGGACGCCTGCCGGTGTTGATCCTCGACGAGCCGACGACCGACGTCGATCCGGGACTGCGGGCACGCATCTGGGAGCTTCTCTCGCGCCGCACGCGTGAAGGCTCGGCCGTCATCCTCGTAACTCACGATGTCCAGGAGGCGGAGCACGTGCTCGATCGCGTTGCGATCCTCGATCGGGGTTCAGTTGTAGCGGCGGGTTCGCCGGCGGAGCTGAAACAGGACCTTGCTCACCGCACGCGTGTCGAGGTTGTGATCGCGGAGGATGCACGTGTCGACGTCAAGCGACTGGCTGCGGTACTCCCCGAGGCACGCGTACGTGATCGTCTGGTGAGCGCGTGGGTGCCCGCCGAGGACGCGGTCGCGATGTTGGAGAAAGTGGTCTCCGCCGCAGGGCTCGAATCGTTAGAGGACATCCGCCTCGTGACGCCGAGCCTCGAGGACGTCTATCTCGAGGTCGCGGGTCATCGCCTCGAGCCGGAGACCGAGCGGTGAAAGCATCGACGCGCGCGACGCGCGCCAGAGTCTTACTTGCGATGCAGCTCGCTCGTCTGCGTACGGCATGGCGCCCATACCTGATCGTGTCCAGTGCCATGCCTCTCGGCATCGCCCTATTGATGCGGGCGATCATGGATCGCGAACAAGTCGCCCAGTTCGGAGAACAGATCGTCGCGGGATGCGCCGTCCTCGCGATCGCCATGACCGCCATCGTGATGCTGGCCCAACGCGTGGCGGCACTGAAGGAAAGTGGAGGGCTCGACTTCTACGCAACACTGCCGGTATCCCGATCCGCGTTGGTCCTGTCGATCCTCATCTCGTTCGCCGTGTTCGCCCTGCCGGGGATGCTCATCGTGCTCGCGGGTGGGGCGGCGCTGTTCGACCTTTCCTTCGCGGCCCTTTGGAGTGCCTTGCCTGTGTGGCTTGCAGGCTCGATCGCGCTGGCCGGCATCGGGGTTGCGCTGGGGTTCATCGCGCCGGACGAGCAGCTCGCGGGGATGTATTCGAACCTCGCGATGATGGCCGTGTTATTCCTGGGCATCCTTCCGGCCGACAAAGTGCCGGACGCTTTCGGGCCCGTGCGCGCCGCGCTGCCTTCGACGTATGCGGTCGACGCGCTCAAGCCCGGGCTCTCCGGAACGATCGCCGCATCGCAAGCCTGGGACGTCACCGTCTTGCTCGCGTTCGGCGCGTTATCCTTCTGGGCCATCGCAGGTCCGCTATGGCCGAGATCGGAGTGAGATGCCCCAGGCGACGGTGAGGAGTTATGACTCGCTGACCAAGACGGGAGTACTCGTGTCCGACGACCAGGAAACGACATATGACCTGGAGCCCGAAGTCATAGAGGAGTCCATGTTCCGCTTCCTCCGCCCCGGCCAGCGGGTCACGTTCGACATCGTCGAGATCGAGGGCCGCAAGAAGATCAGCGACCTACGCATCGGCCTGGCCTGAAAGACGACAGCTAGCTCGGACCCCGCAATACCCTGAACTCATGCCGGGGATCTACAAGGATGAAGCCGTCGTCCTCAAGACGATGAAACTGGGCGAGGCCGACCGGATCGTCACTCTCATGACGCGGTCGCACGGCAAGGTGCGCGCCGTCGCGAAGGGCGTCCGTAAGACGAAGAGTCGATTCGGTGGTCGCCTAGAGCCCTTCACGCGCGTGGATCTGATGCTCTACAAGGGCCGCGGCGACCTGGACACGATCACGTCCGCCGACATCTTGTCGAGCTTCGATGTCGTCCGAACCGATTACGTGCGTCTGACGGCGGCCTCGTCACTCGTCGAGCTGGTAGACAAGATCACGCCCGACCGCGAGCGCGCTCTGAACATCTACATGCTGCTTTTGGCCGGTCTTCAAGCACTCGTCGACGGGAGCACCGAGTCGGTCGTTCCCGCGTTCTTCGTGAAGCTCCTGTCGATCTCGGGCTATCACCCGCAGCTGGGCATCTGTTCGGGGTGCGGTGCCAACGCACGGCTGTCGGGATTCAGCGCGGAGATGGGTGGCGTCGTCTGTGAGGATTGCTGGCACGAGGACGAGCGCGCGATGCGTCTCTCTCCTGCCGCGATCGCTCTGATGGCTCGCCTGCTGGCCGCCGACTTCGGGGAGCGCGCCGACCCAACCGAAGCCGACGAGGTCAGAGGTGTGATGCGCCGCTACGCGGAGTTCCACCTCGAACGTCCCTTACGCAGCCTTCGTGCCTGAGAGGGGACGCGACCGGTCCCCTGCGGGTCCCGATGCTCGCCATGTTGCGATCATCATGGACGGCAACGGCCGCTGGGCCGAACAGCAGGGCCTCCCGCGCGCGAAAGGCCACGAAGCCGGCGAACGCGCACTCCACCAGATAGTTCTCGACGCGCTCGACATCGGCATCCGCTACCTGTCGGTGTACGCGTTCTCAACCGAGAACTGGTCTCGCCCCCCCGATGAGGTCGAGTTCCTACTCAACTACAACCGTGACCTCTTGCGCGCCCGGCGCGATGAGATGAAAGAAAAGGGCGTGCGCATGCGCAGGATCGGGCGCCGCGAGCCGGTGCCCGACGAAGTCCTGGCCGAGTTCGATACCGCCGAAGAGATCACGAATGCCGGTACGAACATGGACCTGCTGATCTGTTTCAACTACGGGGGCCGGGCCGAACTGGAGGACGCCGCCGCCGCAGGCTCGATACCCGACAATCTCTATGCCCCCGACGTCCCCGACGTCGATCTGCTGATCCGCACCTCAGGGGAGTACCGGCTGTCGAACTTCCTGTTGTGGCAGTCCGCCTATGCGGAGCTCTATTTCACCGAAACGCTGTGGCCGGATTTCGATCGCAAGGAGCTGGAGGCGGCACTTGAGGATTACGCGGCCCGGGAGCGACGCTTCGGGGGGAGGTCATGAGATACGCGGCCTTGCTCCGAGGCATCGGACCCACCAATCCCAACATGCGCAACGAGAAGCTACGCGGCGTCTTCGAAAAACTGGGTTTCGACAACGTTCGCACGGTGATCACGACTGGGAACGTCCTGTTCGAGAGTCTCGATAAGGACGCTGCTGGGCTCGAGAGCGCGATCGAAGAAGGGATCGAGAAGCGGCTCGGGTTCTCTAGCACGACGATCATCCGCAGTCAGCAACAACTGAAAAAGCTAGTCGGCGAGAACCCGTTCGGAGGGTTAGAGGATTCACCTACGGCCCGATTGAACGTGACGTTCCTTAAGAAGAGACAGCGATCTGAACTCAAGGTTCCCTATCGAGCGGAAGATAAGGGGTGGTCAATCGTGGCCGTCCGCGGTCGGGAGATCTGCAGCTTGATCGATCAGAGCGGCGCGACGACCCCGGATGTCATGGCTTGGATGGAGAAGCAGTTCGGCAAGGAGATCACCACGCGCACGTGGAAGACCGTGGGAAAAATCCTGACGCGATTGGACGCTGATTAGGAGCTAGGACTTGAGGGCGCGCAGGAAAAGGAACATCGGGATGCGCTCGAGCCTTTTCAGGTCGGGTTTCTGGGAGAGGTCGGGGAGCGGTTCCTTGAGGCGTTCGATCAACAAACCGGCCTCCTCCAATGAGTCGACGTAACGAGCGGGTGGATAACGCCACGAGCTGAAGGTCATCTCTAGACCGTCACGTTCGAAGTGGTCTTCGTAGTAGCGGGACTCCAGGTAGTTCGTGACCTCGAAGGACGCGTCGTCTTCGTCGCTGGTGAATCGACCGGCGTCTTGTATCGGATGAACGACGCACACACAGAAGCGCCCGCCGACTTTCAGCACCCGACTCGCCTCGGCGATGCCTTGGGGCATGTCATTGAGATCCATCAGCGAGTTGTAGGCCACGATCGTGTCGAACGATCCGTTACGGAACGGCAACTTGGTGGCGTCGCCGATGAGGTAGGTCGCAAGTTCGTCTGCTCCTACGGCATCCTGAAGGAGGGTTGGTGACGAATCGATCCCCACGACGGCATCGGCCCGCTTTCCGAGAGTGCGCGTCACCCGGCCCTCCCCGCAGCCGATGTCGAGTACTACGCCGGGGCGACTGGGCACGATGTCCTCGAAGAATGAGCCCGAGTATGCCCAGAATGCATCGTGGCCCGGCGTTCGCGCCCAATCGCGCCACTGCTTGGCCCGTTGCTCCCACACTTTTCGGAGATCCATCAAGTCACCTCGGGCCGGTGGAGAGCGGCGCGCTATCTCCTCTGCGGTCGCGCGGATGTGTTCCGGAAACCTGGTCGCTTTACGCGTTGCGGCATCGATGTGAACCGCCGTCAGTTCGCACGACGCGACGTTCTCGTCGGTAACGTCGTCGTACATCTCGTGGGCCCACGTCAGCTTACGCGCGCCTGCCTCGACCACGCGTGACTCGATGCGCACGGTGTCGCCCGGGACGAGTTCCCGCCGGTATGTGATGTCCTGGTGGACGCCGGCCATCACTTTCCCGTTGTCGCGCAGGTATGCCCCCGTTATCCCGCACAAGCGGAAGAGATGCCATGTCGCCTCGTCGAACTTCGCCACGTAGAACGCGACGTTCATGTGGCCCATGTGATCGCACTGCCAGGGGTAGACGACGCCGCGGTAGGTGAGTTTCAACTAGGGAGTGCCGCCTTGGGCAGGTGTGCCCCCGTGGGCAAGTGTGCCCCCGTGGGCAAGTGTGCCCCCGTGGGGAGGCCCGTGGTCGTCCTCGGGCGGTTCCTCTTCCTCCTCCTTCGCCCGCGCACCTGGCCCGACCGCGGACGCCAGCACTCCTGCATTCGGCAGCGCGACGGCGCCCTGATCCGTCAGCAGATGGACGTAATAGAGGCTCATCTCGGTAACGGTCCCTTCGTACTCGCCACCGAGAGGGCCAGACCGCAGCACGATGTGCTCGCCGACCGAGAACGGGCGCACCGTCAGCAGTACCAGCCCCGCGAAGAAGTTTCCTAGCGTTTGCTGCGCGGCGATCCCGACGACCACTCCCGTTAAGGCTCCTCCCAAGAGCAGCCCTCCCAGCGGAACCTTGAGAGCGGAGAGCACCGCGAATGCAGTGATGACGTAGCCCACGACCCGCACGACGATCGCCGCCGAGGAGCTCCGTGCGGGCCCCGTCTGGTCGTGCATCGCCACACGCAACGCGCTGCCCAAGTAACGCGCCGCTGAATAACCCGCGATGAGGACGATCGCGGCTCCGGCAAGGGCGATGAGAACCTCGGTAGCCGTGGCGATATCGGGGGGCTCGCCCGGGCTCTTCCTGGTCCGCAACTGCCCGAAGGAGGCGAGGACCATGCCCGAGATGGCGATGATCGCGGCGAACACGGCGCGCACGACGCGTCCGCGGGCCTGGCGTTTCGCAGCCGAATCCATGTCGGCGGAGGCTAACAAGCCTTTAAGTTCGTTCGATCAACACTTGTACGACGCGTCTGCGGTGCATCGAGCGCACCCATAGTCGCCAACCGCCATGTTCGACGACATCGCGTCGTTTCGGGATGCGACCCAGGCGATCCATGATGAACCCCGCGATCGTTTCGTATTCGCCGTCCGGCAGTTGAACACCGAGGCGGTCGGCGGCCTCGTCCACGCGCAATGAGCCTGGAACCAGGTAACGATCTGCGGCCAGCACCTCGATTCCGAGTTCGGTCGCGTCGTATTCATCCCGGATCTCACCGACGAGTTCCTCGAGCAGATCCTCCAAGGTGACGATCCCCGCCGTACCTCCGTGTTCGTCGAGAACGAGGGCGAAGTGTTGCCTCCTTCTGCGCATCTCGAGTAGCAGCGGGTGCAACGGCAGAGACTCCGGCACCACGAGCATCGGTCGGATAAGAGCATTGGGGATCGCGTCCTCGCCTGCGTTGGCGGAGATGCGCAGTAGGTCCTTCGAATGGAAGAAACCGATGATGTCGTCGAGATCCTTCGCGTATAGCGGGATACGGGAGTGCCCGGTGCCGACCACGATGCCCTCGATCTCCAGCGCGGAGATCGATAAAGGTGCGGCCACCATCTCCGTGCGAGGGACCATCACGGAGGCCGCGTCGCGTTCTCCGAAGCTCGCGGCGCCGGCCAATAGACGGTGCTCGAAACGGTCGAGCTCGCCGGAGCGCGCCGACTCGGTGATGATGAGCCTGATCTCGCCGGGTGAATAAGCGGCACTCCGCTCGTCCTGCGGCTCCACACCGAGAGCGCGCGTGCCCGCGTTCGCAAGCAGGTTGAAGAACCAGATGAAAGGCCGGAACAACGTCACGTAGACACGGAAGGGGATCGCGACCCAGAGCGCAGCTTTCTCCGGTTCGGCGATGGTTATGTTCTTGGGCGCCATCTCGCCGACGACCATGTGGAGGAACGAGATGATCCCGAGCGCGATCACGAACGCGAGCGCGTGGATCGCCCCGCTTGGAAGACCCACTCCGGACAGAGCATCTTCGAGCAGATGCGCGAGCGCCGGTTCGGCGACGAAGCCGAGCCCCAGCGACGCCATCGTGATCCCGAGTTGCGCAGCCGACAACATCAATGTGACTTCGTTCGCCGAGCGAAGCGCTGCCTTGGCGCGTCGTCCGCCGGCGGCAGCAAGATGCTCCAGCTTGGAAGGGCCGGCCGCGATGACCGCGAACTCGGCCGCAACGAAGAAACCGTTCGCGAACAACAGTGCGATCGCGGCAACGAAGGCCCAGCTCATGGCGTGGCCCGTGACGCGGGGGCTACTCCCAGGACCTTGGCGATCCTGTTGCCGTCCATCTCGATGACCTTGAACTCCCAGCCGTCATGGGCGGCGTGGTCGCCGAGCCTTGGGATGCGCCCCAGCACGGCCAACAGGAACCCGCCCAACGTTTCGTAATCGCCTTCGGGGATCACGAAACCGCACGATTCCATCACCTCGTCGGGATGGAGGAGTCCGGAAAGAACGTGGATGCCTTCCGAGATGCGCGTCGTTTCTTGCACCGGCGGCGCGGCCGGATCATGCTCGTCCTCGATGTCGCCGACGATCTCTTCGAGCAGATCTTCGAGCGTGATGATCCCCGCCGTCCCTCCGTACTCGTCGAGCACCACGGCCATCTGCTCGCGGTCGCGTCGCATCTCCGCCAGCAGGGAGTCGAGTGGTTTCGATTCGGGGACGAATAGTGGAGCGCGCGCGATCGCCGAGATCTTGGTGACCGGACGTTGCTCCGGCGCGATCAGGTACGAATCCTTGATGTTGACGATGCCGATGATGTCGTCGAGCCCCGCGTCGAGCACCGGAAACCGGGAATGACCACTGGAGCGTGAGAGTTCGGCCAGTTCCGGCAGGGGACCGTCCTTGTCGAGGGCGATCACCGCCGTTCGAGGCGTCAGAGCGTCGGACGCAGCCTTCTCGCTGAAGGTGATGGCGCGTGCCAGAAGCGAGTAATCCTCCTCACGCAACGAGCCGCCGCGCCGCGACGATCGGATCATCACCTCGAGCTCTTCGAGCGAATGCGCAGAGGTCAGCTCATCGCGTGGCTCGATCCCGAGAAGACGAACGGTCGCGTTCGCGGTCGCGTTGAGGAATCTGATCACGGGGGTGGCCAGCGCATTCACGAGTCGCAAGGGCGTGGCGAGGGCGATCGCCATCGGTACGGGACGTGCGACCGCCACGTTCTTCGGGATCAACTCTCCGAGGACCATCTGCAGCGCCGTCGCAAGGACGAGACCGACCCCGATCGCCACGGCGCGGGACGATTGCTCGAATCCCAGGTCTGCCATCGCCGGTTCGAGGGCTTCGCCGATCGTGGGCTCGACGATGAATCCCACGACCAGAGATGTGACCGTGATCCCTAACTGCGCGCCGGAGAGTTGGAAAGACAGATCACGGAGGGCCTTCAACGCGCCGGCGGCACCGGCGCGGCCTTCCTCGGCGAGATGTTCGATACGTGTCTTGTCGGATGCCACGAGCGCGAATTCACCCGCGACGAAGAAGGCGTTGCCGAGGACGAGTAAGAGGATGGCCAGGAGGCCCAGCGCGATATCTATCGCGAGGTCTCCCAGCGGTCGTTATGACCTGATTCTGCTTCTCCCACGACGAATATCATCCCTCGCATGGCCGAAGTTTCGATGGACACCATCGTCAACCTTTGCAAGCGCAGAGGCATCGTCTTCCCTTCATCGGAGATCTACGGGGGTTTGCGTTCTGCCTGGGATTGGGGCCCCCTCGGCATCGAGCTCAAGCGGAACGTCAAAGCGCAGTGGTGGTACTCGATGGTCCAGATGCGCGACGACGTTGTCGGCCTCGAGAGTTCGATCCTCATGTCCCCGAAGGTGTGGGAGGCATCTGGTCACGTCGAGACATTCACCGACCCGCTCGTCGAATGCACGAACTGCCACAAGCGTTTCCGGGCCGATCACATCAAGATCGAGAAGGCCTGTCCGGAGTGCGGGCAGGGCCCGGCATGGACCGAGCCTCGTCAGTTCAATCTCATGTTCAAAACCCACATGGGTCCCGTCGAGGACTCGGCGAGCATCGTGTATCTGCGCCCCGAAACCGCACAGGGGATGTTCGTCGATTTCATGACCGTCCAGACGACGTCGCGGAAGAAGATCCCATTCGGGATCGCGCAACAGGGAAAGAGTTTCCGCAACGAGATCACCCCGGGCAATTTCGTCTTCCGGACCCGAGAGTTCGAACAGATGGAAATGGAATTCTTCGTCAAACCGGGCAGCGACGAGGAGTGGCTTGACTACTGGTTGAAGGAACGGATGGACTGGTACCTCGATCTCGGGATCACAAAGGACAACCTCCGTCTACGCGAGCACGGCGCCGAGGAACTTTCGCACTACGCCAAGCGCACGTTCGATATCGAATACGACTTCCCGGGGATGGGATGGTCGGAAGTAGAGGGGATCGCCAACCGCACCGACTTCGACCTCAAAGCGCATGCGGAACGCTCGGGCGAGGATCTTTCTTATTTCGACCCCGAGACCGAAGAGCGCTTCGTCCCTTACGTGATCGAGCCTGCAGTGGGAGTCGAACGCCCGACGTTCGCCTTCTTGATCGACGCTTACACAGAAGACGAGGCACCGACCGCCACCGGCAAGATGGAGAAGCGAACCGTTCTCAAACTCGACAAGCGTCTCGCACCGGTGAAAGTCGCCGTCCTGCCACTTTCCAAACACGCCGACCTCACGCCGGTGGCAGAGAACCTGGCAGCCGAGGTCCGGCCGCACTTCGCGACGGACTTCGACGTGACCGGCGCGATCGGACGGCGCTATCGCCGCCAGGATGAGATCGGAACGCCGTTCTGTGTAACCGTCGATTTCGATTCTCTGACCGATAACCAGGTCACGGTGCGCGAGCGCGACTCGATGGAGCAAGAGCGCATCCCGATCTCAGGTCTTGTCGAATACCTCACGAAACGCTTCTAAAGAAAGGGTAGATATGCCGAAGCTGACGGGACGAGTAACTGCGCACGGGGATCCCGCGCCGAGCGCGGTCGTAGAGGTCCACAATTCGAACGGTGACGTCGTCGACCAGGTGCAGGTGGATGCGGACGGTCGGTTCACGTATCACCTGAGCGAGGGCAGTTGGAGCCTCAACGCATGGGACGCGCACGGACATCGAGGTAGGAGCGAGGTCGAGCTCGGTAGCGACGATGCGTCGGCCGACGTGCAGTTGTCCGAGCCCGAAGGCGGCCACTAAAGCGAGGAGTTGGTACCAACCACATGACGAAATGGGTCTACGACTTCGCTGAGGGCGATGCCTCGCAGAAAAATCTTCTCGGCGGGAAGGGCGCGAACCTCGCCGAGATGACGAACCTGGGCCTACCGGTGCCCCCCGGGTTCACGATCACAACCGAAGCTTGCAATGCGTACCGGACCGGGGGCCGTCAGTTCCCCAACGGTTTGCTCGACGAAGTCGCCGAGCATCGCAAACATCTCGAAGAGACGATGGGCCGCGAGATCGGCAACGCCGCCGATCCCTTGCTCGTATCCGTGCGCTCCGGTGCGCCGTTCTCCATGCCGGGGATGATGGATACGGTTCTTAATGTCGGGCTGAACGACGAGAGCGTGCAAGGCCTCACCAAGCAGACCGACAACCCTCGCTTCGCGTGGGACTCCTACCGACGGCTCGTCCAGATGTTCGGAAAGACGGTGATGGACGTCGACGGCGATCTCTTCGAAGAGGTGATCGAAGCCGCCAAGGACGCGAAGAAGGTAGACAACGACGTCGATCTCGACGTTGAGGACCTCAAAAAGCTCGTCGCGACCTTCAAGGACATCGTCTCGAAGCAAGCGGGCAAGGACTTTCCCCAGGATCCGACCGACCAGTTGCACATGGCGGTCGAAGCCGTATTCGGTTCGTGGGACAACAAGCGCGCCAAGGACTACCGGCGGAAGAATCGCATCTCCGACGACCTCGGCACCGCCGTAAACATCCAGACGATGGTGTTCGGTAATAAGGGCGACGATTCGGGCACGGGTGTCGCGTTCACGCGCAATCCCTCCACGGGAGAGAAGAAACCCTACGGCGACTATCTGGAAAACGCGCAGGGTGAGGACGTCGTTGCAGGCATTCGCAACACGTTGCCTTTGGAAGACATGGCTAAGGTCCAACCCGCGGCCTGGGAAGAAGTGCTGCGCCACTTCGCCACCCTCGAAGAGCACTACAAGGACATGAATGACATCGAGTTCACCGTCGAGCAGGGCAAACTCTGGTTGCTCCAGACGCGCATCGGGCAGCGCACGGGCCGGGCGATGTTGGTGATCGCATCCGACATGGTCGAAGCCAGATGGTTGGACGAGTTGGATGCCTTCCGCGATCGGATCACGCCCGGAAAGCTCGACGAGGTCTTCAAGAAGGGGATCAAGTCGTCGGTGAAGGCATCCAAGGCGCCGCTTGCTACGGGCTTGAACGCATCGCCGGGGGCGGCTGTCGGACGCGTGGTCTTTACCGCCGCCGACGCCTACGACCGGGCGAACGAGGACGAGCAGGTGATCCTTGTCAGGCGCGAGACCAACCCCGACGACTTCCACGGGATGATCGTGTCGCAAGGCATCCTCACATCCGCGGGAGGAACCAGCTCGCACGCGGCCCTCGTCGCGCGCGGGGCAGGCATCCCCGCGGTTTGTGGCGCCGACGCGCTCCGGATCGACACCAAGAACAAACAGTTCACCGTCGGCTCCACGACCGTGAAGGAGGGCGACTGGATCACCATCGACGGCACCGACGGGACGATCTACGCGGAGGGGATCGAGCTCGAGGATTCCGAACTGGATGCTGCTATCAAGGGCGACGAAGACGCGAAGAGAAGCGACCTGTGGCGCGCGTACGAGCGCTTCGACCGCGTCGCCGAGAAGAACCGCCGGATGCGCGTGCGCGCAAACTCCGATACGCCGGACGACTCCGAAAACGCGCGGCTCCGGGGGGCCGAAGGCATCGGATTGTGTCGCACGGAGCACATGTTCATGGGCGAACGCGCCGCTCTCGTCAGGCAGATGATCTTCGCCGACACCGACGAAGAGGAGCAAGCTGCCTACGACGCTCTTCTGCCGTTGCAGCGTGACGACTTCCTGGGCATCTTCGACGCGATGGACGGGCTCCCCGTAACGGTGCGGCTGCTGGATCCGCCCCTGCACGAATTCCTGCCCAACCACACGGACCTCTCGGTCGAGATCGCGCGCGCCGAGGCAGGCGCGATCGAGATGAAACCGGACGAACTCGCCGAGAAGAAAGCGGTTCTCGCCAAGGTGAACGAGTTGCACGAAGCGAATCCCATGCTGGGCTTGAGAGGCGTACGCCTCGGCATCGTGAAGCCGGGTCTGTACGCGATGCAGGTGCGTGCCATCGTCGAAGCCGCGGTCGAACTGAAGAAGAACGGCAAGGACCCTCGTCCCGAGATCATGATTCCGTTGGTTGCGACCGACGAAGAGCTTCACCAGATGCGGGAGGAGCTCGAACCTGTCGCGAATGAGATCCTCAAAAGGAACAAGGTTGAGCTCCACATCGAGTTCGGCACGATGATCGAGCTTCCGACGGCATGTATCAGCGCGGAGGATATCGCGGCCCACGCCGACTTCTTCTCGTTCGGCACCAACGACCTCACGCAAACCGCGTTCGGCTTCTCGCGCGACGACATCGGTAAGTTCCTCGCGATGTACGAGGAGCGCAAACTCGTTCCCTACAACCCGTTCGTGACGATCCATCCCGCCGTCGGACGCTTGATGGAGATCGCCGTAGAGGGGGGCCGGAAGACGAACCCCGAGATGCATCTGGGTATCTGTGGTGAGCACGGCGGCGATCCCGACTCCGTCGCGACGTGCGAGCGTCTCGGCCTCGACTATGTGTCGTGTTCGCCGTTCCGGGTCCCGACCGCTCGCTGGGCGGCCGCTCAGGCGGTCCTCGGAGAGGCCAAGTCGTCCTCGAAGTAGCGCTTGGCAGGAGGGGCAATCCGAGCGGCGAACCTTTGCAGAGACCACTTCGAACAATCCTGGGAGAACTCGTGCGCAAGATCGGTTCGCTTTTCACTGCCGTCGTCTTGGCGGCAACGCTGACATCCGCGCCTGCTTCCGGTGGTCCCACCACCGGTGGGCTCGCCACCGACAACGTCGAGCACGTCAAGCACATCCCGCTCGCGCAGAACGGCGTCGGCGGCCGGCTGATCGGCAAGTACTTCTACATGAACGATCAGAACAAGGTCATGATCTTCGACGTCTCCGATCCGCTGAACCCGACCATGACCGGCTTCGTTCCCATGCCGCAGGAATGGCAGTTCTCGCGCGAGGACCTCGATGGCAACGGGGAGATCCTCGTGGTGCCGAACACAGTCAGCGGTTCCAACGACGGCAATCCGCAGACGAGTAGTCCCACCAACGCGGTCTACATCATCGATGTCGAAGACAAGACGAACCCCCAGATCATCTCGAAGGTCGCGGGTGCCGCACAGCACACGTTCTCTTGCGTGCTCGACTGCCAGTGGGCATGGGGATCCGGGGGCAACATCATCGATCTGAGGAACACTGCGAAACCGAAGTTCGTAGAAGAGAAGTGGGGCGAAGGAAAGCCGGCAACCGGTGGCCACGATGTCGAAGAGGTCGCGCCGGGCATCGTGCTGACCGGAACGGATCCGATGATGCTGCTCGACGCTCGTAAGGATCCGCTGCACCCGAAGGTGCTGGCGGTCGCGGAACGTGCCAACCAGTACATGCACGGGACCCGCTGGCCCAACCGGATGAAGGACAACGTCTTCCTGGCTGCCTCGGAAACGACGATGAATGGCAAGTGCAGCGCGACTTCGGGGTCGGTGCAGACCTGGGACGCACGCAATTGGCGGAAGACGAGAACGTTCGAGATGCTCGACGAATTCCGCATGGTCAACGGCATCGTTGCTGACGGGAATCCGCCGGCGCAGCGCAACTGCACGGCCCACTGGCTCGAGGAGCACCCCGATTTCAACAACGGCGGATACTTCGCGGCCGCGTTCTAC